>JAFYUH010000052.1 GCA_017549605.1 Bacteroidales bacterium
AGCTGATTTGAGTATACTTTCTCTCCTTGTTTTTGACATAAAAAATAACTTTGATGAAAACGTTTTCATCAAAGTTATTATATTATTCTATGTATCAGTATATTACAAAGGTTTTACCAACCATTTTTGGCAATTATACCAAAAAATTCTGAATTTCTGAATTTCTGAATTTTTGAGTTTCTGAATTTCTGAATTTCTAATATTCCAACACCTCCAAGGCTTTCTGAAGTATCTCATCCATTGGTTCGTAGAGAAGATAGAACGCTTCATCACCGAAGACGTCTCTCGCGACATAAGCCTTGAATAATGGTTCTGAGAGTTCTCTCGCCTTGGCTTTATCTTCTTTATCTCCAGTGATTTTCTTTTCTTCCGTACGACGCATCAGTTCATTGAACATGGCATCAGTGAAGATGAAGTTTTCGTTGAAGTTTTTAGCGTCACCGTAATTTAATATCTCCTTACGATGTGAGTCGGCATAGTCGAAAGCATATTGGAACAAGATGCCGCTATTAGCCATCTTGTTGAAGAAATAATGGCTGCTGTCGTTAGCAAGAGGCACGTAGATATCAGGCATGATGCCACCGCCGCCATATACTATCTTTCCTTTTGGGGTGATATATTTCAACGAATCAGCGAAGTGTATGCTGTCGATGCTGAACATCTCGCCTGTCTCGTAACGTGAATATTCTTCAAGCAGATATTCTTCCTTGCTGCCTTCGAAAGGCTTTTGTATGCAGCGTCCTGTAGGTGTATAATAACGTGCTACGGTGAGACGCAGAGCTCCGTTTTCTCCTAGGTCGAATTGTTCTTGCACGAGGCCTTTGCCGTAGGAACGGCGTCCGATGATGGTGCCTCTGTCGTTATCCTGGAGAGCGCCAGCCACGATCTCGCTTGCGCTGGCTGAGCCTTCGTTGATGAGCACGACGACGTCTTTGTCTTCCCACAAACCTCTGCGACGTGAGAAGAGATATGACCTGTCGCGATGTTCTCCTTCGGTATATACTATCAGATTATTGTCAGACAACATCTCGTCAACGATGTTGACAGCCTCGCCGAGATAGCCTCCTGTGTTGTCTCTCAGGTCGAGGATGAGCTGTGTCATGCCTTCCGACTTAAGCTTCCTTACTGCTTCGACGAATTCCTTATGTGTGGTGGCAGAGAATTTCGTCATCTTGATGAAACCGATATTGTCGTTGATCATATAAGCCACGTCGACGCTGTGAGTAGGTATCACGTCTCTTATGATGGTGAAGTCGAGCAGTTCTTCTATGCCGCGGCGTTTGATCTTGACGTCTACCTTTGTCTTCTTAGGGCCTTTGAGGAGACGCATTGCATCTTTGTTGGTGATCTTTGTACCTGCGATGAGAGTGTCGTTGACATACACAATTCTGTCGCCTGCCATAATGCCGACTTTCTCAGAAGGTCCGCCTTTGATGGTGTTGATGATGGCGATGGTGTCTTTCTCTATTCTGAAGGAGACGCCTATGCCGTGGAAGCTGCCGTGAAGGTTGTCGTTGACATCGTCAAGGATTTCAGGCTTGATGTATTCGCTATGAGGATCCATCGACTCAAGGACATGGTTGACGGCTTTTATCTGAAGGTCTTTGATATTTATAGTATCGACGTATTCTTTGTCTATCAAAGAAAAGATGTCGTTGATAAATGTATTGCTACTGTTTTTAGGTGCAGAGGTGATGCCGTTAGATTTTGCTATATATATGCCGAATATCACGCCTACAGTAAGGATGATGGAATATATTAACGGCATCAGAGATTGTTTTTTCATGACTTATATTATGTAGTTGATATAAAAAAAGAGACGTATCGATGATGGTTAGTGTTATGTATCACGGATACGCCTCTATATAATGGTTGAACGTTATTAATTGTTCATTTTAATTCATTCCACATTTGCGCTTGACAATTGAAGTTCAGAGCCTGCTTTTTTAAATAAGCCTTGCAATACAGTGCCAGGACCTACTTCAACGACTTCTTTCAAACCGTTTGCAATCATATTGTTCATTGTCTGAGTCCAGCGTACTGGAGCTGTCAGTTGTGAGATGAGATTTGCTTTTATGATATCAGGTGATGTCACTGCCTGACCGGTGACGTTTTGGTAGATAGGGCAGATGCCTTGGCTGAATTTTGTGTTTTGTATTGCTTCTGCGAGTTTGACGCGTGCTGGTTCCATGAGAGGGCTGTGGAATGCGCCGCCGACCTGAAGTGGGAGAGCGCGTTTAGCGCCAGCTTCTTTGAGAAGGTTGCATGCGATCTCGACGCCTTTGAGGCTGCCGGAAACAACGACTTGTCCGTTACAGTTGTAGTTGGCTGCGATAACGACTTCGTCTTTTATTGAAGCGCAGATTGATTCTATTTTTTCATTTTCCAAACCGAGAACTGCTGCCATTGTGCCAGGGTTCTCTTCGCAAGCTGCCTGCATGGCGTTGGCACGTGCTGCAACCAGACGCAAACCGTCTTCAAACTGAAGTGTGTTGTTTGCTACCAATGCTGAGAATTCGCCTAAAGAATGACCAGCAACCATGTCTGGCTTGAAAGTGTCGCCAAGCATCTTGGCTAAGATAACTGAGTGAAGGAAGATGGCAGGTTGTGTGACTTTTGTCTGTTTCAAGTCTTCTGCTGTTCCTTCGAACATAATGTCAGTGATAGAGAATCCGAGGATGCCGTTTGCCTTGTTAAACATATCCTTAGCCTTAGGGAATCTGTCATAAAGATCTTTTCCCATTCCAACAAATTGGGCACCCTGTCCCGGAAAAACGTAAGCTTTCATATAAAGTTAATAGTTTATAGTTAATAGTAGAGACGCGTCAATGATGTATTTTGACTAAAAATGATTCGTATTCATATTGTAAATTACATCATTGACACGTCTGTACTGAATTATGAATTAATCAATCTCTTCTTCCGAAGAATCTGAGTAAATATAAGAAGAGGTTCAAGAAGTCGAGGTAGAGTGTCAAGGCTGCATGGATAGTGATTTTTGCCATGGCGTCGCCATCGTTGATACCTGCGTTTCCTATTTGTTTTATCTTCTGTACGTCGAAGGCTGTCAATCCTGTGAAGATGAGAACGCCAGCGATGCTTATGATATAGTCTAATCTTGCGCTGTGCATGAAGAAGTTGACTAATGTAGCGATGATAACGCCTATCAATGCCATGAAGAGGAATGAACCGAATTTTGTCAAGTCGGTGCTTGTGGTATAGCCTAATACTGCCATCACGCCGAACATGCCAGATGCGATGATGAATGTCTTGAAGATAGATGCTGTGGTATATGCCCAGAAAATGAAGCTGAGGCTCATGCCCATCAAGATTGAATAAGCGACATATAAAATGACAGTCTTTTGCACTGACAGTCTGTTGATTCCTGCAGACATTGTGAATACGATAATTAAAGGAGCGAATGTCACAATCCAGCCTAATGCTGATATCTTGGCATAACCTTCTGGTGATACACTGATCAGCAGACTCATAAGGTTAGCGTTTGTTCCGAATAAAAATGCAGTCGCTGCTGTCAATCCGAGCGCTGCAAACATCCATAAAAATACGTTAGAAACAAATGATCTTGTCATCTCTTGTGACATCACTCGTTGGTCGTAGTTGTTATTGAATTGATACATGGTCTTATAGTTTATAGTTTATAGTTTATAGTAGAGACGCGTCAATGATGTATTTTGACTAAAAATGATTCGTATTCATATTATAAATTACATCATTGACAGGTCTGTACTGAATTTTAATCAATGTAAATTTGATCCGATGAGCTGCAAGAACTCTGCTCTTGTCTCGCTTCTCTCGAAGGCGCCAGTGAAGTCTGATGTCGTTGTGACAGAACTTTGTTTCTGTACGCCGCGCATGCTCATGCACAAATGGCGTGCCTCGATGACGACTGCCACTCCCAATGGATGCAATGCCTCGTTGATGGCTTCTTTGATCTGTGTGGTGAGTCGTTCCTGGACTTGAAGACGACGTGAATAGGCTTCTACAACACGTGCTATCTTGCTTAATCCTGTGATGTAACCGTTTGGTATATAAGCGACGTGTGCCTTGCCGATAAATGGTATCATGTGGTGCTCGCACAAAGAGAACAGTTCAATGTCCTTAACCACAACCATTTGACGATAGTCTTCCTTGAATTTTGCAGAAAGTAGAATCTCTTTAGGGTCCATCGTATAGCCTTGTGTTAAGAATTGCATTGATTTGGCAACGCGCAAAGGAGTCTTTTCAAGACCTTCTCTGGTGACGTCTTCGCCAAGCAATTCTAAAATCGCTGCATAATGTTCTTGTAATTTCTCTAATTTCTCAGGATTGAATTTGTCAATCCTTTCATAACCAATAATCTCGTTATTCATCACTAATTATTAATTTTTATCTTCACAAAGGTTTCGAATAATGTGTAACACAAATAATACACTAAAAATGAAACGACGAATGCTTTGGCACTTTCAGAAAACATTATCGAATATGTCGCTATGATTGCAAGACAAACGACAAGTTTCAGTATCGTTGTGAGCATATGAAAATGTGTCGTCTTATTGATGTCATTCTTGCTTTTTACTTTGGCAGTCATGAAGTAAATTATGACATTCATTATGACAAAGAATAATATCAATCCTGGCCAATATAGTGTGATTATCTGAGGTACAATATATTTAAGAACGAATGTTAGTGCTGTTGCCAAAGCAGTAACACAGAATAATGAAATAAAGAATTTAGTATGCTGATACTTCATTATTTCTTGTTTTCAATTTTTGGAGCTTCAGTGCTGCCCATTTCACATCTACCGATAAACTTAGCGCCGATTTCAATGTAAAGTTGTTTTGTGCTGAGCTCACCTTCGAAATATGCTGTTGACTTCATAGATGTTAACTCATCGACGTTAAGCTTTCCTTTTACGTGACCTGACAGATCTGCTTGTTTGCAGAAGATGTCACCTTCTATGATGCCATTTTGTCCCAAGACAATCTTGCCTGTAGATTTTAAAGTGCCTAAAACTTTTCCATCAATTCTGATGTCGCCATTAGATTCTATTTCACCTTTTATTATAGTTCCGTTGCCTATAATGTTTCTGGCTGGACTTTCATTATTCATACTATTGTTTTTTATCATTGTTATTGATTTAAGAATTCTATATACTCATCAACATTCTTGTTACTGAAGAATATTGGATAATTGCTCTTTGAGATAAGAAGAACTTTATAATGATCTTGCTTCAATCCTCCGAAGAGATAGTCAGTCAAGAACATAGCGGTTTTATAATCGTTGGCTTTTGCTTCGTTTTCAAACTCTTCGATAGTGATGATGGCTTCTTGTTTGCTTAACATCACATTCTTGACTTCGAGCTGCATCATTCTGAAGCTGTCTTTGTTGAAGTCGTTGAGACGTACCTTTAACGGATTGACTCTCACGTTCTTGGTATTACATATAATCATTACGTAATACTTATCGTTAGGATTGTCTGAGTAAGGATATTCTTTAGCAGCAGCCTTTTCTTTCTGACGAGCGCTTTCTATAGGGAGTCCTAAGTTGTACATCTCGTTGGCTTTCAAGAGAATCTCGATAGCATGAGGCTTGATGCTGCTTGTAGGATACTTCTGGATGAGTCTGTATAAAGAATATGCCATAGAGTCGACGACATAAACGTTTCCAGCAGCGATTGCATCAAGATATTCGAAGCGTGGCATCAGCAAAGTGTCGTCAGGACATAATGTGCGAGCTTTGTTTACGTTAGCTCTGACTTTCTTGTACTTACCGTTTTTAAGTGCCTCGAAAGTCTCTTCATAAAGATTTGATGACTCTAGGCCTTTACCTTGTTCTTTAACAAAATATTCAGGATCGATGATGATTTTAGCCTGGTTAGAATCTGGATATTTTGCAAGTATTTTATCCTTGTATGTATTAGCTTCGCTATTGTTTTTCTGTGCTGTATGCATCTTGTAAAGATAATACCAAGATGTTAGTTCGTGTTCGTTTCCAGGGAAACGTTGGTTCAGTTCAGTATAAGATTCTATTGAGTTTTTGTAATCCTCCAAATTGTCATAATAGATGTAGCCGATATTGTTCAAGGCTTGGAGAATCTGCTCGTTAGCTTCTTTCTGTTGCTTTTCTGAGAATGGGAGCTGTTGCAAGTAGTAGCCTATGTCTGTTGGCTGATATTGAGCTGTATCGGCAGGTGTTTCGTTCTTGCGTTCTTCCAATAGTTTCTCTATCTCTTCTTCTGAAAGTGTTGATAATTCTTCTTCTGTGAAATATTCAAGGAGCTCGTTTTCAGTAGCTTCTTCCTCTGTCATCATGCTTTTCTTGTTTTTGATGAACCAGTAGTCTTCAAGTGTTCTGTTGCCCCATTTGTTTCTAAATTCAGCGGCGCCGCGTGTGAGAGAAGCCTGATTGTAGAAATACCATGATGCTGTAGCTCCGTTGCCGGCCATCGGTGCAGACATATTAGGATTCGCGATCTCATCGCCGCCGAGAAGTGACAGCTGCTCCTCAAGTTCTTTCTCTTTTGCAAGACGTTCTTGCTCGGCCTTATAATCCTCGATGATGCCAGCGATGATCTTATTTCTAGACACAGAGTCCATCTTTACGAGACGTAACAAACTGTCTTGCAATTGATATGTGGTGAGATTGTCGACAAGGTCGGATAACATGACTGATAAGTTGAGGAGACTGTCGTATTCTGGATAGCTGCTGTCCATAGTCATCACTACTGTGTCGTAATAAGCCTGTGACAATACATAGTCTTTGTTGTCGAACAACATAGACGCTACCTTAAGTGATGATTTCACTTTTTGTCTGGTGTTCGTTGTACTTGTAGCGACAGATCTTCTAAGATATTTGATGCCAAGGTCTTCGTTGTCTTTTCTGAATGCGACGTCAGACATGGCGTAATATATTCTGTCTTTATATTCTGTGTTTTTGGTGTCATCGAGCATTTTCCAGAACATCTTCATGATGCTTGACGTGTCACTTGAGTTGTGGCATTTTGCAAGATACATCTGTGCTTCGAATGTCATCTCGTAACCAGGGTGTTTCTGAATCACAGATTTGAACTGTTCGGTAGCTTTAGCATTATGACCTTGACGTTCATAGATCTGACCCAAGATGAACATTGTTCTTGCTCTGGTGTCTTTCTTAAGGTTCTTTAACAATGCGCTTCTGAGATATTTAACGGCATTGTCATATTGCTTGATTTTGATATAATAATCTGCTAAAACCAAGTCGAGGTTGTTTCTGACATATTTTGGCATCTTATCATTTTCGGCTGTCGTCACTATTAAAGATTGTAAAAGTGATTCGGCTTTAGGATATTGTTGTGTTTCAATATAGGTTTTTGCCAGCCAAAGATTAGCCACATGTTTTATGTCGTCGTCTTTGTATGAATTTGCGACGAAGTCGAAAGTGCGGCGTGCAGGAATATACTCTTGTTTGTAGAAGTTTGCCTTGGCCATGAGGAGATAAGAATCGTCAATCCATTTGACATATTCTTTTCCTCCGAAATACATGGAGTGGCGTTGGATACAAATTGATGATTTCTCGATGGCTCTATCCATATTTGAGTTTAGAGACAGCGCGTTTTCTTTTGTTCCGTAGTTGAACACAGGAAGTATGCCGGTGTAATCGTCTTTTACGTTTTCCTTCAACGACTTTTCACCTTCTCTGACGCTTTGATCGCCGTTCCACCAGACGTTATAATGACTGGTCATATTATGATAAACCCTTCTGTTCCATTTGTTTTTCTTTGTGGAACATGAGCTCAATATCAATATCGCAAATAATGCAGCGATAACCTTGTATCTGTTATTTCTGATTTTCAACACTTTTCTGACAATTTAAAATCTAATCGAGAAATATAACTCTTTTTTTAGTCTTTTATTTTTAATATTTTTCCAAATATGCAAAAATATATAATTAGAGTTTATATATGAACTTTTTTTATAAAAAAATTAAAAAGAATCACAGAAAACTCGTAATTTTACAGCACGAAAAAATTGTTATCATGGATAATTTTGTAGTATCAGCAAGAAAATATAGACCAATAACTTTTGATAGTGTAGTCGGACAGAAAGCTATTACATCCACATTGCAGAATGCGATAAGAACTAATACTTTAGCGCAAGCGTTCTTGTTCTGTGGACCAAGAGGTGTGGGTAAGACGACATGTGCCAGAATTATGGCCAAGACCATAAACTGCATGAATCCTACTGCCGATATGGAGGCTTGCGACGAATGCGAATCATGCAGAAGCTTCAATAATTCTAACTCGTTTAACATCTATGAGTTGGATGCCGCTTCAAACAACTCCGTCGACGACATCCGCAATCTCGTTGATCAGGTGAGAATACCTCCTCAAGTCGGTAAATATAAAGTGTATATCATTGACGAGGTTCACATGCTCTCACAAGCGGCTTTCAATGCTTTCCTTAAGACATTGGAAGAGCCACCAGCGTATGCCAAATTTATTCTTGCTACTACAGAAAAACATAAGATTATCCCAACAATTTTGTCGAGATGTCAAATCTTTGATTTCAAGAGAATTACTGTTGACGATATCAGCCAGCATCTGCAGAATATCGCACTTAAAGAAGGTATTGTTGCTGAAGAAGAAGCACTTAATATAGTCGCTCAAAAAGCTGACGGCGCTCTTCGTGACGCTCTCTCTATCTTCGACCAGATGGTAAGTTTCTCTGGTAAGAACATTACATATAAAGACGTCATCAATAACCTCAATGTCCTTGATTATGAATATTATTTCAGAATGGTGGATTATATTCTCAATAAGGACAATAACTCGATTTTGTTGTTGCTTAACAATGTTGTGGAAAATGGATTTGACATCCAGCATTTTATCCAAGGATTGGCAAGTCATCTCAGAAATCTGCTTCTTGGCAGAGACGAGCGACTCGTTGACTTGATGGAGGTCAGCCGACAACTTAAAGCAAGATATGCAGAACAGGCTCAGAAATGTTCTCAGTATTTCCTTTTGAAGACTCTGGATCTTGCTAATCAATGCGATTTGAATTTCAGAAATAGCAATAACAAACGACTTCATCTTGAAATCTGTTTGATGAAGATGTGCTATGTAGAAGGTCAACAGACAACGGTCAACAGACAACAGCCTATGGCCAGCAGCCAACAGCCAACAGCCAACAGCCCACAGCCAATGGCTCAAATGCGACCACAGCCTCAGGTACAGGTGCAGCAACAAATGCAACCTCAACCTCAGCCTCAACCACAACCACAGGTGCAACCACGCCCTCAAGTGCAAACTCCACAGCCAATGGCCAGTAGCCAGCAGCCAGCAGCCAACAACCAACAGCCAATGGCCAGTAGCCAACAGCCAGCAGTCAGCAGCCAGCAGCCAACAGCTGTAAGAGTCGGCAGATTGGGAAGGACCAGCACTATTTCAATCACGGCAGAGGAACCAAAGAAGGAGGAAGTCGTTGAGGAGGTCTGGAATACGCCCTTTACTCAAGAGCAATTGACGACGGCATGGAATAGTTTCGTAGAAAAGTACCAGAACACCTCGCCTGTTTTTGTCGCGGGAATTAAAAATGCGGAACCGACAATAATAGATTCGTCAAAAGTTAGTTTTAAGATAGATAATATATTGGTCGTTAAAGACCAGAATAATATGTATGCGCTTCATGAGCATCTTAAGAATGCGCTGCATAACAATCAGTTTGCTCTCAAGGAAGTGGTTGTCGAAAGACCTAAAGAAGTTGTTTTGTATACCGACAAACAGAAGTTTGAGAAAATGGCAAGCGATAATCCTAATGTCGCTAATATTAGAGAATCACTTAATTTACAATTAGATATATAAGTTATGGGAATGTGGAATTGGTTAGGTAGAAAAACATTTGATCTTCTTGGATGGAAGCTTGTGGGCGTCATCCCTGAGGATGTTAAGAAATGTGTCATCACAGTGGCTCCTCACACTAGCATGGCTGATTTTATTCTCGGTCGTCTCGCTTATTGTTATCTTGACAGAAATGTGAGATATCTGATAAAGAAAGAACTCTTCGATATTCCAGTGTTGAAGTCGATATTGTTGAAGCTCGGCGGCATACCTGTCGACAGAAGTGGAAGAAATAATGTTGTAAATCAAGCAGCTGCCTTGTTCGGAAAATACGATGATTTGAATATTATCATCGCACCGGAAGGAACAAGAAAGCTTGTTCATAATTGGAAGAAAGGTTTTTATTTCATAGCAAATAAGGCAAATGTGCCTATCGTACTCGGTTTCTTGGATTACGAGAAAAAAGAATTAGGTTTCGGTCCAGTGCTTTATCCGACAGGTAATTACGAGGAAGATTGGAAAGAGATGGAGAAATTCTATCGTGGCATATCAGCTAAACATCCAGATAGATATAATCTTTCAAAATAATACTTTATGAGCAAGAAAGACCCTGCCAGCAAGAGAGAGAAACTGAAGGATAGGATAAGGAAAAAGTATCGTATAGTAGTTTATAATAACGATACATACGAAGAGAAAGTTCATTTTAAACTTACTCTGTTAAACTTTTTTAATATTCTGATATTCTCGTCAGTATTGCTTATAGTGTTGGTTACCTATCTGATAGCTTTTACGCCTTTGAGGGAATACATTCCTGGATATACAGACGTAAGCCTGAACAGACGTGTATATGAAATGGAAAGAAGAGCTGATTCCCTGGAAGAGGTTTTCAGATATAAAGATTTATATATCAATAATCTGAAGAGGATTATCTCAGGAGATAATTTTGAAAGTGATAGCATCAGTTCTCTTTTGACAAAATCTGTCAATACGAATTTTGATAATATCGTGATAAAGAACTCTCCACAAGATAGTATTTTCAGACAGAGTTATGAAGAAGAGACCCGTAACAACTTGTTCGGTAATGGAATAATGTCAGATATTTATCAGGAATTCAAGTTGGTTTCATTCTTCGCGCCAATAAATGGCATTGTGACAAATCATTTCAACAGAGAAGCAAAGCACTTCGGAACGGATTTGGTTGCAAGCAACAATTCTGTGATTAAAGCCACTGCTGACGGTACTGTAGTATATTCGGACTGGACGGTTGAGAATGGCTATTGCATTGGAATACAGCATAATGGGAATTTATTTTCTATTTATAAGCATAATGCCGTTCTATTGAAAGAGGAAGGCGATTTTGTCAACGCAGGTGATGCTATTGCGATATATGGCAACAGCGGAAGCCTCTCTACAGGACCTCATCTCCACTTCGAATTGTGGTACAACGGAACGCCGTTAAATCCAGAAGATTATATTTCTTTTGAAAGCAATCTTCAATAAACTATTTTTCGTATCTTTGCAAGCTAAACTAATTTTATAAAAATGGATATCTTAATAAAAATCATACAACTCGTGATGTCATTGTCATTATTGGTTTTGATACATGAGTTCGGTCATTTTATAGCAGCTGTCATTTTCAAGACAAGAGTGGAGAAGTTCTATATGTTCTTCAATCCAAAGTTCTCTATCTTCAGATGCAAAAAAGTCCATGGAAAATGGCGCTTCGCTTTCTTCAGCAAGAATGTTCCTGATAAATTTATCACCCACGAACATATCGACCCAATAACCAAAAAGAAATCTTATACTTACGAAGCCATCGACCTTAAATCACTTCCTCAAGACGATTGGCGTACAGATGAAGAACACACAGAATTCGGTATCGGTTGGATTCCTCTCGGAGGTTATTGCAGCATCGCTGGCATGATCGATGAGTCGATGAACTTAGGCCAGATGCAGCAAGAACCACAGCCATGGGAATTCAGAAGCAAACCAGCTTGGCAAAGACTTATCATCATGATTGGCGGCGTTGTAATGAATGTGGTTTTAGCTTATTTCATCTACACCGGATTGCTTATTTCTCAAGGTGAACAATACATCTCAACAGCAGAGGTGAACAAATATGGCATCGTTACCAGCGATTTGGCTAAGGAAATCGGACTTCAAGACGGCGATAAGATATTGTCATTGGATGGCAAATATATCGAGGACTTCAGCAAGATCCAGATGGAACTTATCTTGGAAGACGTTAAAACTATCGAGATAGAAAGAGCCGGTGAAAAGATAAGCATTGAAGTTCCGGAAGATGCAGTCGCAAAGATGATTAATTCCAAAGAGTTGTTGTTGTCATACCAGGTTCCATTTGTCATCAAAGACTTTTCTGTAGGTTCAGTCGCAAAAGAAGCAGGAATGCAAATTGGAGATAGAATCGTTCAGATCAATGATGTGACAGTTCCATATTTCCAGGACTTCACTGAGAATATCGCACAATTTGCGGATACAGATATCATTCTCGGCGTGATTCGTTCAGGCGATACTTTGCAGGTAGCTATGCATTTGCCAAAAGAAGCAAAAATCGGAGCATATACGGAAACCATCAATTTCAGCACAGTAGAGTATTCATTCTTCGAAGCGATACCTAAAGGATTCAATAAGACAGGACAAGAACTCAGCGACTATTGGAATTCGTTGAAACTTATATTCCAACCTGAGACAGAAGCATATAAGAGTATCGGCGGATTTATAACCATAGGCAGTATCTTCCCAAATACATTTAATTGGTTAGCATTCTGGAATCTCACAGCATTGCTATCTATCATTTTGGCTGTCATGAATATCTTGCCTATACCAGCATTGGATGGCGGTCATGTACTTTTCTTGTTGGTTGAGATAATAACAAGAAGAAAACCAAGCGACAAGTTCTTGGAAATAGCACAGTCTGTCGGACTTGTAATATTGCTAGCACTCTTGATTTTCGCCAACGGCAATGATATCATAAGATGGCTGTTCTAATTTGTTTTTGAACACAATAAACATAAGAAATATAAGTTTAAGAAAAATATAGTGATAAATAAAGTGCAAAAGATAAGATACATATTGATGATTATTTTTGTTGCGGTCAGTGGAATCATAATGGCCCAACAGGCACCTATGTTCACAAATTACAGTAATTCTTATGCTTGTGTCAACCCTGGTTTCGCTGGACTTAGTGATGGCGTTAACGTGATGGGAATCTACAGAGACCAATGGACAGGATTTAAAGATATGAATGGCAATAGCGTTGCACCAAAGACAATGCTGTTCTCAGGAGATATGCCAATTCCAATGTTGAAAGGCGGCGCTTCATTGTCAATAATGAATGACAAAATAGGATTTGAGGAAAATGTCAATATCAATATGGGTTATTCGTTTCATGCAGACCTTGGCGCCGGTACTTTGGGTATAGGCTTGGCATTGGGTATGGTGAACCGTAGTGTTGATTTCAACAACTATCATCCTATGGTAGACAACGATCCAGCCTTGCCAAAAGGAGAGCAGAGCGATATGCTGGTAGATGCCAACTTCGGTTTGTTCTGGCAGATTCCTGAAACCTTCTACGTCGGATTATCAGTTACAAGTTTATTTGAATCAAAAGGTAAAGAACTATCATCGAGCGCAACTACAAGTGCGAGTTTCGTAGGTGATAGGACTTTTTATTTAATGGCTGGTTATGAATATCAGTTCAACAATCCGTTGTTTAAGCTTCTGCCATCAATGTGTATCATGAGCGACATCGCATCTACGCAGTTCAATGCAGGTGCAAGGCTGTTATATAATAATAAGGTGTGGGGCGGTATAAATTATCGTTTTCAGGAGTCGGTGGCAGCGATGGTAGGATTCAAGTTTAATGACATACAGATATCATATTCATACGACATAAACACAATGGGCATAGCTGTTCAGGGTTCTCATGAGATATGTGTAAGTTATTTGTTCAAGATGAATCTGGAGAAATCTCCTAGAATTTATCATAATATTAGATATTTGTAGAAGATAGATATAGATTATATAGATATTTTATACATTTGCAAATTGTGTAAATATTAAGTTGAGAAAATAAGTATAAATCAAATAAAATAATGAAAAAGTTATTAGTATTAAGTTTTGTTATCTTAGCTCTTGTAAGTTGTAGCGATACAAACCAAGGAGAGTTAGTAGGTGTAAGAAAACAATCTCAGCCATTCAATCATGAAGATCCATACGGAATGGTGTTCGTTCCACTTGGAAGTTATACTATGGGTGTTGGTGGACAAGATGTGGCTTCAAGTCAAATAACACAGCCTAAGACAATCTCTGTATCGGCATTCTTTATGGATGAGACAGAAATCACAAATAACGAATATCGTGAGTTTGTGTATTGGGTAAGAGACTCTATCGCACGTAAAATATTAAGTGAAGGCGATAATGGAGAAGCTTATATGATAAGCCAAAATCCAAAGACTGGAGCAGAATATGACCCTCCAATCTTGAATTGGGAAGAAGACATAGACTGGAACGATGAAACACTCGTTGAAGAGTTGTTCTTGCCAGAGTCTGAACGTTTCTTCGGAAGAAAAGAGATAGATACAAGAAAATTGTACTATGAATACTATTGGATAGACCTCCAATCAGCAGCAAAGAAAGAGTTTAGAAATGACGCAAACTATCAAGATGCAGCTTTGGCAAATCGTCCTCAAGGTATGAGAGATAGATCAGTCTATATTAAGAAAGACAAGATCAATGTATATCCAGATACATTAGCTTGGATTTATGATTACGCATATTCATTCAACGACCCATTGACAGAGAAATACTTCTGGCATGTTGCTTATGACCATTATCCTGTTGTCGGTGTCAACTGGAACCAAGCCAAGGCATTCTGTATCTGGCGTACGGAAAAGCTTAACAAATACTTGAAATCACAAAAAGGTGAAGCTATGTTGTCAGAGTTCCGTCTCCCAACAGAAGCTGAATGGGAGTGGGCTGCTCGCGGTGGCAACAACCTCAACCCATATCCATGGGGTGGCCCATATACTCGTAACGAAAGAGGCTGCTTCTATGCAAACTTCAAACCTTTACGCGGTAATTATATAGCAGACGGTGGCTTGAGAACCGTGATCGTCGGTCACTATCCACCAAACGACTGGGGCTTGTATGATATGGCAGGTAATGTGGCAGAATGGACAAACAGCGCTTATGACCCATTGTCATACAGCCAGACTTGGGACATGAACCCTAACTATACATACAACGCTAAAGATTCAGATCCTGCTATCATGAAGAGAAAAGTCGTTCGTGGCGGTTCATGGAAAGATATAGCATACTACCTCGAAGTTACAACACGTACATACGAATATCAAGATACAGCTAAATGTTATATCGGTTTCCGTTGTGTACAGCCTTATCTCGGCCGCAATAAGGGAGATAATATGGGAAAGGCATCAAGAGTTTATTGATTAGTAAAAAAGATTTATAATTAAAAATAGAAAAAGTTATGAAGAAGTTCGTTCGCTGGATGCAGAGCAAAAAAGGTAAAATTGTAATGGGTTATATTTATGGCTGGGGAGCAGCTGTTGTTCTCGTCGGCGCTTTGTTTAAACTTACCCACTGGTTACCAGGTCAAGCTGCTAATATTATGTTGGCTGTTGGTTTGTCTGTAGAAGCTTTCATCTTTATCATGTCATCATTCGAATCACCACATATGGAGCCAGATTGGACAAAGGTTTATCCAGAATTGGCAGAAGGCGGTGAAACCTCAACAGAAAGAAAAGCAAGAAATACAAATAATACATCTGCAACACAATTAGACGAGATGTTCGCTAAAGCTAACATCAACGAACAAGTACTCGAAAGATTAGGCGCAGGCATTAGCAAACTTAGCGAAAATGCAGCTCAGATGGCAGAAATCAGCAACGCTGTAGCTGCAACAAACGATTACGCTAAGGCTATGAAAAAAGCAACAGAAGCAGTAGGCGCTCTTGAAGTACAACTCCAAAGCTCTATTATAGTTGCTGAAACAAACAACAAGTTGAATAAAACAATGTCAGAATATATTGAGAAAGTTAACGCATCTGCAACATCAACAGAAGCTCTTAACCATCAAATTACTGACTTGTCAAAACGCATGACAGCTCTTAACACAGTTTATGGCAACATGCTTTCAGCAATGAATGTAAAAGCATAATAACTGTAGATTTTTATTAAGCTATTATTAACTCAATAAAAAAAATTAAACATGTCAGGAGCAAAAGAAACCCCAAGGCAGAAGATGATCGGTATGATGTATCTCGTTCTTACCGCCTTGCTAGCTTTGAACGTTTCTGTCGAAGTTATCGATGCTTTCACAACAGTGAACGACGGCCTTGAAAATGCCTACTCTAGCGTCGATAAGAAGATAGAAGACTATTACGATACTTTTGAGCAACAATATAACAAGCATCCTGAAAAAACAGCTGAGTATTGGAATAAAGCTCAAGAAATACGTACAAAGACAGATGAGTTTATCAACTTCATCGAAAGAGATATAAAACTCGCTTTGTTATTGCAAAATAACGGCGTCACTGAAGACAAGCTTTTCAATCCAGAAAAAGAAGAGGACGCTGTAATTATGGATAAGGAAAAGGCAGATCCTGCAAAGAACAGACGCGTATTCCATAAAGTCAACTTCGATAATATCGCCGGTAAAGACAAACATGATGCTGTCACAGCTTTCATGATTGAACAAGGTAACGCTGAGATATTACGTAATAAAATAGAGGAATATCGCCAATATCTAGTGAAGACATTGGGTGAAGCTGGTATTGACAACTTTGAAGATCATATCGGTTTGATTACTGATGGACAATATTACGCAGCAAGCGGCGAACCTCTCACATGGGAAATGAAGAACTTCAACCACATTATCATCCCTGCAGCTATTTCTGTCATCAATGAGATTGTTGGTGAAGTGCAAACAGCCGAGTATGACGCTATCTCTGAGTTATATAAAAACATCGGTGCAAGCGACTTTAAATTCAACACATTGGAAGCTAAGGTCTTCCCAAAGACAACTTATGTTTTGAAAGGTCAGGACTATGAGGCTGATGTATTTATCGTTGCTTCAGACAATACAAAGGAATTCAACGCTAAATATGCAAAAGGCGTCAAAGACTTTTCAAAAGCTAGCAAGAATGCAATTAACGAAGTGTCTAGCAAAAAAGGTGTCATAAAGATTAAGGTGCCTGCAAATGCAGAAGGCGAACAGTCAATAGCTGGTGTCGTAGAAATGAAAAACCCTATGACAGGCGAGATTGAACCTTATCCATTCCATACATCTTATACAGTAGCACCTCCATCAGCAAACGTGACTCCAACTAAGATGAACGTGATGTATAGAGGTTTGGAAAACCCTATAGCAATCTCAGCTCCTGGCTTCACAACAAATCAAATCAGCGTTGATGTGACTAACGGTGAACTTATCAAAGGTAATAATGGTGAATACTTCGTCAAACCAGGCAACGATGGCAATACCACTACCGTTACAGTATCTACAATGATAGACGGCAAGAGAATGGTTTTGGATAATTGCGACTTCCGCTTGAAACGTACTCCAGACCCTGTTCCTGTACTTAATGGCAAGACAAACGATAAATTCACTAAGGAAGAGATATTGGCAGCAGGCGGCTTCGTGCTTACAATGCCAGACTTCGACTTCGAAGGTTATCATTCACAAATCCTTTCTTATGATGTGTCAACAATCGTTGGCGGCTACCTTAAACCAATCAAAGGTATTCAAGGTCGTAAATTCAATAAAGATGTTGAAGAGCTCGTGAAGAGCGCAAGACGTGGCCAACGTATCACAATAGAAAATATCAGAGTTAAATCTCCAGATGGTGAGGAACGTATACTTAATACTCCTATCACTATTGAACTTAAGAATTAATTTAAAATAACAGCATAAATGAAGAAATTATTTGTAATATTAGGTTTCATAGGATTAGGTCTTTCATTCGTACCTGAAGCTACAGCTCAAAACTTCTTTGACAATGAAACATCAGTACAAGACGGAATCTATGAAGAAAATGGAACAGGTGTCAGAGCACCTATGACTTCCACTTATGTTAGAGAAGCCGATGTCATGTGGAAAAAAACTATTTGGCGCGAAATAGACTTCCGTCAAAAGATGAACCAAGGTTTTTATTTCCCAACAACACCTCACAAAAACCTCAAGAATCTCTATACTATATTGAAAGAGGCTTTGTTGGATCCAACATCAGGCGTTGTGGCTTATAAAGATGAAACAATCACAGGTGAATTGATTAACCCAACAAGCTGGGAAGAAATCAAGTCACAGATAACAAGTGTGCAACAAATTCAGACAACAGACGATTATGGCAATGTAATCGATGTTAAGAATGTCGAGTCAGAAATGAATTCTGCTGAAGTACAACGTTGCCAAATAAAAGAAGAATGGTATTTCGACAAACAAAGATCAGAGATGCTCGTTAAGATCATTGCTATCTGTCCAATCAGAGTCGTTGAGAAAGACGGTGAACTCGTTCCACAACGTTTGTGCTGGATTCCTTACGATGAAAACCTCCGCAAGGTATTGGTGGCTGCTCCATTCTTCAACCGCTCAAACTCAGCAGCTAAACTTAGCTATGACGATGTTTTCATGAGAAGAATCTTCGATAGCTACATCATCAGAGAAGATAATATGTTCGACCGTAGCATTAATGAATACGCAACAGGCGTTGACGCTCTTCGTGAATCAGAACGTATCAAACAATCTATCATAGATTTTGAACAAAACCTTTGGGAATATTAATATGACTAAGGGCTAATGGCTAAGGTCTAAAGGAAGTGCTGCTATAATCATAGTGGCACTTTTTTTATATATGAACTTCCTTAAAATAATTCCTAATTCCTAACTCCTAATTCCTAATTATTTTATAATTTTACCTCTCCAAAATTTATTCGTTAAAATGGTCAATATTCTTCAGACAAAGATAGAATTTCTGAAAGGCGTAGGCCCGAAACGTGCTGAGCTTCTTAACAAAGAACTCGGTGTCTTCACGTTTCAGGACTTGCTCGAATATTTCCCTTTCAGATATGTTGACCGTAGCAAGATTCATAAGGTAAACCAGATTTATGACGATACCGTCTACTATCAGCTTGTAGGAACAGTGTCGAATGTAAAAGCTCATGGCGAACCTCGCATGACACGTATCAGCGCGACATTCACCGATGAGACCGGCTCGATAGAATTAGTCTGGTTCAAAGGCCTTAAATGGATAAAGAACAAATTCATACCAGGGAAGAAATATCTTCTCTTTGGCAAGGCCAATGTCTTCAACAACAGATTCTCATTCACACATCCCGACATCGAAGAATATGACCCTAGCGACAGAGTGGTCGGAGAAAGTCTGCAAGGTGTTTATAACACGACAGAGAAACTGCGTAACGCAGGCCTTGGAACGAAGCAGATCGCCAAGATAATAAAGACGCTGGTGCTTCAGACATGGGAGATGATACCAGAAAATCTGCCAGTCTCCTTGATAATGCAGGACAGACTTCTTTCAAGAAAGGCGGCTTTCTACAAGATTCATCTGCCGCTGAACAGTAACGACATCCACCAAGCTACGACGCGACTTAAATACGAGGAGCATTTCTTCTTTCAGTTGAAACTTCTTCTGAATAAAAAAGAAAGGACACTGAATACTCGGAGCGTCGTCTTCAATAATGTTGGCGATTATTTCAATACTTTCTATAACGAACGACTTCCGTTCCCTCTCACAAATGCGCAGAAACGTGTCATCAAGGAAATCCGCAGCGACTTAAAGACGGGTTTCCAGATGAATAGGCTGCTGCAAGGTGATGTGGGCAGCGGCAAGACGATAGTGGCTCTCATGGTGATGCTGCTCGCTCTCGACAACGGTTACCAGGCAGCACTGATGGCACCGACAGAAATCCTCGCCACCCAGCATTACGAGACAATAAAGAAGATGCTCGGTGATATGAAGGTCACGGTGGCCCTGCTCACTGGCTCTACCAAACAAAAAGAACGTAAGAATATATTGCCGGCACTCGAAAACGGCGACATCAATATAGTGATAGGCACACATGCTCTCATCGAGGAGACTGTGAAATTTAAGCAGCTCGGACTCTGCATCGTCGATGAGCAACATCGTTTCGGTGTGGCACAGCGCGCTCGTTTCTGGGAGAAGACGGAATATCCTCCGCATACTCTCGTCATGACAGCGACGCCTATACCTCGTACCCTCGCCATGACGCAATATGGCGACCTTGACGTGTCTAAAATCGATGAACTACCTCCAGGAAGAAAACCTATTCAGACGGTGCATCTCTATCAGGAGCAGCGTCTTCGACTTCTTTCTTTCATGAAAAAAGAAATAGCGGCAGGACATCAGATCTATGTCGTGTATCCGCTTATCAAGGAGTCGGAGAAGATAGACCTCATCAACCTCCAAGAAGGTTATGAGTCGCTATTGCGTGACTTCCCGGAACCAGATTATAGGATATGTGTTGTCCACGGTCAGATGAGTGCGGAGGACAAAGACTTCGAGATGCAGCGTTTCGTTAGAAACCAAGCACATATTATGGTGGCAACGACGGTGATAGAAGTAGGCGTCAATGTTCCAAACGCCTCTGTCATGATCATTGAAAACGCTAACAGATTCGGACTTTCGCAATTGCATCAGCTGAGAGGCCGTGTGGGCCGTGGCGCAGAACAGTCGTATTGCATACTGATGACCGACCATAAGATAACAGGCGAAGGCAAGAAGAGAATGGAGACGATGGTACGCACCAACGACGGATTTGAAATCGCTGAAGCAGACCTTCAACTGAGAGGCCCTGGCGAGACACAAGGCACGCGACAATCGGGAATGATAGAGATGAAAATCGGCGACTTCGTTAAAGACGAGCCTATCATCAGGCATACCAGAAGAATGGTTAACCTCTTGCTGGATAATGACCCTACATTGTCAAAACCAGAACATCGGATAACAAAAGACTTCTTCAATAGAAACCTAGCCAACGGTTTTGACTGGGGAAGGATTGGATGATTTAGGCCGTTTGTTAAAAACTCAGAGAAAATCTGAGATTTTGAAGTTTTGATATTTTGAGATTTTTCTTAAAAAAAACCACTGACATTTTGTCATAAAATGTTATCTTTGCACTTTAAATCATGATTTTACAATGAAAGTATCTTATAATTGGCTTAAGCAGTATGTCAACTGCGAATTATCAGCAGAAGAAATAGCAAATAAATTAACAGGAACAGGTCTTGAAGTTGAAGACTTAACACCTTATGAATCAATAAAAGGCGCATTGAAAGGCGTTGTAGTAGGTAAGGTTATCTACTGTGTTGACCATCCAAATTCAGATCACCTTCATATCACAAAAGTTGATGTCGGTGCAGAAGAGCCTCTCAACATCGTTTGCGGCGCTCCTAACGTGGCAGAAGGACAGAAAGTTTTGGTTGCTACAATAGGCACAGAACTTTATAGCGGCAATGAGTCATTCACTATCAAGAAAGGCAAGATCCGTGGTGAGGTTTCAGAAGGTATGATCTGCGCTGAAGACGAACTTCAAATCGGCGAGTCACACGACGGCATCATGGTGCTTCCTGAAGATTATGAAATCGGAAAACCAGCTTCTTTCTATTTCCCTGTTGAACAAGATGTCACTTTGGAAATTGGTTTGACAGCAAACCGTTCAGACGCTACATCTCATATCGGCGTCAACCGTGACCTCGTGGCAGCTCTCAATTATCAAGAAAAGACAGATAAATATCATCTCAATATCCCTTCAGTAGAAGATTTCAAAGTTGAAAATACAGACAACGAAATTGAAATCGTCGTTGAAGATACAAAAGCTTGTCCTCGCTACTCAGGCGTGACAGTCAGCGGCGTTAAGGTCGGTCCTTCACCAAAATGGTTGAAACATAGATTGGAAGCTATCGGCCTCCGTTCAATCAACAACATCGTCGACATCTCTAACTACGTCTTGATGGAAACAGGTCAGCCACTTCATATCTTCGACGCTGACAAAATCAAAGGCAAGAAAGTCGTTGTTAAATGCCTCGCTGAAGGAACACCATTCGTTACATTGGATGGCGTAGAACGTAAGCTCAGCAACACTAACCTCATGATATGTGACGCAGAAAAACCAATGTGTATCGCTGGTGTATTCGGTGGCGCAGAGTCAGGCGTGACAGAAAATACAACAAACGTTTTCATCGAAAGTGCTTACTTCAACCCAACATCAGTACGTAAGACTTCAAAATATCACGCATTGCAAACAGACGCTAGCTTCCGTTTTGAACGTGGATGCGATCCAAATATGACAATCTACGCATTGAAACGCGCTGCTTTGTTGATTAAAGAATTGGCAGGCGGAACAGTATCATCAGAAGTTAAAGATATCGTCAATGGCGACTTCACTCCAGTACGCGTAGAACTTAAATTCGCTTACCTCAACAAGATCGCTGGTCAAGAAATAGAAAAGGAAATAGCAGTAAATATCTTGAAGAACTTAGACTGCAAAGTCGTTGAACTCAATGATGAATCTGTGACAGTTGACATCCCAACATGCAAAGTTGATGTCTATCGTCCAGCTGATTTAGTTGAAGAAATCTTACGTATCTACGGCTACGACAACATCGCTATTCCAGAAAAGATCAACGCTACTCTTAATGTAGTGGCTAAGCCAGATCCAGAAAAATTAAAGAGAAACATTTCTATCATGTTGGCTTCTAATGGTTTCTATGAAATCATGAATAACTCTTTGACAAAAGAGTCTTACACAAAAGACATGGACAGCTTCGACGAAAATAGAAATGTCAGAATATTAAATCCGTTGAGCTCTGACTTGAACGTACTTCGTCAGTCATTGTTATTTGGCGGTTTGAAGAGCATCGAAAACAACCACAACCACAAGATTTTCGATATCAAGTTCTTCGAATTCGGTAACACATACTTCTATGATGCCGATAAGAAACAAGAAGGCGTTTCATTGTCGCCATATACAGAAATCTACAACCTCGACTTGTTCATCACAGGTAAGGATAAAGAAGAATTATGGAGCAATAAACCTCAAAATGTTGACTTCTATGAACTTAAGAAATATGTCTTGGGAGTATTCCATAAACTCAATATAGATGTCGAAAAACTTGAAGCAAGTGAAGGCAGCGTAAAACATTACGAATATTCAATGGTTTACACTCTCAACGGCATGGAGTTATGTACTCTCGGTAAGATAAATCAAAAGACATTGAAGCTCTTTGATTTGAAGAAGGAAGTCTATCATGCAACAATTAACTGGGATAATTTATTGAAAGCTAATAAAGAAGCTAAGGCTGTTCGTTATGAACCATTGCCAAAATTCCCAGCAGTACGTCGCGACTTGGCATTGATTCTCGATAAGAACGTGAACTTTGAACAAGTTAAAAGCGTTGCTCTTGCAGCAGAGAATAAGATCTTAAAATCTGTAAGTTTGTTCGACGTCTATACAGGCGACAAGATTCCAGAAGGCAAGAAACAATATGCTTTGAGTTTTGTTTTGCTTGATACTCAAAAGACTTTGACAGACAAAGTCATTGAAAAGACTATGGCTAAGATTCAATCTGCGATAGAACAACAACTTAAAGCGACATTAAGATAAAATGGACATTCAGGACATCCAATCAATAAAACAACGATTTAAGATAATAGGTAACGACCCGCATCTCAATCGTGCGATTGAGATTGCGGTTCAAGTTGCCGGCACCGACCTTACCGTCTTGATCAATGGTGAGAGCGGAACCGGTAAAGATGTCATCCCACAAATCATACATCATAATAGTTCGAGAAAACACAAGAACTATTTTGCCATCAACTGCGGCGCTATTCCTGAAGGCACCATCGATTCCGAACTTTTCGGTCATGAGAAAGGTTCTTTCACAGGAGCTATCGATACCAGAAAAGGTTATTTTGAAGTGGCTGACGGCGGAACTATCTTCCTCGATGAGGTAGGCGAGCTGCCTTTGGCAACACAGGCACGACTTCTTAGAGTCTTGGAAAATGGCGAGTTCATCAAAGTCGGTTCTTCAAAAGTACAGAAGACAGACGTCAGAATAGTGGCCGCAACCAACCTTAATATTCCTTTGGCAATAGAGAAAGGCAAGTTCAGAGAAGACCTTTATTATCGTCTCAACACTGTGCCTATCCGCATTCCTGCATTGCGCGAACGTAAAGAAGACATAAGATTGTTATTCAGAAAGTTCGCTGCTGACTTCGCAGAGAAATATCGTATGCCAGCAGTTCAACTTACACCAGAAGCTGTCGTCATGATGGAGAATTATCGCTGGGATGGAAACATTAGACAGCTGAAAAACATCACAGAGCAGATCTCTATAATAGAGGAAGAAAGAGTGATAACACCTGATATCCTCAAGAATTATCTTCCTAATAATAACGTCACTTCATTGCCAACGCTTTACAAAGGAGGCAAAGAAGAAGATCCTCTTTCAGAACGCGACATATTATATAAGGTGTTGTTCGATATGAAGAATGATATCCTTGAGCTTCGTCGTACCGTTAAGGAATTGTCGGAACAAAGAAATAGCGGCACAATTCAACATCTTCCTGAACCAACAAGCATTACGCCTATAAATGCAACGGTTATCACACCGATGGAAGAGGAAGAAGATGCTTTCGTCTATGTCCAAGATAATGATGAAGAAGAAAAGTCTGTCGTAAAAGAGACGGAGACATTATCATTGGTTCAGACAGAGAAGGAATTGATATGTAAGGCTTTGGAAAGACATAAAGGAAAGAGAAAAGACGCTGCCAAAGAATTAGGTATCAGCGAGAGAACATTGTACAGAAAAATTAACGAATATAAAATCAACCTGTAAGGATTGAAAATACTTGATTTCATATTAGGATTAATTGCATCTAGAAGACGCCACAGGAGTGACATCTCTACTTGGTGTCTTATTGTATTGTTGTCTTTTTGTCTTCACAGTTGCGGGATATACACCTTCTCAGGCGCGTCTATTCCTGCTGAGGCAAAGACTGTTTCTGTACAATATTTCCCAAACAACGCACAGCTCGTCAATCCATTGTTGAGCAACACTCTCACCAATGCCTTGAACGATATGTTCGTAAATCAGACTACTTTACAGTCGGTTGCACAGAATGGTGACTTGGCTTTAGAAGGCGAGATTACAGGATACAGCACTTCGCCTATAGCCATCACTGGCGATCAGACAGCTGCTATGAACAGACTGACGGTAACTGTAAATGTGAGATTTACAAACAAATATGACGAGTCTAAAGACTTTGAACAGAAGTTCTCACAATACCAGGATTATCCTAGCAATCAGGATCTGACCTCTGTTCAAGATGTTTTAGTAGAGCAGATCGTTGAAGATTTATGTCAAGATATTTTTAATAAAGCAGTTGTAAATTGGTGATATGGATAAGGAGAGATTACAGCATATTATAAATAATCCACAGTCGATAAATGACAATGACATAGAGCTTTTGTCATCTATGACTGCTTCATATCCGTATTTTACCGTGGCACAAGCGCTTCTCGCTGTCGGTTATGATTTGACAGAAGACAAGAGGTTAAACAGGCAGCTGCGCCTTGCCGCTGCAATGGTTCCTGACAGAAATTCGTTAAGACATCTTTTGGCAGATGCTAAGGAGAAAAAACAGACATGTGACTTGCCAGATGAATTCGGGAATGAGGGACAACAGACAACGGACAACGGACAACAGTTGATAGAGTCTATTGTGATTCCGGAAATCGATTTAAGCAAATCGCATGAGGAGTTGTCGAGGGAGATGGCTCTTCTGGAGGAAAAACGTAAGTCCTTAGATGAGTTAAAAGATCTTATAGAACAGCGTATTATAGAATTAGAAAGAGAAAAGGAAGAGTCTAATAAAGAAGAGAAAACTTTATCAAAAACTGAGATTATTGACAAATTTATCGCAGAAAATCCTCAAATTTCTCGACCTAAACAAGAATTTTATAATCCTATGACAGTGGCGCAGGCTAGTGTCGTTGATAAAGAAAATATCATAAGTGAAACATTAGCAACGATTTATCTTAACCAAGGATATGTCGAAAAAGCAATTTCGGTATATCAAAAATTAAGTTTGAAAAATCCAGAAAAAAGTGTTTACTTTGCAGAATTAATTGAAAAGGCAAAAAATAAGTTTAACAATTAAATATTAATAAAATGTACGTAGCAATTTCAGTATTCATCCTTATCGTCAGTGCTTTGATGATGTTGGTTGTTTTAGTTCAGAATTCAAAAGGTGGTGGATTGGTATCTAACTTATCATCTTCAAATCAAATTTTAGGTGTTCGTAAGACTACCGATTTCTTGGAAAAAGCTACATGGACTTTGGCAATCGTTTTGGTTGTATTATGTCTCGTTTCAAGTTTATCAATACCAAAGAGCGGTGTTGGTACAGGCGTAAGCGCTGATACAGAAATGCGTCAACAAATTGAAAAGACAGCGGCACCTTCAGATTTTCAAATGCCAGTTGCTACAGAAGCTGAATAAAAAACAGTTGCAATAAAATAAAAAAATGTCAGAATGTCATATTTCTGACATTTTTTTTGTTTTAATAAAAGTCTTGATTTTTTGGCAAACAATTTGACAAAAGACGGACAGAAAATAACAATAACACAAAATAAATAATAAATTATGGCACAATTATCAATTAAACCATTGGCAGACAGAGTCGTTATCGAACCAGCTCTCGCAGAACAAAAGACAGCAAGCGGAATCATCATTCCTGACACAGCAAAAGAAAAACCACAAAAAGG
>JAFYUH010000053.1 GCA_017549605.1 Bacteroidales bacterium
AGCTCGGTCATGAGCGAGATTCTGTATATGCCAGGTAAAGGCTGGGAAATCCAGAACGATCTGAACTATAACTTCTATCACGGCTACACAGCAGGTTTCGGCAAGCCTGAAGTGCAATGGGATTTGGGAGTCAGCAAGGCTATCAAGTCCGTGACCCTTGGTCTTAAGATATCAGATATACTTAACCAGACCAGGAACATGAACAGAATAGTAACCGCAGATTATGTGGAAGACAGATATAAGAATGTTCTCGGACGCTATTTTCTATTCAACGTTACCTTCAACTTCGGAAAGGTGAACGCCAAGAAGAATGGTAATATCGAGAAGGCGATGAAGAATATGTTTTAGAATGAATAGAATTATACTCCTGATTTTTACCTTGCTTATCGGACTACAGTCCTATGCTATCAAACCGACAAGAACATACTCCAATACACCTGTAAAGATGGGGTTGGAGCATGAAGTTCTACGGATTGAAACAAAGGATGGTATATCTTTGAATGTTTGGCATCTTCCTTCGTCAGAAACAGGAACACCGATCATCATATCGCAGTCTGATGCCGGTAACATGGGTGACTGGCTTTATCTTGGACTATATCTCCAGGCATACGGTCTCGATGTTTGGATGTACGACTACAGAGGATTCGGAAAGAGTGAGGATTTCAATATCATCCAGAATCAACTCTTTCACTTAGAGTTTACAGAAGATCTTGCAGCTATATGTGACTACGTGTATTCAAAAACAGGAAAGGTTCCTGCGCTTATGGGTATATCAATGGGAACCATCATAGTAAACGAATATATACGCAAGGCTGATATACCAGTGTCCCATCTTGTGTTTGACGGATATGTTGCAGATCCGCAGAAGCGGATTGACAAACTGGCGGAAAATGGAAAGGTCGTGATGCTTCCAAAAGGATATAAGAACAGAGAGTATAAGCAGAAGAATAGAAATACTCTGTTTATAGTAGCAGAGAAGGATCAAAACTCTACTGTAGCCGACATTCCAAAAGGAAATGCTGATATGCAACAAGTCAAGGTTTTCGACTGTGAACACATTTCAGGATTCTTCAAATATCCAGTGGAATACACAGAACTGATTGTCAGTTTTCTTGAAGGACAATTAAAATCGGATTAAATTATGAAATCGGAAGTATTGCCACATAACTTTCGTTATATCTGAAAACAGATTCCCAGAGATTGCAGACCAGACTGTAAACAAATACATAAAGAGGATACTCGAGCGTTTATCCGACACAATCCCCTCACTCAAGAAATACGAAAAGACCATTCTCGACATGAGGGAACAAGATCTCGAAGATAAAGGAAAGACCGTATTTGAACGAGACGAAGATGGAGATGTCATCAAGCCAAGATACCAGCTTGCGGTCACCCATACAGCCAGACGCAGCTGCCTGACCAACCTTTATAAACTACACATCTTTTCCGACGAGCAAATAATGAGTATCTCCGGTCATAAAGACAAAAGGACCTTCTACTCTTATATCCTTCTAAGTGGAGAAGAAGTCGCAGAAGAGATAACTGCGAAACTGAAGGAACTCGAAAAACAAAAGAAAGAAGAGAAGAAGGCATCATCAAACGAGAACCTCTTCTAACCATTCAGCCACCGCATCGGTGGCTGATTTTCCACGTGGCGTGTGGAAAATCTTTGATAACAACATGTGAAGCTCAACAAACAATGGTGGTAGGCAGATGCACATACAGCGATATAACGACAATGTAGAGAAATGCAAAATAATCGTCAACCTCGACAGAGAATCCGACATATAATTTCCCCGCCGATGTTTATGAATACCTCTCCACCATTTCGTAAAACATATCACCCATATCATCATAAAGTCCCCATCCGCAATCACATACCGTCTCTACACACTGCTCCAATCGAGCCCTATATACATCAAAGAGACCGGCCTTATCAATATGCTTGAGCAATGCACCGAAATTGCTGATCACGGAATCATAATATGACTCCCACATATCTCCATATTCAGCAGTGAATCGACAAGCATTCTCAACCAAACAGAGCATAAGTTCAGCCAATGCTCCAGCAGATGGCTTCAGCTTCTTATAATCTGAGATGGCTTTCTTGCATACGCTGAACCTTGTTTTTGGCTCACGATTTCCAAGAGGATAGAACTCATATCGGATAATCTTCATATACTCCTCCAGCTTCGCATCCTCATCCGGATTCATCCAATAATCCAGATAATCCTTAGCCTCCTTCTTGGCCTCGTACAATTCAGACACAAGAGCAATAATTTCAGCCTTCGGCATCGAAGATAACCGCTTTTTCAATAACCCCTTTGACATACTCCTTATTTCACACCCTCTGCAATATCATTAAGGTAGTCCTTTATCATATCTGCCTTATCCTGAAGATCCTCACGGTAGATCAGATGAATGAAAGTCTTGTGATCTTCTCCGACAAAGACAATAGGCATATCCACAATCTGTAATTCAGGGAATTGTCTGGCACCTTTGGAATACAACAATGAGAACAAATGATTTCGATACTCAGGGCTGGAAATATCTCTAGTTGTCCTCATTCCGGGAATCTCGTTCATCTCATCACAGTAATAATACAGAATCACGTGAGGATTCTCAATGAGAAACTTTCCAATCCTCTCAACAACTTTAGACAAAGTCGCAAGATCGGCCATATCTTCTCCGCATTGGCGAACAAGACTCACCTCTACAATTTCCGCACCGCCAAGATACCCGATAAGATCAGGAATAGCGGCCTCAGTAAACGAAGAGAGGGAAACTCTTATTTCGTTTCCCTCTTTATATGTAAGTGAAAATGATACTTCCATCAGATGTTCATACTAAATGTACACTCCTCCATCTCACGCAGTTTCGTCTGCTGAGTCAACTTCTGCTCCTTCAACTTTCCGAGGAGAGTCTCCAGCTTCTTGGAAGTCTTGGTGATTACCACCGGCTTTGTGTTTCTTTCGTTATTCATAGCAATAGTATCTGTTGCAAAGTTAATATTTTCAAACAATTACGCAAAACTATTTAGCAAAAAACATACTATCACTTCCTAAACAGTCCTCTCCTGACCTCCTCAATCAGCCTCTGATAATCATCCACTCTCAGTCTGCAGCTATGCCGGTCGAAAACAAGCGGATCGAAATCCTCGAAGTCATACACCAGTTCAAATGAAGAATCCTTCATGCTCACAAGGTAACAGGGGAGGGTACACTTGCAGATATGTTCGGCCGTTCCGCTGACCTGCTTTCGGAAAACATAGATTCTTCATTCAAATCTTTGAGTACCTACATAGAACCACTTATGGTCACTCTTGTAGGAGGAATCGTAGCAATCATCCTGATAGCAATGTATCTTCCGATGTTCAGGATCGGGATGATTATCAGTTAGAGGTTTTGTTTTGCTAATAGCCGTTTGCAATGCCCTTCATATCTAATTAAATTTGAGTACCAAATGAATAATTATTCGTTCTCCATTTGGTACTCAGCAAACTCACAACTATTGATTTTAGTATATTCCTATCCTATTTTTATATTACCTGAAATTAAGTGTTGTTTCATGATTCTTCCAAACGGAAAATCCTTTGATCTTGTTTTCCTCAAATGCATCTACAAGTCTCTGGGAAAAGAAAACCGGAACCGAGCTCTGCAAGTTGATGATGTCTCTATTCCTATACGACTCCGGAAGGAATATATCTCGTACTCCACACCCATCCGGCACCATCGCTCTTTCATTATAACTGGAGAAATGCATCATACTTTCTGACTCATCTACATTAAAAGTACTTTCCGGGTATATTAATTCAGCATCAGATATCGTCTTGATGAATAACAGGTAAATTTGCCTGTCAGACCCTTCCACACTTATCGGCTTTAACACATATTCATCTTGCGATACATTCAAATCCTCTAAGATTATTTTAACCTTTTGACTGACAGCTGCGATCATACCAAAGCGGAAATATATGGCGCTCATATAATCCCAAGAGTCATCTTTATATAGAAATCTGCCTATAAGAGGTAAGGGAATCCTATCATATAACCAATCAAGATTGCGGACATGCATAAAAGTATCACTGTTGTTTTCCCGCATATATTCATCAAAGGCCTGAGTCAGGATTTTGACTCTCTGAGGTCCCGAACGACGTCCGAGTAGTTTCTGATCCCACGAAACCTCAATAGCTTGATATTCCATATTTATCATATACTTCTTGATTTAAAAGTTTCTCAAAATATTTATTCATATTTTGTCCCGATGTTTCCCAGCTGTCTTTGTTTAATATAATATTCAAATATAACTACCTAATAACAGCAGAGGTTAAGATTGATCCTGATTTATGCCAGATCGTAGTCGGTGTTCAAATTTATTCTGCCTTCTTAATTGTGGAATTGCCGGATAAAAATGATATGCGTAACTGATCGTATAGTTGTGCAAGATTTCCTAATGCAATTCCAATATCATCGACTTTGTCTGAACAATTATCAAGATACAAGTTTATAGCAACCAAGTATGTCTCCATATTTAAAAGAAACTCTTTTATCAAGTCATTGCTCATAGAAGCCATTATCTGATCCCTTTCATCATCATCTGATGTGGCAAGATACATATATGGCTCTAATCTTTCAAATCCTGGAGGGAGGACAACACACTCACATAAAGATCTCTTATTCAATCTATTGGATATTTCCCAGCAACACACTAATGCAGTTTTTATCTTTGCAGGTTCCGTAATTATGACATTAACCTCGTTACCATAGATAATAACTCCTTCTTTTGACATTAATGATAACATACTGACGACATCAGCAATCAGATTGAAAGTGTTTTCAGCCTGATACGGTTCCGCACTGCATGCGTCATAATAGACTTTGTATCCGTTATACTTACCCAGTAAATCTTTGATAAGGCAGACCTTATCTGTAATATTGATAGATATGACTCCCTCAGCACAAACCTTTGCATTCAATGAGATAGAGTCTTTAAAATGGTATAGTGTAAATTGGCATTCTTTATATATAATTTTATAAGCGTGTGAAGCATCTCCAGAGTGGTTAGGGTGACGCATATTTACATTTATTCGCTTCTTGATGAATTCGCCAATCTGCTGTTTTATCTCTGTCTCACTAATCATGGTAATGGATATTTTGAAAGGACTTGTTGCATTATTTTTTGCCTCTCAGAAGCAGGTAGTTTTCCTTTTCCATATGGATGGTATTTTCTAAATTCATTTGTGATCATCTGGTAATAAGAGCCAACTAATGGAACTTTTTTCCCTGTTGGACTTCCTCCCATATACTGCGGATCGATATGATGGCATTCAATCTTATTGGCCTTTTTAAACTCTTTGTCGTTAACATTTATCCCGGCATTCACAAGAACGCTTAAATCAGTTTGTATAGTCGTAGAACTTAACGTACGATAATAACCTTAATAATATGCAGATTCATCAAGAGGCAATGTCTTTAAAGGGTTAAAATCTACTCTCCACAAATCAAGTTCGAATAGTTTGCCATTTTTATCTAAATTCAACGCAGCAAGTACCACCATGCCGTCTTCGTCGCGAAAACTGCATTCGCTTGCTTGACTTCCCATCGTTCTTTTTGCGTCAGTGTCACTATCTAAATCAAGTATTAAACTCCCCATCCCTCCATCGTCCATAGGTGATACAGTCAGATCTTCCTGCCAATTATCATTGAGGATGAGATTCGCTTTTTTAACAAGAAATGAAATCAGGAGCAATTCGGCTTTCGTTGCCTTTCGACTGTTATTTTTCATGTATTCTGCCAACATTTAAATTATTATCACCCAATCTAAATACGGTATATTCTAAATATCCCTATTACTTTCATTAACCATTTGCTGGAGAACATCCAGATATAAAGAATACTCCGTTCTCCTTATCTGTTCAATTTGTTATATACGAGCAATCTGATACTCTTTCCTTTTGCCCAAATAAGAAAAAAGGCACGGAACTAACGCTCCTAAATAAGCTGCAGCAGCTGCAATAATTGAAGTTAAGATTGTAGCGTTCATATTTTTAGATTACTTTTCTTTATGCTGCAAATAGAACAGTTGCTTCTGGGTCTCTATCTCTATGCGAAGCTCTTCTTCTGAAGGTAGGTATAATTTATATTTAGAAGCAAACAGCTGATCATTTCCATGCATTATTGAATATCTGGCAATATCGTCGTCTGTATCAGCACATAGAATGATGCCGATTGTTGGGTTGTCATGTTCTGTGCGTTTTAATTCATCATACATCCTGATATACATATCCATCTGGCCAACATCTTGATGGGTTACCTTTGATGTTTTGCAGTCAATCAGGACGAATGCTTTAAGTATATAGTTGTAGAACACCAAATCAATATAGTAATCCTGCTTCTCAGTATGTATATGCTGCTGTCTTGCGACAAAGGCATAGCCCTTACCAAGCTCCATCATGAATTTCTGAAGATGTGTAATGATAGCTCCTTCAAGACATGACTCCGTAAAGTCTGTATTCTGAGCAAGGCCTAGAAATTCTGCTACCAGGATTCTTAACAAACTCATACTTATCAGTATCCTGCATCGGTGCGGTAATCTCTAGCATCTCCTTCTCTACAAGATCTTTGCGTTGAGATTGAAGCAGCCTATAATAATATTGGGACGAAATATTTCTTTGAAGAGTGCGTACACTCCAAGTCTGGCTTATTGCCTCCTGCATATACCAGGTCCG
>JAFYUH010000054.1 GCA_017549605.1 Bacteroidales bacterium
ATTTACTCTTGTTCGCTATTGACTTGTGCGAAAATTGCTTTAATGAAATGATAGTTAAACACAATAAAATGACAATTGAAACTGATAAAATAATCTTGTTTTTTTTCATGAAATAAATGATATAGAGTTATAAATTAAATTTTGTTTTACTTTTATTTTCCAGGAACATACACGCCATCTTCATTAGGGATATTAAATACCTCTGGGTAATCTTCGTGCTGTTTAGTGAAAATATCGCTGAATACCCCTTCGGTCTCAACAAGGACAGGGTCACTAGATTCCAGACCTTCTATTTCTACAACATATTTAAAAGGTTTGAAGTATTCAGCATTTGTAAATTTTGTTTCCACTTGCTTAAATGTCACTAGAAACCAGCAAGTGTCACCAAGAGAAGATATGTTTTCTTCAGTCGATGAAGTCTCTATAACATCAGGCTCGAAGTAAAGTGGCTCAAGGCAAGATGTTATACAAATACTACAGAGTGCAATGAGGCAAAATCTTTTCATAATCAAGTCCGTAAGTAGGTTTCTTTATAGATGCATTTTTGCATAGTAACGTGACATGCAAAAATTTATATTAAAGAAGCGTGAACTGTCGCCACACCTCGAATGAAGGTCCTGAGAAAACCTATGAGCAGATGTAGTTATAGCAGCCCACGCTATGCGCGAGAACCACTATGCCATCTTTGCTCATTTAGAAAATTTCTCAGGTTTTCATCCGCAAGACAAGCATAACGCTTCGTATTTTATTCGTATGTAATGACAGTCCGTTGACTGTCAAGGACAAATTTAGGAAAAAGATATGACTTTTGTATGGTTATAGTAAAATTTTGTCCCATTTGTCTCGTCTGTCTCGCTGTCCCAGGGGCGAGACAGCGAGACACTTCGAGACAGTGGGACAGTTTAGATGAGCCATTCTTCTGTGACTGGAGTCAGGTCGAAGTCGTTGATCAGGTTGTGGATCTCTGGTAAGTATTCGCTTGAGAACCATTTTTCTAGTAGGATTTCAATATCATTGCTTTCATTGAGCTGAACTTTTCGTGGTGTGCCTGGTATGAGTTCTCCGTTCTGTTTCCATTGAATCAGGAGGTCGGCGATGTCGATATGGGCTTTTCGCTGTTCTTCTGTGGCGTATCGCTGGAGGATGTCGCTGACTGTGATGTCTATTTCTGCGGAGGAGAGTTTCTTTTTCCATTCTTCGTAGCCGTCAATGTCTGGGAATGCGATGGTCTTGCGTCCTGCGAGGACGGAGAGTTTCTCTTGGGAGAGCTGGGATTTACCTCCGGTGGCTAGCCATAGGTATTGTGGCATGAGTCCAGAGCAGATGATTGCTGTCTTTTCTGATTCGACAAGGGCTATGGGTTTGTCGGGGTGTTGCGGGAGGAGGTGTTCTCCGAAGAGGCATTGGGTGAGCTGCCAGGATTCATCGAGGGTGCCGGTTTTCTTGAGGATGCTGTGGACCCAGTTGATTTTGAATTTGGCGTCGGGGTCTTTGACTCTTTTACCTGTGGCTGGGTTGTATTTCATGATCTTTCCTGTGCGGCAGTTGCCGTTGATGTCTACTTGGAAGTAGATGACGTCACGTGCTTTGGTTACTCCGAGGTTGTATTGCAGGATGAGTGTTGTGATCTGCTGCTGGGGGAATAGGGTTCGGAGGAAGGTTGTGAAGTCGCTTGGGTACTGGGGTTTGATGGATCTGTGCATTAGGTCGATGGGGATCAGGCAGAGCGGTTGGGATGGCCGATCGGGTCGGCCATAACTTTGTGGTGAGTTCCGTGCATGGTATTCTTTCCAGTCTACTTCTCGCCAGTCTTTTTCTTTGAGTTCGGGGTGGTCTCGGAAGAAGGCTGATGGTGTGTAGTGGTAGCCGCAGGAGGATTCGTGGTTGCATCTGCCTACGTTGTCGGCGAGATAGTTGCCAGCTTCGTCGATGTAGCGGACGAAGCTGTTTCTATCTCCACAGTTGGGGCAATGGTGGCGTGATCGTTTGCCTGAGTATTTTTCTAGGCTATATTGATGGGGTGTCATTGGCTTTTCTTAGTATGCGTTCTACTTTTGATTTGGTGATTCCGAGTTCGCTGGCGATTTCTCGGATGGATTTGCCTTCTTTTCGTAGTTCTGTGACGTTGATGGCAAGCTGTGCGTTGGCTGCATTGTCTTCGTCTTCTTTGAGGTGTTCTTTTTCTTGTGCGTATCCTATGTGTTCAAAGTGTAGGAATCCTCGGTCTGATACGATTTCGTAGATGAGTTCATTGTCTGAATCGTATCTGTATTCTCCTGCTCGGACTTTTACTTGTTTGACGTAGCGTAGGCAGTTGTCTTTGTAGCTTTTGCCGATGGCGAAGA
>JAFYUH010000055.1 GCA_017549605.1 Bacteroidales bacterium
AGCTGATTTGAGTATACTTTCTCTCCTTGTTTTTGACATAAAAAATAACTTTGATGAAAACGTTTTCATCAAAGTTATTATATTATTCTATGTATCAGTATATTACAAAGGTTTTACCAACCATTTTTGGCAATTATACCAGAATTAGTGGCTTGGAAATAAAAAAGGCGTCACTAATTAGCAACGCCTTAACTTTCAGTTTTCAGATTTCAACTTTCAATTCGATTTATATCGCTTCTTCTGAACGTCGTCTCATTTCTTCTGAGATTGCAATGAATTCATTGACATTCATATCTTTGATAAAGATCAAGCCGTGTGTAGATCTGATCAATGGGCGAGGGTTTTCATAGAAATAATCCTTGCCTAAAATCAATTGTATATCTTGCAATTGTTTGATCCATGTTCTCTTTGAAATGTCACTGAATGGTCCATTATAGAAAGGACTTGGGAACTCAGCTTTAACCTGGCTCAAATAACTTGCGGTAAATGACTTATCCAAAACAGCAAGAGCGTTCAATGATACTGGCACGTACATATTCGCTTCTGTTGGGTGGAACTTGAACCAAACGTTACGATAACCGTAGATTCTCAAGTCTGACAAGTCTTTTTCCTTGCTCCATTCAGCAACAGCAGCTGCAGTAGCCTGCAATACTTTATAATGTGTGTCAGGACCGCTGCCTTCTGGATCTAATGTGACGCTGATGATATTTGGCTGTATCTCTCTGAATTGATTCAAGATTGGCATGACGTCACGTTCCATATTAGGTCCTTTTGTAACGCCGCTGTCTTGGTAGAAACCGAGATGCAAGTGATGTACGTTCTTGACTTGAACGCCATTGTAAGCCCATACCAACTCTTCTTCAAACTCGCGGATCATACCTTTGAGACGTTGCAAGTCTGGAGTGTTCTTTTCACCGTCATAACTTCTTTCCAAAACATCAATGACTTCTTTGTATTTGGCTTTAAGTTCTTCAAGGTTTTTGAATTGCCATATTACAACAGAACAACGTAATAATCTGTGACAGAATCCTCTGTTCATCTGATATTGATCGTCTCTTGCAACGCTGTCCAAATAATGATAGATGTCTTTGTCATATTTATGTTTATATCCTTCTTCGAAGAAGTCAGGATAGTGAACCATCTGTATCTCATCTTTCTCGATGAACTCGAGAGTCATCTTTAAAGAATCACGAAGGAAACCATTTGTAACAGAATTATATCCTGATGTCATGACTGCAAAATGCACGTTGTTACTTGCAGGACGTAATTGTCTGTTTGTTAAAGGCATGATGCCAAGCATAATGTCATCGTGATGAGGACCTGAGTTGTAAATAACCTTATTGGTTGGTGTTACAGAACCTCTGAACAACTTTTCTTCAGTTGATTTGATGACTTCATTTACGACGTCTAAGCTGAGGTTAGGAATCATACGACACACTTCGTCATTCTGCAAATCTTCCAAAGTAAGCTTTGGCGCATAACGATGAAGTTTCTTGCATAATTCCAAGATAGCTCTTTCTGTCTTTTGGAAATTCCATTCTTCTTTAAAATAATAATGATTTATGGAATCGGTGAGGAGAGAAGCCGCTCCTTTGGTGAGATAGAAACGAGAGTTTTCAAGTCTTTGCAAAACAGTTGCAGGATATTGAGCTGTCATTTCAGACTCAAGAGCGTTCTTGATTGTTGTCGCGTTAGATTCGCCAGCTGCACAAACGATAGCTACAGTCTTAGGATTTCTTGTGATTGTCTCAAGGCCTATTGTTATGACAAGACGATTCTTTGCCACTTCGATGCCACCTAATGATGATGCTGCGTCAGCCTGTGTCGCAAAGTTGGTTTGACGTAATTCTGTATTAGAATGCTGACTTGTACCGCTGATATTGAAAGCTATACGTCCGTCAGAACCTAAAGTGCTGACCAAGAAGCCTATATCGCCTTTTGCCTTGATCTTGTCTTCATATCTTGAACACCAGTCGTCAATCATAAACAATGACTGCTGTTGTATTCTTTCTGTCTCATTTACAGCTTGTCTGTAACGAAGACTTAAATCTATCTTGAAATCTGGGAAGATCTCATTGAAAGATTTGTTGTTATACAACTTGATATCATCGCAGTTTATGAACAATGCTCGTTTAGGATCCAAACCAAAACCTTTGATATAATTCTCATTTACATAATGATAAAACGAGTTGTGTTGTTTTGGTGATATAGGATAGAACTCATCCATCTGAACGAATTGCAATCTAGAGAGATCTGGTTTCGTGACACCGCCTAATCCGTATTTTTCAAGAACTTTCTGTGTCTCAGGCTCGTTCCAGGTATCTAAAAAATGATGGGTATAATGTATGAAATTCTTTAACGATTTATCTGATGACAAGCTTATAACGCCTTCTGGATTTTCAGAAACCCATTCAAGAAAACGCAAGGCGGTCATAACGCCTAACTTAGGCACGCTGTCAGTGACAATGTATGGAACCAATGTAGTCATTTCTGTGATGTCCGATTCCATCAAAAAACTTTGCTCTACCTTTGAAAAAATATTGTTCATATATGTGTAGATTTAAATCGAAATTATTTTACAAAGGTAATGAAAATTGTTATATTTTTGAAGAAAAATGTAGTGGTATGAAAGTATTTTTAATCATAATTATTCTTGTTCTTATTTGGAAATGGAGAAAGCTGCACTATCTGCTTAAAGCCATAACTCTTGGCTTGTGTATCACAGCATTAGATTTTTTCAACACACAACCAAAAGACTTGTTTTTCTTCTTTGAAGAACCTGCTAATTGCTGGGAAGAGACCTTGCCTCTAGGCAACGGACGCCTAGGTATCATGCCTGACGGCGGAATTGAAAATGAAAACATCGTACTTAACGACATAACACTCTGGTCGGGCAAAGTCGCCGACTACTCAAACCCTAAAGCAAAGGACGCATTGCCAGAGATTCAGCGACTTCTTTTAGAAGGTAAGAATTACGAAGCCCAGGATTTGGTTTATAGGACTTTCACATGTTCCAACAACGGATCCAATTGGGGCAACGGCGCAAATGCCAACTTCGGATGTTTCCAGACTTTGGGTAATATAGAAATAGAATATTTTTACGATGATGATATCAAAGACAGAACCTATACCAGAAAACTTGATTTAAACAAGGCCATCGCTACTACAGAATTTGAAACCGATAATGCCAAATTCCGTCGTGAATATTTCGTGTCACGAGAGTCTGATGTCGCTGTCATCCGCCTCGATGCTGATAAATCAAATATGGTTTCTGTCGACATCAATCTGAACAGACAAGAACGCGTCGATTATCTCACCGAAGAGAATTCTATTGTGATGTTCGGTCAGCTTAATGACGGAAACAATGGCGACGAAGGAATGAAATACCTCTCAAAACTTACCGTCAACAACAAGGGAGGGGAAGTTGAATATCTTGACAATAAAATCATTGTAAGAAATGCCGATGCTCTTACACTTATATTCTCATCCGCAACGAATTATAAAAACGAAAATTACGCTACATTAGTCGATGACTTGTTGAATGATGCCAAATCACGTTCGTATAAGTCTTTAAGAAAAAATCACATAAAGACATATCAGGAATTGTTCAACAGGGTGGAAGTAGATTTTGGCGAAGGCATCACCGACAATCATCCTATCACAGACAGACTCTTTGACTTCCAAGAAGAAAACGATCCTCAATTAGCAGCATTATATTTCCAATACGGTCGTTATCTTTTGATTTCATCTACACGCGAAGATTTGTTGCCACCTAATTTACAAGGTCTCTGGGCAAACACGATACAGACACCTTGGAATGGCGACTATCACCTTAATATTAATGTGCAGATGAACCACTGGCTCGCCGAGATCTGCAACCTCTCTGAATTACACAAGCCACTCATCGAATTCACCAAAGGAATCGTTGAATCAGGAGAAGAGACAGCAAAAGGATTCTACGGCGCCAACGGCTGGACCGCACACTCAATCTGCAACTTATGGGGATTCACAGCACCAGGCGAACACCCTTCATGGGGCGCAACCAACACAGGAGGCGCATGGTTATGCCAACACCTCTACCAACATTATCTTTTTACAAAAGACATTGATTATCTTAAAGAAATATACCCTGTGATGAAAGGCGCTGCTCAGTTCTTCAATTCGGTCATGATTGAAGAAAACGAACACTCTTGGTTAGTGACAGCACCTACATCATCACCAGAAAACTCCTTCTATCTCCCTGACGGAAAAACCGCCAGCGTATGCATGGGACCTACTATGGATATACAGATTATCACCGAGTTATATCAAAACGTAATTACTTCAGCAGATATATTGAATATCGACAAGGAATTCTGCGATACTTTGAAAGATGCCTTGACGAAATTCCCTCCAATGCAGATAAGCGAAGACGGATATCTACAGGAATGGCTGAAAGATTATGGCGAGCCGGAGATACATCACCGTCATGTGTCGCATCTATTCGGTTTGCACCCTGGAAGATTGATAACAAAGTCAAAGACTCCTGATTTATATGAAGCCTGCAAGGTCTCTTTAGAGCGCCGTGGTGATGATGGAACAGGCTGGTCGCGAGCCTGGAAAATTAACTTCTGGGCGAGACTCCATGATGGCGAGCGTGCTTACAAACTCCTTAAAAACCTGCTACAGCCAGCGATGGTCGGCAACAGAGTAGGAGCTGGCACATATCCAAATCTCTTCTGCGCACATCCGCCATTCCAAATTGACGGCAACTTCGGAGGAACAGCCGGTATTGCAGAGATGCTGATTCAATCTCACGACGGATTCATCGAGGTGTTGCCAGCATTGCCATCAGCATGGAAGACAGGTCATTTCAAAGGTCTCTGCGCAGAAAACGGCGCAGTCGTAGATTGCTACTGGGAAAACGGAAACGTTGAAAAGATCAAGATAAAATCTAAAATTGGAGGCATCTATTATATATTAATGCCAGATAATTCCGTTAAGGAATTGAAGATAAAGAAAAATAGGGCCAAAACAATTAGATAAAAACCAAGCGATATCTATGAAGAGATTAATAACATTTACGCTGATAATCATAACATTATTTTCATGTAGCAAAACTAATGAGAAGAATGGTTATAATTATCCTAATTCCAAAGTGTGGAAACATCGAGTGAATACTACCGAAGAATTACAGCAAATAGAAAACGTATTCGACGGAGTTGAAGTCGATATTATTTATTCAAGTGCAAAAAACGATATCTATGTCGCTCATGGATATGAAGACACTATAAACAATCTCTTTCTTGATGAATGGTTGTCAGTTTTAGAAAAACCTGACAAGATGCACTATTGGGTCGATTTTAAAAATCTCACCTCACAGAATGCTTCAAAAGCATTGGAAAAATTAAGTTCTATAGTCGACAAATATGATATACGAGATAAAGTATTTATTGAAAGCTGGAATTCCAATGCTCTAAGAAAAGCCAAGAATCAGGATTTTCATGTGATGCTTTGGGTTGATGCAATATCAAATCACAACCATCCAACTTTAGAAGATACAATCTCTATAATAAACAAAATCCGTTCTAATATAGAATCTCTTGAACCTGACGCAATAAGTTGCGTATATACAATGTTTCCAATACTTTGCGACACATTCCCAGAACAAAATATTCACTTTTGGGACACCCCTAAGGCATTTACTCCTAAAAATGTAGAATTCACAAAAGAAATATGCAGAAACGAAAGTGTAAAAGTTGTTTTGGTGGATTACCCAACACCTAATGATTATTAATAAAAATAAATAAACATGAAAAAACTATTCTTATTATCAGCGATTTTCGCATTGCTTTCATCATGCGTTGAAGAGAAAGCAAAAGTCGTGGATGCGAACCTCGACATCGTTCCTGTTCCTCAGGAAGTTGTAGTATGTATGAACGACAATGGTTTCCAACTCAATAAAGAAACCGTCATCGTTTATGAAAATGAAGTAAATCAATTCAATGCGGAGTTTTTACAATCTTATCTTAAAAATATTTTCAAGAAAGATTTGAAAATTCGTAGAGACGTCACCCCAGTGGCGTCTAATAATAACGCATCCAACAGCGTCAACCTCAATATTGTAGATCCAAGTGAATGCGAGAAATTTAATTTAGCAAACGATAACGAAGCCTATCTCTTAAGCGTAAGTCTTGATGAAATAAACATTTATGCCCTCGACGCTGCTGGTATTTTCTACGGTATCCAGACTTTGATCCAGATGATGCCTAATGACATCTATTCTGAGGATGCAGTCAAGGTTGAAGGCGTTATGTTTCCATCATTAAACATCCATGACAATCCACGTTTTAAATACAGAGGATTGATGTTGGACTGCTCACGCACTTTCTTCGATGTGGATTATATCAAACATCTTTTGAACGGTTTGGCTCATTATAAAATCAACAATTTCCACTGGCATCTCGCCGATGACCAAGGTTGGAGATTGGAGATAAAACAATATCCAAAACTCACAGAATTAGGAGCTTGGCGTGGCGCGAACGAACTTCTCATGCCAGCTTACGGCTCTGGTAATGAGCGCAACGGCGGTTTCTACACTCAAGAAGAAATCAAAGACATCGTGAAATTTGCTGCCGATAGAAACATCAATATCATCCCTGAAATCGACCTTCCAGGACATAGCAAGGCTGTCGCTGTGACATATCCAGAAATCGTATGTAACATTGATTCTAAACACCTTAGTGTACAAGGCGAGTCAAACAACGTATGGTGCGTAGGTCGTGAAGAGAACTACGCTATGTTGGAAAACATCATCGCTGAGATGACAGAACTCTTCCCAAGCAAAGTCTATCACATAGGTGCTGACGAAGTCAATATGAATTCATGGCGCGACTGCGAAGTATGTCAAAATCTTATGAAAGAAAAGGAAATGACAGAACTCGTTGAGTTACAAAATCATTTCGTTAGAAGAATAGAAAAGATATTGGCAAAATACGGCAAGACAATGGCTGGTTGGGACGAAATCCTCGATGGCGGCAACCTCTTGGAAACAACAATTCCTTACGTCTGGCAAAACTCAGAAAGAGGCATCAAATCTGTAAAGGCTGGTCAGCCAACTGTTATGCAAGTAGCTCAGTATATGTACTTTGACATGAAACAATCTGCTGACGAACGCGGTCTTAAATGGGCAGCGATTATTCCACTGGAGAGAGTATATGAATTCGACCCAATAGGCAATTTCGAATTGACAGAAGATGAAGAGAAACTCGTTCTCGGTGTTCAAGGCGGTCTCTGGACAGAATGCGGTCAAGTTCCAGGGTATGCTCATTACCAGCTTTTCCCTAAAGTGCTCGTACTTTCAGAAATCGGTTGGTCAGCTTACGAAGACAGAAACCTCGACTACTTTAAAAAGAGATTGTACGACAATCATTTAGAAAAATTGTACAACATGGATTTCGAATTCAGAGTTGCACCTCCAACAGTGAAATTCGAAGACGGCAAACTCATCGCTGAGAAAGACTATGACTTCTTGACAATACGTTACACTGATGACAAATCAACACCTACTTTGGAATCAGCAGAATACACAGAAGCGATAACTACAGATAAACCAGAGAATTACCGTTTTGTAACATTCTATAACGAACGTCCAAGTATCGCAAGAGGCGCACAAAACATTGATTTATATAATTATCAAAAACCTGCGACAACAATAACATCCAACGTTCCTATGGAGCAGGATATCAACGTATTAGTTGACTATAACATGAACACTTATTGCAACACAGCGCGTCCTGTTGAAGCCGGCGATTACTTCTTATACACCTTCGAAAATCCAGTGGAATGTGAAAAGATTTTAGTCGGAACAGGACATTACGGACTGGCGATCGTCGGACTTCCAAACGCAAGAATCGAATGGTCTTACGATGGTGAAAACTTCATTGAAGGCGAGGCTTTCGTTTACGATTACTTCGATGGCTACAAAGCAGAAATCCATCCAGAACAAGCAGTTAAAGCAGTTAAGATTGTCGTCACTGGAATAGGAGAGTGCGAATATGCTATTTTACAAGACCTTAGGATTAGTTAGGAATTAGGAATTAGGAGTTAGGAGTGATTTGTAGAGACGCGTCAATGTTACCTTGAAAATAAACACACATTGACACGTCTCTTTTTATTTTTTTATTCACAACTAAAAAATTAGTTGCATATTTAAAAAACAATATATATATTTGTCTCGTTGATTAAAAAAATAGATTTTATGGAAAATATAAAAGAACTCACGAAAGCGGAAGAACAAGTGATGCAAGTGCTTTGGAAGATAGAACAAGGATTTGCAAATGAGATAATGGCGAACTTCCCGGAACCAAAACCAGCTTATAATACAGTGCTTACGATAGTGCGAATTCTCGAGAAGAAAGGATTCGTCGCACACGAGACTTTCTGTAAGGCAAACAGATATTATCCTTTGATTTCAAAATCGGATTACTCGCACAAATCACTCTGCGGTCTGGTGAAAAATTATTTTAACAATTCTTACAGTGAATTGGTATCGGCATTCACACAGAAGGAAGACTTTACGATAGAGCAGTTGGAAGAACTCAAAAACATGATTGATAAAGCATTAAATAAATAACTATGATAACAAACCTGATACTTACATTCTTGGCGACGATGGTTTTGTATTTTGCGTACAAACTATTGTTCCGCAACAGCAACAGATTCCAACTCAACAGAATCATATTGCTCACGATATCCGTTTTTGCGTTCGCGCTTCCTTTCATCAGAATAAACCTTGAAGGACAACAGTTTCAAGAGATTACTTCCTTTAAAGAAGAAATGGACGTGATATTTTACAGCGACGCGATAATAGAAGAAACACCAGTCGAGGCAAACACATTATCCGTTACCGACATAATTTCATACATATATATAGTAGGTGTTGTTTTCTTCCTGATGAAATTCGTTTACAACATCGTTAAGATATATAAGATCAGAGCAGGGAAGAAGATTGAGACAATCGACGATGTTAATTTCATATACACAAATGAAAGTCACATTCCTTTCTCATTCTTAAAAAACATTTACATTCCAAAAGACAATCTTGATGCGATGATAATAAAACACGAAATGAGTCACGTGAAGAACTATCATTCTGTTGATGTCATTCTTATGGAGATAATGATTGCTTTCCAATGGTTTAATCCTTTTATCAGAATGATTAAGAACGAGTTGAAGAATAACCACGAATTCATTGCTGACAGCGAAGCGATTAAGGATGAAGACGAAAAATCGAACTATATGATGTTATTGTTACAGCAGTGCACGGCTGACGACTTTAGCACGATAGCTAATAATTTCAGTTTTTTATTAACCAAAAAAAGAATTAGTATGATTACGAAAAATCAAAAAGTAAAGGGTTCGGTAATCAAGG
>JAFYUH010000056.1 GCA_017549605.1 Bacteroidales bacterium
CTTAATGAAGGTGACTATGATTCAAGGATTCTCTACTGGGGACAGATAACAGGAAGTGGTAAATGCACATTGAACTTCTATAGTGGAGAAGAACTTATTACGGTGGAACTCATAGCTCACAAACTTGAGTAACTAAATCGGAATTTGTGCGTCATAACGGAAGTAATATAAACAGAGCTACGTTACACAATTAAACACATAACATATGAAACGTATTTTAGCTATATTGATTGCAATGCTCAGCCTTTGCGGATGTCTTAATGAGAAGGATTATGCAGAAAATGCGATAGACCCGTCATTGATTGTCGGATCGTGGTACGAAAGTTATGATATATATCCTGATTTCGAATCAGACAGCGGATCCACATACACCTTCAATGAAGACGGCTCATATCTTCTTGAAATATATCATGCAGACCCTGATTTGGAGGGGTCTTCTGACATATGTAGTTATACTATTTCAGATGGCGTGGTAACAACAATTAGCTCTGATGGAAGTACAAGCTACAATATTGTAAGGCTTGACAAGTCAATTATGGAGTGGCAGAAAGTTGGAACAGAGTTTTCAGAAGGAACACTTCATACTGACTACAAACGTTTCAAGAGAAAGAACTAAATTCGGATTTACATGTTTCTTACTCTTATTATGGGAATATTTAATTTATTCGCTAGCCCAGACTTATCATATAAGGAATTTGAAAAATGGGTGGATAGTTCGTTGAATACGGAGTTGCCAAAAGATGTTGTAGCATTTTGCTTCAATCTCTATGATGATAGCAATGGACAGTGGTCTGTCGAACTTGTTGGAACTTCTAGTTTTGACAAAGATGACAGCGATTGGGCTTGTAATGAAGTCTTTGATACTCGAAACAATCCATTGAAATGGAAGAGTAAGGAATCATGGAAAAAAGTACTCTCATCGGTTAGATCTCATTTAGAGACATATCTGAAGAATGGGAAACATGCTTCATTATTGCGCAGTCAACAGGGAATAGGACTCGGTTTTGTTGATGGTGATCTGATCATAATGTAAAATTTTGTTATTCAACATTGATTGAATTACGATTATGAATGAACTGGATAATAAATACCGTAAGTTCCTTGGACTTTCAGAGGTGTTGCCTTCATGGACACGAATAGAAGCGTGCAATGAAGTGTTTTATCATGATGGAAAGAGTCTTCTTAAGGAAATTCGCAATGACAAGGATGGATATTTTGAGTGTGATCTGAACGAGCCGCTGCCAGAGAAATTCAATAGGACTGTCATTGAGAAGTTTAAGATAAATATCTACTTCTTATATTCTTGCCCGCATATCAAGATTGGTAATATTGTTTCGCAAAGGACTTATATAGAGGATGTTACTGACAATTGGGAACATTGGCTCGATGCCTGGATGAATGATACCACTGAAACTGATCTTGCAGAACTAGAGGAATTTTCCAAACAGACAAAATCTAGACAGAAATATAGTGAAGGTGATTTCTTTGCCTTCAAACTCAGCAGAAGAAAATGGGGATTTGGAAGGATCATATACGATATCCATAAAAGAAAGAAATCGGAAGAGTTTGTTGCTGGTAAGAACTATGGCTTGAGCAACTTGATGGGACATCCTTTAATTGTTCAAGTGTATCATCATATATCTTCTACCCCTGATATAACCATAGAAGAACTGAAAGGTAAGAAGATGCTTCCGTCTCAGCCGATATTTGACAACAGATTCCTGTATGGAGATTATAGGATAATCGGCAATGCTCCTGTTGAAATGTCTGAGATCATTCCGCTTGAGTCTTTTGGACGCAGCCTGGATGCTAATGATCCTTTCTGGTATGTCCAATATGGTCTCACGTACCGGGAAAAGCGTAGACCTCCTTTCCTGATTTCCAAGGAATATAAGAATGAGTCAATCGGATTCAGTCTGCGTGTCAATGTAAAATTGATTAATGATTGTATTGCTGCAGACAGCAATTCCCCTTATTGGGATCTGGATTATTATTATATTCGTGAAGATTTGAGAAATCCCACCAATGCCAAAATGCGTCGCCGTATATTCAGGCATTTTGGAATCAAAGACAAGTAAATTCGGATTTATGCGTAACAACGCACATTGAGACTCATCTATAATCAATAATAAAACGATATAAATATGAAGCATTTTAGACTGTTGTTTCTGATTCTAATTTCCTTTACAACGCAAAGTTGCTTGAGTTCTTTTTATGACGTAGAGTTTAAGAAGGAGGACGGCATTATCATACCAGCAGAAGGCGGAACCTATCATTTTGTGATAAATGCTGTTGAAACTAAAACATCTTTCTCAAGTGTCTTGAGGCGGTTTGAATATAGAGTAATGATAGAAGAGACAATTATTGATCAGCAACTTGTCGATATATGGATATCGGATGCTCATATTCAAGTGGGAGATCAGTGGGAAATCGAATTTTCCGTGCCAGAGAATAATACGTCATTAGATAGAACTGTAAGAGTGGAGACAATAATAGAAAAGGATTATCGCTTTAACGAAGATGTAATTGAATTTGACCCTGGTGATAACACCTGGCAGACAGTCTGGGAAGCATTTCAATTGTCTAACTAAATTCGTATTTATATGAAACGGTTAAATTTGCTCATAATCGGGATTTTAATATTTCTGACATCGTGTTCAAGAAGTCCAGAACGTATCTTGTCACAAATATGGGGATTGAATGTCAGAGGATTGGAACATCATACAGAATTTTGTACAGATGAATGGTGTCTTAAC
>JAFYUH010000057.1 GCA_017549605.1 Bacteroidales bacterium
CGGATGGCTGTCCTATCTGCTATGACACTCTCATTGCCGATGCGTACAAATGCCTGGCGATTACCGTCACCGATATAGTAATACGGAGTTTCCTTTCCTGAAAATACAGTAAGTACTATGATCTTCTTTCCATCAACCGTCTCTGGCACAAGATGAATTTCTGGAATAGGATCCATCTTCGTCTTGATTGCCTCACTGATAATCTCACAATCCCTTTCGCAATCAGCAAGTCCAACAACATCTCCGTCATCGTTTATACCAAACAACAACTTACCACCCACGCCATTAGCAAAGGCAGAGACACTCTTAAGCCAACTCTTCGGCTTTTTATATTCGAGCATCTCCTTCTTGTCATATTCCGTCGCTTCTCCTATCAGTCTCTTGATATCCATACTTCTAGTTTTATTTCATTCCACAAATTTAATCTTTTCCTATGATGAACGACACATCCCATCAAATTTTGTCGATTAACAAGTCAACCTCACCCCAATTGCAAAATTTTGTCGATTAACAAGCCGTTTTTGCAAAATTTTGTCGATTAAGGCACTTTTCAAGCGAAAACAAGACGTAAAATATACACTTTTCAAATTCCAGAGTCTCTCGAAAGCGAGCTAAAATTGGTAAAATTTTACAGTTTTAGCCCGTTTTCAAACAATTTACCCGATTCCCCCGAGATTTTTTTGAGCATTTTCCCCGGTTTCCCCGAGCAGGAGCGGGAAATACAGCTATAGCTAAAGATAGAGCCGGACGCAAGCTATTTCATTCTAGGGAACAGAAACTATTTCATTTTTCACATTTCTGCATCTTTCCATCTGCTGTGAATACCACATTATTCTCTTCGTCACCATCGACCTCAGCCATCAGTAGGTCCTTTGAAATCATAGTAATATCTGAATAAATCGCAGGAATAACCATCCTTCCGTTTCTGGAATCCATCACACCGAAGCAGTTATAATCAACCATCACCTCAACAAGATAAGGGTGTAGTTCATATTCATCTGCCTCATCATCGTGATATTTGACCATATATTTCAACGGCCAGGTCTGGTCGATCACGAAAGGCAGGATGACCTCACCATCAAATGAGACTAACTGTTTGACTCCGTTAAGCGTCAGATAAGCATTCTTCTCACTGCCATTTGATCTGACATTATCATAAAGTGGCTCAAAGATAATATTCATATCAGAATCCGTCAGGCCACATTTGCCGTCCTTCCTGATATACCAGGTACTCTCATTGTATGCCTTAAAGATGCGTGAATATTCCATCGGAAGCTTCATATTGCCCTGACGGTCAATTGCTCCATACTTATTTGTCAGGCCATCTATGAGAACACATATTCCATCTTCAAATATATAGTCATAATCAACAACATAATCATACACCGCAGGGATAACCATCTCATTATCATAATTGATGAAACCGACCTTTCCGTTATCAGCGACAACTGCAGCAAGCCCTTCCGAGAAATGCCAGGCGTGCTTATACTGACCACTGATTACCACCCTGCCGGTATTCACATTCAGATAACCTCTCTTGCCCTCCTTATCGCAAAACACTGTCAGAGAATCCCTTTCAGGGACACA
>JAFYUH010000058.1 GCA_017549605.1 Bacteroidales bacterium
GCCTAGAAACTGTCGTCCCTAACGGGACTTATGGGTGTTTAAGAACAATGTCAAAAAAAGACAGGTAATTTGGGCTGTTTTGTATGCCCGTTACCTGTCTTTTTTTCGCTCAATTACCAACCATTTTTGGCAACATTACCATTTTTTTTGAGATTTTGAATTTCTGAGTTTTTAGATAAATTCTTAATTTTTCAAAGCGTTTGCTCCGCTGATGATCTCAACGAGTTCGTTGGTGATAGCAGACTGACGTGCTTTGTTATATGATATATTAAGCTCTTTCAAGAGTTCTGTCGCGTTATCTGTAGCCTGCGTCATTGAAATCATACGAGCGCCTTGTTCTGATGCAAAGCTATCCAACAAGATCTTATAAACCTGAAGCTTCAACGACTTAGGAATCATAACACTCAGAAGCTCTTCCTTATTAGGCTGATAAATATAATCAACTTCAGACTCTGTCTGTTGTCCGTTGTCTGTTGTCTGTTGACTTACGAAAGGTAAAAACTGTTCTGTCACCAGCACCTGTGTCGCGGCGTTTTTAAACTGGTTATAGACAAAAACAATCTTATCGTATTTCTTGTCATCGAAGTCTTTCATCAGTCGCTCAGCAAAAGCAGCAGCGTTCTCGTATGTCAAGTCATCCAACAAGACATTCTCATTGCCGATGACAGGATATTTCTTAAACTTAAGAGCTTCCTCGACTTTAGAACCGACACATAAAATGTCAACGCCATTATTATCCAATAATGTCTGATATTCGTTTTTGATAAGATTTATCGTCTCACGGATGACGTTAGCGTTGAACACACCACAAAGACCTTTATTAGAAGAAAGAGGTATGATGAGAACTCTGCTGGTCGTTGACTGTTGACTGTTGTCTGTTGTCTGTTGACCATTTATCCTCTCAAGAATCTCGCTGAACTTCTCGGCATAAGGACGTAATGCCATGATGGCATTCTGCGACTTACGCAGTTTAGAAGCTGCCACCATCTTCATGGCGCTCGTAATCTGCTTCGTCGAGTTGACAGATTCTATTCTCGTCCTGACTTCTTTTAAGTTTGCCATAACTCTTAATTCTTCATTATGCTATCACATACTCCAGCAGCCACATCCTTCAAGACAGCAACTATCTCATCATCGAGCTGACCTTGTCTTATCTTGTTCATGACATCAGCATAGCTGCTGTTGAGCATTGAGATATAACTCTTTTCAAACTCAGCTATCTTATCCAAAGGCAGGCTTCTCATGAGGTTGTTGACGCCGCAGAATATCATCGCTACCTCTTCTTCCACCTTCATCGGTGATGACTGAGGCTGGATGAGCATCTGTACGTTACGGCGGCCTTTATCCAATATTGCTTGTGTAGCAGCGTCGAGGTCAGAACCGAATTTCGAGAACGCCTCGAGTTCTCGGAACTGAGCCTGGTCAATCTTGAGAGTACCTGACACCTTCTTCATTGACTTGATCTGAGCCTTGCCGCCGACACGTGACACAGAGATACCCACGTTGATAGCAGGGCGTATACCTGCGTTGAAGAGGTTGGTCTCAAGGAATATCTGACCGTCGGTGATGGAGATCACGTTGGTTGGGATATATGCCGAGACGTCGCCAGCCTGTGTCTCGATGATTGGGAGGGCAGTGAGAGATCCGCCGCCTTTCACCTTGTCCTTAAGACATTCTGGGAGGTCGTTCATATTCTTAGCGATGTCGTCGTTAGCGACTATCTTAGCAGCACGTTCAAGCAATCTTGAGTGGAGATAGAACACGTCGCCAGGATAAGCCTCGCGTCCAGGTGGACGACGGAGAAGCAATGACACCTCGCGATAAGCGACAGCCTGTTTAGAGAGGTCATCGTAAACGACCAAAGCAGGACGGCCGGTGTCGCGGAAGTATTCGCCTATGGCAGCTCCAGCGAAAGGAGCGTAATACTGCATAGCGGCAGTGTCGGATGCTGTAGCGGCTACTACGACGGTATAAGGCAGCGCGCCCTTATCTTCCAAGGTCTGCACTATGTTAGCGATGGTAGAGCCTTTCTGTCCTACAGCGACATATATACAATAGACAGGTTCTCCCCTGTCGTAGAATTCTTTCTGATTTAAGATAGCATCGATGGCGATGGCGGTCTTACCTGTCTGACGGTCGCCGATGATAAGCTCACGCTGGCCACGTCCGATAGGTATCATGGCATCGACAGCTTTGATACCTGTCTGAAGCGGTTCGCTGACAGGCTGACGGAAGATGACACCAGGAGCCTTACGTTCCAAAGGCATCTCCAAGGTCTCGCCTTTGATGGCGCCCTTGCCGTCGATAGGATGACCGAGGGTGTTGACGACACGGCCTAACATACCTTCACCGACTTGTATGGAAGCGATACGATGAGTACATTTCACCACATCACCTTCTTTTATATCTGAAGCGTCATTCAGAAGAACGACACCGACATTATCCTGCTCAAGGTTCAAGACAATGCCCATGGCACCTGTCTTCTCGAACTCAACCAGCTCGCCAGCCTCGGCATCTTTCATGCCATAAACACGAGCAACACCGTCACCGATCTGAAGGACAGAACCCTTGGTATCAAGCTCGCCCTTGGTGTCGAAGCCAGTTAATTCCTGAAGCAAAATCGCTGATATCTCAGCAGGTTTTATATTTTCCATCGTATGTAATTTTATTTCTTTTCTTAATATCCTTTAACAAACAAATTCTCTTCAAAGACAGAATGCAGACGTTTCAAAGTACTTACCACACTAGCATCATATTCATAATCCATATAATTGACTTTAAAACCTCCAATGATATTCTTGTCTATGACCTTCCTGACTTGAACAGTATCCTTATCGACAATCTTATGTCTCATAATATTGACGATTCTGTCGGTTGTATTCTCATCAAGATCAATGGCAGAAGTAACAGTCACTACAGCGATCTTCTTATATTCAAGATACAACTCGTAATATTCATCATAGATATCATCGATGATCTCTTCACGATTTTTTTCTATAAGAAGATTAACGAGATTCAATGTTATGACATCGACTCTGTCTTTAAAGATCTTAGTTATGATATTCGTCTTATGAAGCTTTGAGACAAAAGGCTGATGCACCAACAGATCCAGTTCCTTATTCTCTTTGAAGGTTGTCTTCACGAGAAGAAGGTCGCCGAGAACCTTGTCGACAACACCATTCTGTATTGCCAAGTCAAGGAAAGCCTTTGCATATCTATTTACTAAGATGTTCGGTTTCATGGTTTATCATTTTTGAGTTCTCTCTTCTATTTCCTGAAGCAGACGGTTGATATAATCCATCTGTTCCTTGTCTGATTCCAGAGTCTTGCCGATTATCTTCTCTGCCACTTTTATAGAGATGTCTGCTATCTGGTTCTTGATTTCCGTCGCAGCAGCCATCTTCTCATTTTCTATTGTCTCTTTAGCGTTTTCTATGATACGGTCCTTCTCTTCGTTGGCCTTAACCTTAGCCTCTTCGATGAACCTATCGGAGATCAGCTTAGCTTCATTGAGTATCTTATCACGTTCTTCGCGAGCCTGATGAAGGAGCGCCTCGTTGTCAACTTGAAGCTGTTCCATTTCCTTATGAGTACGCTCTGCCAGTTCAAGGGCATTGGTGATCTCCTCCTCGCGTTTCTTCAACATTCCGTTTATGACAGGCAATGCGAACTTCGCCAAGATAAAAAACACTATTCCGAATGCCAATGTCATCCAGAACAACAGACCAAAATCAGGAGTAATTAATTCCATAATTGAAAGTTGAAAGTTGAAAATTGAAAATTGTTTAGAGTGTAGAGTGATATCCACACTCTAAACTTTCCACTATAAACTCTTAAAGAGCTATAAGCAAGCAGACAACCAATGCGAAGAATGAAACACCTTCAACCAAAGCTGCAGAGATGATCATGCTTGTCTGTGCGTTACCTGCTATCTCAGGCTGACGAGCTGTGGCTTCCAAAGCTGAGCTGCCGATTCTGCTGATACCCAAGGCTGCACCGATTGTAACGATACTTGCTGCTAAAGCTGCACCTAACTGTGCCAATGGAGCCAAGTCAACAACTGCCTGAACTACTTCTTGTAATAAAACTAATAATGTCATAACTTATAATTTTTATAAAGTTTATATTTCTTTTTATTTTTATGTCAACAGACCTAATTCTTCATTCCTAACTCCTAATTCCTAACTAACTATGTTTCGCTGCCATTCCAAAATATATTGACGACAGCAAGGTAAACACGTATGCCTGTATGAACGCCACCAGCACCTCAAGACAGTCGGCGAAGACTGCGAGCAATACTGACAGCACAGACATTCCAGCACCTGCCATAGCGCTCATCTCTCCCAAGATAAAGATCATACAGATGAAGCCAAGCACCACGATATGACCTGCGGTGATATTAGCGAAAAGACGTACCGCCAAAACGAAAGGCTTGATGAAACAGCCTACTAGTTCAATGACCGGCATCAATGGCAATGGGAACTTCAACCACCAAGGCACGCCAGGTGTGTTGAATATATCTTCATAATAATGTTTCGAACCCATGAAATTAGTGATGACGAAAGTAAACAAGGCAAGCACTGCTGTCACTGCTATGTTTCCTGTGATGTTAACGCCAAAAGGGAAAAACGGTATCAATCCTAAGAGATTGTTAAAGAATATAAAGAAAAACACCGTTAGCAGATAAGGGAAATAACGTTCATAATGTTCGCCGATATTAGGTTTGGCGATGTCATCACGCACATAGAGGATGATTGGTTCTACGAGAGCCTGTATTCCTTTGGGGGCCTTCTCGCCTCTCTCACGATAGCCTTTCGCGACAAGCAAAAACACTACGACCAAAAGAGTGCATGAGATAAACAATCCGCATACGGTCTTAGTTATAGAGATGTCTAACGGTCTTATCTGCGTTCCGTCTTCAAGGACTCTAACCACCTTGCCTTTATATTTTCCATCCTCAGCTATTTCAAAGACGACGGCATCGCCGTGCTTGTTCATGGCATGATACTGATGCTCATGGTGAAAATTCTTAGACGAAAAACAATAGAACTCGCCTTCGCTATAAACTATTATCGGAAGATACACACTGATGTGATTTCCTTTCCAAGTACATATATGCCAATCGTATGAATCTAAAATATGGTCGAAGATAAGTTCTCCAGCGTCAAATTTCTCTTCTGTTTCATGTCCATTATCGTTTGCAAAAACCTTGACAGGAGTCAAGATTGTAAAACTTATTACAAACAAACAAGTTATAAGATTTAATATATATTTTCTAACAAACGATATGCTGTTTCTCATTATATCTTTACCAATTTTATTAAATGCAATTCTACAAAAAAAAACGATATCATTTGAGGTTTTTTATTTCATTTTTCAAAAAAAGATATGCTTTTCTTTGTTACTTTTGCATTATGGCAAAGAACAAATATTACGTGGTCTGGAACGGCAGACAGATAGGTATTTACAGCAACTGGGACTCTTGCAAATTGCAGATTGAAGGGTTCAAAGGTGCGCAATATAAATCATTTCCCGACAGGGCAAGCGCAGAGGAAGCCTTCAAAGCAGGATATCAGAAGTCAACGGACAACAGTCAACAGACAACGGTTAAATCTTACGAAAATTTGCCAGAGAACCAGAGACCTATTGGTCAGAGCATCGCCGTCGACGCAGCTTGTTCCGGCAATCCTGGCAAGATGGAGTTTCAAGGTGTTTTTGTAGAGACAAACACACATCTCTTCAAGAGTCCGGTCTACGAACAAGGCACCAACAATATCGGAGAGTTCCTCGCCATAGTCTATTGCCTGGCATGGCAAAAGAAAAACAAGCTCAGCTACCCTATCTATTCCGACTCTGTAAATGCGCAGAAATGGGTAAGAGAAGGCGCCTGCAAGACTAAGATTGCTGAAAACGAAAACAACAGACCACTCTTTGACGTTATACGATGGGCTGAGAGATGGCTTAAGGAAAATACTTTCAGAGTCCCTATCTATAAATGGAGGACTGAGATCTGGGGAGAAATACCAGCCGACTTCGGAAGAAAATAATATATTTGCAAAAAATAACACCCATGATAAAATTCGATACTTTTTATATACAATGTCCTAGATGCAAAAGCTGGATGGAAGGTCATCGTCTTATCTCATCGATGGTCAATCAGGCGATCTTATATTCTGACGGAAAGATCCTGAACGACGGATATATGACTGAGAACCAGAAAATGATAGTATGCCCAGCTTGCAGCCACTGGTCATGGGTGGAGAAATACGAAGAACCATATATCATCAAGAAAAAACCTAAAGACACCTTTTACACATGGAACAGCTGGCGTTTCTACGGCGCACATTTCATGAGCAACAAAGGCAAGATGGCTCTGGTAAACCATTACAGAAACTTCCTGAACAACGGCAATTACAATATCGACCAAGAGATTTATTTCCGTCGTCTTATGTGGTGGGCCTTCAATGATTTCGTAAGAAACAGACATCAAATCAACATTGAGACATACACATCTAAAGAGATGAGTTTCAAGGTATGGTACAGAAACAGAAAGAAAATTCTGGAAGGCATAAAGTTATTCCAAAAATGCCGCGAACATTTCAACGAAAACCTTAGAGCTTTAATAGACTTATACAAGTTACGATACACTCCAGACGATGAGGAATATGAATCAGTGAATCTTGAGATTATCGAGATATACCGTCAACTTGGAGATTTCGAAAACGCCCAGCTGCTGCTCGACCAAAACACACGTCGCACACACTTCATCTCCACCATCGAGAAGAAAGTAGAAGAAAGAGACGACTTGGTATTTCTGGTTTCAGGATGATTTAAGTCTATAAGTCTATGTGTCAATAAGTCTATGAGATTTTAGTAGGAGCAACCTAACTTATTGACTCAAAATACTTCTTATAACATGTGAAGCGCAGAAGCAGCCGAATATTGCTGGCATATAAGATATGGTTCCGACTGTTGCGATCTTGTTTTCTGTAGCTTCTTCTATCGAGACTGCACTTTCCGCGACTTTCTCAGGCGAGAACACCACGGTGATGCCTTCGCGTATTCCAAGTCGGTGGAGTCGTTTTCTTATGTAAAAAGCCAGACGACAGTTATGTGATTTCGAGATGTCGTCAATCTCAATCTTAGTTGGATCAAACTTACCGCCTGCGCCCATGCAGCTGACGATGTTCTGTTTGTTTTGAACTGCATAATATAAAAGGAATACCTTAGGAGCCAGTGTGTCAATAGCATCGACGACGAAGTCGAAATGCTGCTCCATCAAGTCGATGATAGGCTGGTCTTTAAGATATTGGTTTATGGCAACTACTTCAACATCAGGGTTGATGTCGCGGATACGTTCTGCCATCACCTCTACCTTTGGACGTCCGAGGGTGCTGTCAAGAGCCAGGAGCTGTCTGTTTTTATTAGTCACATTGACGATGTCGCAGTCGACGATAGTGAGTTTTCCTATTCCGGCACGCGCTAACTGTTCAGCAGCGTATGCGCCAACACCGCCAAGCCCCACGACGAGGACATGACTGTTCGCTAATTTCTTAACGCCTTCTTCTCCGACTAACAACTGTGTTCTTGAGTTCCAATTCATATCTGTCCAAAAATTTTTACAAAGTTATTAAAAATATCGTTGCGCAGCTTATCCATTTCGAGACCCGACAAAAGCGCCGCTTTCTCATAGACATCGCTTATCTTTCTCTCCGCGACGTCGGTCTCAAAGAACAATCTATCCGTCGGGATGATTCGCAAAAGCTGCTTCGCACGAGCTTCGTTCTTAAACAAGACATCGCCTAAAGAGAGATAGATATCGGCATGTTTCAAAAGCTGCTCAGCCGACTGCTCATTACCTTGGAAACCGTGTATTATCCAGAATTGTTTCGCCTTGGTTTCTTTCCTTATTGAGATAATATCTGGATATGATCTTACCGCATGAATTATCAAAGGTTTCGCAATTCTCTCTGACAACTCAATCTGTTTTATAAATACTTCTTTCTGGATTTCAAAATCCACTCCACAAGCCCTGTCAAGTCCGCATTCACCTATTGCGAGAAAATTCAAGTCACCGAGACACCCAGACTCCAAGTCACCAAGTTTTTGAATTCCTGAGTTTTTGAATTTCTGAGTTTGTTGATAAAAGATCTGTTGACCGTTGTCTGTTGTCTGTTGACTTTTCCACGGATGTATTCCAATGCTATAAAAATGAGAAACATCGACATTGACTATATTGTCAACATCGATGTTTTGTATCTCAACAAACTCATTATTATCGATATGATTATTATAATGAGTATGAATATTTACGAAAGGACTCATCCCTGATCAAGTTAGAAATCGATATTATGTTGGGCAACGATTTCGTTAGTATCGATATTATACGCCAACAAGTTACCGAATCCGTCTTTGTTTTTGTAATATATGCCGTTGTCGAGAGACAAGAAGTCATAGTTATTGTTTTTAAACAAATCTATCATCGACATCTCGACAGGTACGTGACCGTGTATCACTTTCTTTCCGCCAGTCTTATTCTTATCGACTTTAAAATCTCTAGCCCACATCATGCTAAAGACATCATCGAAAGGATTATCTATTTTGAAGTTAAGTCCAGCGTGAACGAGGATGCAGTCATCAAGTTCAATAAAGTATTTGGTATTTTTCATCCAATCGATATAGAACTTGTTTATCTCGCGAGGACGTTTGGCGCCGAAGCTCAACAATGTTCTATTAGCTCCGTTTTTTCTCCAATCCTTTTCGATTTTGCTGCGGAACAAGAATCGTTTTTGGTCATCTTCCCAGGCTCTTATACAATAATCCTCATGGTTGCCTCTAATGCAATGGACGTCATATCCTGCTTCCTGCAGACTTATGATAAAATCGATGACGCCTTTGCTGTCATTCCCGCGGTCGATATAGTCGCCGAGAAAATATACCGAGTCTTCTTTTGACAGATTTATAACATTCTCTATCAAAGACTTCAAGGTATTAGAATGACCATGAATATCAGGTATGACCCAACGTCTTTTCATTTATTTAGCTTTACCTTGGTTAGCTACGCTTTCCATTTTACGTTTGATTTCTTCTTGGTCGCCGAGGAAGAAATGGTTTTGTAAGTTCATATTGTCATCGAATTCGAATACGTAAGGAACAGCTGTTGGGATGTTGAACTTGATGATTTCTTCGTTTGTCATACCGCGAAGTTCCTTAACGATACCTCTCAATGAGTTGCCGTGAGCAACAACCATAACTTGATCGTGGTTTTCGAAAGCCTTGAGAATAACGTCGTTATAGTAAGGCATAAGACGTTCGATAGTATCTTTCAATGACTCTGTCAAAGGAATTTGTTCGTCTGTGAGTTCAGCGTAACGAGCATCCATTCTTGGGCTCTTTGGATCGTTCATTTCCAATGCTGGAGGTTGAACGTCGAAAGAACGACGCCATACCAATACTTGTTCGTCGCCATATTTAGCAGCTGTGTCAGCCTTGTTCAAGCCTTGGATAGCACCGTAGCTCTTTTCATTTAATCTCCAGCTCTTTTGAACAGGAAGCCAGTCCATATCCATAGCATCAAGAACGTTATTTAAAGTCTTGACAGCTCTTTTAAGATATGATGTGAAACACAATTCTGGTTTATAGTTTTCTTGTTTCAAAAGTTTACCAGCTTCAAAAGCTTCTTCTAAACCTTTAGGGCTTAAATCAACATCTGTCCAACCTGTGAAGAGGTTCAATTTATTCCATTCACTTTCTCCGTGACGAATTAAAATAAGTTTTTTCATCTTAGTATTTATTTATGATTTTAAAATTTTCGCATTGCAAAAATAATGTTTTTTATTCTTATTACCTAGTGATTTTTTGTTAACAATTATTCACATATCTTAATTTTTTTTAACAATTCTTTTTAACTTTGTAAAAAAAAGTCATGAAGAGAATATCCTTACTTCTATCATATTTTCTGATATGTTTTATATTCTGTAAACCAACATGTTTAGCTCAGAATATAAATTTAGAAAACATTGAAATCCCTACCATTAAAGAAGATAGAAGCGACAGAGTCATAACTCATAAAGGATATACCGTTTCATATAATTACGATTGGAAAATCCCCAATTGGGTTGCCTACGAACTCACCGACCATGAAGTCCAAGGCGAGGTACCTCGTTACGACAGATTCAAGCCAGACCCAATGGTACCTCAAGGTGAGACTGCAACAACCAACGACTACAAATATTCCGGTTACGACAGAGGCCACATGGCACCTGCCGCCGACATGAAATGGGACGAACAAGTCATGAGAGAGTCATTCTATCTTTCAAATATATGTCCGCAGAATCCAAATCTCAACGGCGGTGTATGGAAAGACCTGGAGGAACAAGTACGCGATTTGGCATTGCAGAAAGGAAAGATATTCGTGGTATGCGGTCCTATCGTCAACGATGCGTCAACGACAATAGGCGAAAATAAAGTCATTGTTCCACAAGCTTTTTACAAAGTATTATTACAAGAAGATAATGGAGAGATTCATACTATAGGATTCGTTTACGAAAACAAAAGTGGCAGAAAACCAATGTCGACATACGCCATGAGCGTTGATGAAGTTGAAGAATTAACCAAGATAGATTTCTTCCCTTCTCTGCCAGACAAAATCGAAAACAAAGTCGAGTCGGAAGTTGATTTCTCGAAATGGACAATTTCATACTGAAATATAGACAATCAATAAAATAAAAGCGTCTCGTATAAGTTATACATATTAAAATTAGAACTATGAATATCAGAAAATATATAACTCTATTTTGCTTAATATTCTTTAGCATAACATCTTCATACGCACAGAAAAACATTCATGAATGGACCACTCATGTCCCTGGCTCTAAAGTCATCAATGTTGAAAAAGTCGGTGATATAATATATGCTGCAACGCCATACGAAATTTTCTATTACAACACCGGCGACAACTCAATAAATAAACTCACTAAAGTCAACGGATTATCCGATTTCGGCATCAATGTGATGCGTTACAACCCTTATACTGATATGATTTTCATCGGATATTCCAACACAAACATCGACATCATCGACAAAGACGGAAAGATCATTAACATAAGCGATATCAAAAACAAAAATATATTAATAGACAAAAGCATCAACGATGTCTATTTCGTCGAAGACAAGGCTTATCTCAGTTGCGGTTTCGGCATCGTCCTCGTCGACCTTAAAAAAATGGAGATCAAAGAGACTTATATAATCGGCGAAAACGGTTCTTATCTAAATGTCAACGACATAACTTTATATAATGGCAAATTATATGCAGCAACCAGCAATGGAATCTATTATGCCGACCACGACAATGACAACCTCGTCGACTTCTCCCAATGGACACAAGACAAGACTCTCATCCACAAAGATTTAAATTATTCTGAAATTGAGACCTTTAACGACCAACTGATTGCGAACTATTCAAAAAACAAATATAATACCGACACATTATTCGTGTATGACGGCGAGAAGTGGGACTATCACAAATACACAACGCCTTCTGTAAAAAGAAGCATCAGAGCCTATGATGACAGACTCGTGCTTTCCAACAACTACTCAATCGTCGCATTGGATGTCAACACCGATTTAATTGCACAATCATATAGCAGCAACATCGAACCTTTCGACTGTATCTATGATAAAAGCGAAGACGCGTATTGGATTGCGAACAACACCAACAGCATCTATAAACTAATCCCTTCTGTCTCCTGCAAACCGATAATTTTCAACGGACCATACAGCAATTACGTCTTTGAATTAAAAGCTTCCGGCGATCAGCTGTGGGTCGCTCCTGGAGGATATTCCAGCGTATGGGCCAAGAACTGGATGAAAGACGGCGTATTTTATTATACAAACAACAAATGGCATAACATAAATCGCAATAACACAGAGGCATTTGACACTATATCAGATATTGTTTCTATAGCCATAGACCCTATCAATAACTCAAAAGTATATGTAGGTTCCTTCCACAAAGGCATACTTGAATTCGAAGATTTTGAGTTAAAAAATATTTACAGCAAAGGAAACAGCAGCCTTGGAGAATTGAGCGGCTACGGCTACGTATATATCACCGGCATGGACTTCGACAGCAGAAACAATTTATGGATTGCAAACAGCAGCACCGAAAATATGCTGTCCGTCAAGACTACAAAAAACGAATGGTATTCATTTAACATAGGTTCTGAAAACGTCAGCAAACTTCTCGTCGACGACAACAACTACAAATGGATCCTAACTCGTAAAGGCGATCTTATCGTTTACAACGACAACAACACCATCTCTAATTCTTACGATGACAACTATAAGATTATCAATACGACCAAAGGACAGGGCGGACTCCCTGCCGAAGCCAACTGCATGGCCATTGACAAAGACGGCACTGTATGGATTGGCACCAACGATGGTCTGGCACAGTTTTATTCAACATCAAAGATATTCAGACAAGGAGCTAACTATGACGCATCAAGAATCCTGGTTCCAAGAAACGACGGTTCGGGTCAAGCTGACTATCTTCTCTCTGGAGAGTCAGTACTTTCAATTTGCGTTGATGACGCCAACAACTTATGGGTGGGAACAAGAAATGGCGCTTTCTATATTTCCAATAACGGTTTAACTGAATATCACCATTTCACACAAGACAACAGTCCTCTGTTGTCAAATACCATCAACGACATCGCCATCAACAAAGACGGAGAGATTTTCTTTGGCACAGACAAAGGCATCATCTCTTTAAGAGGCAGAGCTACTGAGGGTAAAACAACAAACTCAGATGTTATAGTATATCCAAATCCCGTAAGACAAAATTATTCAGGTCTGGTCGGAATCAAAAACTTGGTGTCCAACTCATTAGTAAAGATCACCACCGTCGACGGCTCTTTCGTGACACATCTCTACTCAGAAGGTGGACAAGCTGTTTGGGATTGCACTACTATCAATGGCGAAAAGGTAGCACCCGGCATATACCTCATCTTCGTAACAGATGAAAACGGCATAGAAACATTCGCCACAAAAATACTTATAATGTAATGGCGAAGACGACAAGCAAGACAAGAGCCATTGTGCTTCAATCCATTAAATATGGAGATAGCAGCCTCGTTGTCAAGATGCTGACAGAAGAGCTAGGCATTCAGTCTTATATGGTAAAAGGCGTCTTTGGCAAGAAGTCGAAGATGAAAGCTGCTCTTTTTCAGAATATGACATTACTTGAGATTGTTGCAGACACTAGCAGCAACAGCCTCGGTTTCATCAGAGAAATATCACTATCACACTACTACCAAAGTATCGCTACCGATATAAAGAAATCTACTATCATAATATTCGTCAGCGAGTTGTTATCAAAAGCCATCAGCGAAAGCGAGAGTGACCCTGAACTCTTCAATTTCATTTACGACTCTATGTTATGGCTCGATGAAGCCACATCAGATTATGCGAACTTCCCTATAGTATTCGCATTGAAGTTGAGCCGATATCTGGGATTCTTCCCTAACATCGATACATACTCAGAAAAATCATGCTTTGACTTGTTAGACGGAAACTTCAAGATGACTCAGAACGACATACATCAGATCGATGAAGAACTAAGCAGATATTTCTACGACATCTGCAAGGCGTCAATGAGAGGCGATCAACAGAATTTAACAATAAGCAACAGCATCAGACGCAAGCTATTGGAATCTATAGTAATGTATTACAAACTACATGCTGACGAGGTAAGAGACATCAAGTCGTATGAGATTTTAAGGACGCTGCTTGATGCATAGTTAGAAGATTAGAAATTCAGAAATTCAAAAACTCAGAATCTCAGAATCTCAGAATCTCAGAAATTTAGAAGTTTAGAAGTTTATATAAACAAAAAAGACGTCACATGACGTCTTTTTTTCATATTATTTTATTCTTTTAAGAATGCTGATTTCTGATGGTGTGAGGAATCTCCAGTGACCACGTGGGAGGTTTTGTTTTGTGAGTCCAGCGAACATCACTCTATCAAGTTTCACCACTTCGTATCCGAGGCTTTCGAAGATACGGCGAACGATATGGTTACGACCTGAGTGGATTTCAATACCTACTTCGCGTTTTGTTGGATCATCTACAACCCAGTCGATGGCATCGACTTCGATAGGGCCATCTTCAAGGATAAGACCTTCTCTGATCTTCATCAAGTCGTTTTTAGTGAGAGGTTTATCGAGTGTTGCATGATAAAGCTTCTTCACTTCGTGGCTTGGATGAGTGAGAGTCTTAGCGAGGTCACCGTCGTTTGTAAGGAGAAGGAGACCTATTGTATTTCTATCTAAACGACCGACAGGATAGATGCGCTCTTGGCAAGCACCTTCTACGAGTTCCATAACAGTGTGACGTTCGTATGGATCGTCAGATGTTGTGATAACACCTTTAGGTTTGTTAAGGAGCACATAGCGAAGTTTTTCGCGGTTAAGAGTTTCGCCGCCGTAAACAACCTTGTCAGTTGTATTGACTTTTGTACCCAATTCTGTTACGACTACACCGTTTACAGATACTGCGCCAGCGAGGATTAGGTCATCAGCTTCACGGCGTGAGCAGATGCCAGAGTCGGCGAGGTATTTGTTAAGACGGATTTGTCCTGTTGCTCTTGGTCTGTCATAGAGTGGATCTTTTTCTCTTCTTTTGAAGCCACCGCCACCACCACGACGTTCAGTGCCTTTACGTTCTGGTCTGTCGTCACGACGACCTTTGTTGTCGAAGCTGCGCTCGTTGCGAGCAGCGCCTCTAGCGTTACGGCGGTTGCCGTATTGATTGTCATTGTCACGACCTTCGTCGAATCCTCTCTTTGGACGGTCTTCACCAAAACCCTTTTTAGGGCGGTCTTCACCAAATCCTCTCTTAGGACGACGTTCGTCTTGACCTCTGAAGCTGCGATTCTCATCGCGTTCATCTCTTCTTTCTCTAACAGGTCTGTCGCCAAATTTCTTGCCTCTGCCACCGAAGTCTGACTCTTTTCTGTCGTCATCTCTTCTTGGTCTGAAGCTCTTTCTTGGTCTTTCACTATCGCCATCGCGGCGAGATGCCTGTTCTCTTTCGAACTGCTCTAATCTCTCATCACTGAATCTGCGTACACCGGCAGTCTTTCTTGTGGCAATACGAGTACGTTTGCCCTTGTTACCTTCGTTGTTCATGTTAATGTGAAAAATTGCATTTTTAAAGTCGGCAAAGATACGAATTATTTTTGAACCTTTAACGATGAAACTTTGACTCCGAGAGTTTTTTTTAAAACACCAGAATTTATTCGTTAACAGTCAATGTCAATCGTCGGAATCAAAAAAAATCACTTCGCTATCACTATACCTAATTCTTGATTGATTTTAATTCTTAGATCGTCAAGTTTTTTCTTCTTGACAAGAAGAGCAAATTGATCTTCAACATCTTGAGTTTCCATAATCTGTCGCGTCAAATCATTTCTCTTTTCATCAAGCACCATATCTTTAAATCTCAGCACAGATGTAACGACCAATTTAGACAGCACATCTTCCTCTGTCTTGACCTTTATCTCCTTTCTATTCCAGTCATCCAGTTTATATGGAGAGCTCAACAAAGTCGCAGTAAGTTCCGATATCTTTGAGTTTTCGTGCGAAACGAAGTATTGATCATTAGGAAGCACATCACCATCCAAGGCTCTGTCAAAAATATCGAAAATCATTCTATGTGTTTCATCCTTAAACAACAGATCATCATTCTTCAAGTCATCGACAATCAACGATGCCACGCTGACCTTATATATCATTGGATTATTGTTCTCATCAACGCCATCTATGTCAACCTCTGTATTTCCATACATCAGAAGAAGTTTCACCAGTTCCTGTTCCTGATAGAATCCAATAGGCACAGCATTGGCATTCAGATTCTGTGGTTCCGTCTTAATTTCCTCTACTATAACATTCTGATTTCCCTGATCCGGATCACTCTTTCTGATTTTTGCACGGAGCAACTTATTCAGTTCGTTCATCAGCGCCTGCTCCGACATATCCATCAAACGGCTACATTCCTTAATATAAGTAGCACGATATATTGTATCAGGTATCAACGATATGGTACTGACCACATCCTTCACCACCTGAGCTCTTTTTATAGGATCGTTAACAACATCTTTGAGAAGCAGTTGAGTCTTGAAACTTATACCATCTTTAGCTGTTTTTTCAATATACGCTCTAACCTCTTCAATAGGGCGATTCTGTACGAAAGAGTCAGGATCCTCATCTGGAGGCAACAACACCACTCTAGGATTCAACCCTTCTTCCAAAATCAAATCTATAGCACGCAGAGCGGCATGAATACCAGCGGAATCGCCATCATATAAGATTGTGATATTCTTTGTATAACGACCGATAAGGCGTATCTGTTCAACCGTAAGTGATGTTCCAGAGCTTGCCACCGTGTTCTCAATACCCGCTTGGTGCATGCTCAACACATCAGCATACCCCTCAACCAATATACATTCATCAAGACGACTTATCTCATTCTTAGCGAAGTAGATGCCATAAAGAGTCTGTCTCTTGATATACATATCAGATTCAGGAGAATTAAGATATTTCGCCTTTGTCTTATCACCACCTAAGATACGTGCACCAAAACCTATTACCTTTCCAGTAAGATTGTGTATTGGAAATATGACACGACCTTGATAACGGTCATACATTCGTTCCTCATTACCAGAAGCAAACCCAACCTTCAAAAGCAAATCTTTTGAATAACCATTTTTCAAGGCATGCTGAACAAATGCATCACGTTGATTAAGACAATAACCGAGTTGAAACTTATTTATGATAGCATCACGGAACCCACGCTCTCTGAAATATGTCATGCCAACGGTCTGACCCTCTTCATTATTTTTCATCGTATCTGAAAAATACTGTTGAGCGAAGGTATTGATATTAAACATCTTCTCCCGTTCGTTCTGCGCCATTAACTCTTCTGGCGACAGTTCCTTCTCCTCTATTATGATACCATATTTATTTGCCAAATAACGCAAAGCTTCCGGATACGAATAATGTTCATGCTCCATGATAAAGCGCACTGAGTCGCCGGCTTTACCACATCCGAAACATTTGAAAATACCTTTTGCCGGAGACACAATAAACGAAGGTGTTTTTTCCTTATGGAAAGGGCAGACGCCAAGGAGATTGGCACCTCTTCTCTTAAGGCTAACAAAATCAGAGACGACTTCTTCTATACGAACAGCGTCTAAGATGCTCATTATTGTACTTTGTGGTATCATCGAAATTTATTGATTTAATATCAGAAACAAATGCCTAAACGAATACTGAAACTCAATGCTATATTAGTGTTTTCAGTATTGAAAAAGTGCCATAGTTCAAAACCATGGTGATAATATGTATCAGCAGGAGTACCGGCCGCATAACCGCCGCCAACCCAGAAGTCCGCCAAAAAACGCTTATGCACATACTGATAACCGAATGTTCCAAGAAATGCGGTATTGTTGGTTAATGTGCGAGAACCATCCACACTACTATTGTAATAATAATGTGAATAAACTATTTCCGGTCTCATATAAAATCCCATCAAAGATTGTTTTTGATTCTCTTTAAGAAAGAACTTATGGCCATAACGCATTGTATAGCCTTTAGGATCATTTTGATATTTATCACGACCTGCACCTATGACACTAGCGCACCACTCGCCACTCTGACGTATATTAGGGAAAGCCCTTTCATACGAAAGTTTCGTACTTCCTGAAATCCATGACAAAAATGTTATCTTAAAAGAGTTACGATAATCCTTTTGTAGATATGGAACTGGAGGCTGTTTGGCCTGCAATATATTGCTTGTTACAAACAATAACAATACGATAAAACACACTTTCCTTTTCATACTAAACACATTATTTGTTATACATCATATACGAAACGAATAGGCAATAGTATAAATTTTAAACAAGAGACAAAATTAACATTTTTTACAATTGTTTAAAAGATAGGCAGAAATTCTAGAATCAAAAATATGTAGAAATAAGATATGTTGTAAAAAACCCCTCACTTGAATGCATTCAAGTGATGACCTTATATTTTTTTCCTCGTTTTTTAATGAAAATACCACTTTTCGCTCAAGGAGAAGTAAATCCTACTTCTAAAAGACACTTAGATCCGTTTCGAAGTAACTCCAATATAAAATCATTCGGGGTGTTTTTATAGTTGCAAAAATACAATTAGTTTTAGATAATCAAATAAAAAATCACACTTTTTTAAATTATATCAAATCTATATTTCTTCACTTTCTTCTTTTATATCAATACACTAAGAGATCTATCTGTAATTAACACATCTTATTTATTCGACAAATATTTCTCTACATTTCTAACGACGATACCGAGTCTAAGATCAAACGCCTCTTCTGTCGCAAAACCGATATGTGGCAAAAGCATTGTGTTTGGAGCTGACAACAACGGATTGTCTTCCGCAATAGGATGTTCCGTATCATACACATCTATGGCCGCGCCTGCAATTTTACCTTCCTTCAAAGCAGTTGCAAGATAGTTTGCATTTACGACAGGACCTCTTGCCGCATTTATTATTATTGCTGACTTCTTCATCAAATTGATTTCATTGGCTGACACAAAATCACGAGTTTCATTATTAAGTGCAATATGCAATGTCACTATATCTGAGTCTTTAAACAATGTTTCTTTATCAACCAAAGTAACACCTTCCACATTTTTTGGAGTTCTGTTCCATGCTATCACCTTACACCCAAACGCCTGTGCCAACTTTGCCGTCCTCTGACCTATCGCGCCGAGACCAACTACGCCTACTGTTTTACCAGCGATTTCTCTGCCTGGAGACAATGGCGTTCCTTTACGACTTCTTGTTATCTTATCATTCTCTATAACGTGACGATACAACCCTATCATCATACATATCGCTTCTTCCGCAACAGCCTCTGTAGAATATCCCGCCGCATTATTGACCAATATCCCCCTCCTTTCACATTCTTCCAAATCAATATGATCCAAGCCTGTAAATGCTATAGACAACATTTTCACATTAGGACAAGCGTCAAAGAAGTCTTTGCGTAATGGCATATTGCTTTCAACAACGACATCTGCATCCTTTGCTCTTTCTATATTTTTCTCAGGACATCTGTCGCCATATATAACAACTTCATGGCCTTGTCTTTTTAAATTATCGCATTCGCTTTCTATCTTTTCAACAGAAAGTCCTAATGGTTCCAGAAACACTATCTTCATAACTATAAATTTTAACCTTTAAGTCTACAAAGGTAATGTTTTTTTACCATCGGCATAAGGCGCCTCTTTAAAAATAAGCATTCAACAAAAACGCTTACAATAAAGAGACCTTATACCATCAAAACCCAAAATTTATGAATGTATTTATGGAGATTTTCCGAAAAAACTACGAATCACCAGATTGATCCTGTTCATCATTACTTGAACGGTCTATCAACAAGAACTCATTCATAGTAATCTCTGTAAAATAATTTTTCTTGCCATCTTTTTCATAGACGCGTGTCTTCAACCGCCCTTCGAGAGCAATCTGTTTGCCTTTCTTGATATACTTCTCTGCCTGCTCAGCAATCTTACCCCACGCCACTATGTTATGCCACGACGTCGTTCGTTCCAACTCATGATTCTCATTATATGCATAATCATTCGTCGCTAAAGAAAATCTAACATTCTTACGATTTCCCACATTTCTCACCTCAGGATCCATTCCAGGACGTCCTATCAGCTGCACTGAATTTTCCAAAGTTCCCATATCTTTTAATTTATCGGTTTTACGATGCAAAGATATTATGGGGACTTATGATTAGTCGTATGAAAAACGGATAACTTTTTTATCGCTTGCAATTAACTGTAAATTATGGTTTTACGCACAAACGACACAAAAAGCAAATCTTATCTTTTATTAACATTTAGATTCAAATATATGACTATCATACACTTAGTTAGCAAAAGACACAGAAAGCCACATATCACCTATTTTATATGAATCTACAGATACATTATTATTGAGAACATTCTTGATGTCTTTGGTTATTCCGCTGCCAAGCATCTTAAACGCTGCTTCTTTACGAGTCCATAGTTTATAAAAATCATCTGCCTGATTATCACTATTATGCAACAGCATCATCTCATCCTCATTGCAAACATAAGAAGCCAGACTTTCCTTATATTCTCTTATTTCTTCAATGTCAACTCCAACTTCCTTACGCGAAAGAACGCAGCACACCGCATTCTTACAGTGACTAAAATTAAAATGCCAGTCGGGATAATTTTTCAAATATGGTTTATTATGTTCTCCGTAACAAAACTCAGGCATATCCGTAAAAACGTCTTCCTCTCGCAACGCATGTATCAACAGCAGATACGCCAACACACATTGTACTCTTCCTTTTAAAAACTTATAACTCAACGCCTTATCTTTTCTCCACTGTGGAAAGAAAGACAAGCATTTTTCGACGAATTCATCATCGAAAGAATCTATTCCGTTGATAAAATAAATTTTCATATTGCAAAGATATGCTTTTTGATTGTCAATAAAACACCTGCCATCGAACAATTATTAACATTTTTTTGTTAGGGCAACAAAAACAACAACTATGATAGAATTACCTAAATTACCGTACAAAAGAGATGCATTAGAGCCTCACATCTCACAGAAAACCATAGATTTCCATTATGGACAACATCATGCTGGCTATGTCAAGAATCTCAATAACTTGATAGACGGATCACAGTTCGATGCAATGAGTCTGGAAGAAATCATCAAGAACAGTCAAGGCTCAATTTTCAACAATGCCGCCCAGGTCTGGAATCACACCTTTTATTGGCATTGCATGTCGCCTGATGCCAACAGGATGCCTCAAGCTCGACTCCATAATGCTATAGAACGTGATTTCGGAAGCTTCGAGAATTTCAAGCAGCTATTCATCAAACAGGCAGCGACTCTGTTCGGCTCAGGATGGCTTTGGCTCGTACAAGACAAAGATGGCAAACTATCATTAATGCAGACAAGCAATGCAGAAACACCTCTCACACATGAAGGTCTCAAACCTCTTCTCACTTGCGATGTCTGGGAACACGCCTATTATCTTGACCAACAAAATCTGAGATTGGCTTACCTCAACGAGTTCTGGCAAGTCATCAACTGGCAGTTTGTCGAGAAAAACATGTAACAATTTTGAATGTTTAAAAATAACATTGTCGTAACAGAATAATATTTCCATCAACGCAAAAAATATCTTTTTTTCTCGAAAAAAAAGATTACCTTTGCCAATTGTATTGAATTATTTTTCAACAATTTGTAGACGACAAAAAAATGATTCAATAATCATTTAATTATTTTTAAACATTCAATTTTATTATGAGAAAATTTGTACACTTAGTGCTATTCTCAGCACTATTATTAGGTAGCCTCAATTTAAGAGCACAAAATGCGAACACACCAGACGTAAAAGTTGATAGAGGCGAAAACTACACACTTATCCAAGTTCTCGACAGTTATAACTGGCCTTATGATATTTCAGACAACAAACAACACGTTGTCATCCAAGGTTTCGGCGCTGTTGACGGTTACTATTGGTCAGAAGAAACCGGAACTCTTCCATTAACAGGATATCCTTATGCAGTATCTGACGACGGCATCGTTGCTGGTACTTTTACAAATGGATTAGGCATGAATGTAGCAGGTTTATGGAATGCTCAAACAGAGACATGGGAATTCTTAGGAATGAATCCTGAACTTCCTGAGTTCTCAACAGTTGAAGGTGACTTCGAATACAATGGCGCATGGTCAATGACAAACGACGGCAGCATCGTCGGCGTCATGCAAGTATATCCAGACTGGAGCACAACATCACATCTTTGGACAAGAGAAAACGGCTACACAAAAATCTCTAACGGCGTTTCTCCACAAACAAGACCTAACGCTATCAGCGACAACGGTAAAGTTGTTGCAGGTTTCGCAGCTCACGAAACAAAAGGCGAATGGACACCTTGCTATTGGATTGACGGCGAGATCTACAGATTCCCACACCTCTTCGGTGAAGCTTTGAATGTATCACATAACGGAAAATATGTCTGTGGCTATTTGTTAAACAGCAAATGCTTCGTTTACGACATCGCTAATGACAAATTAGTCGAAGTAGAAAACACACTCGAACCTATCAATTCATTGTCAGCAACTTGTGTAACAGACAACGGCATCGTATTCGGCCATTCTGACGCTGGTTCTCCTGTAGAAAGAAACGCTATCGTCTACATCGGCGGTGAGTTGATGTACTTCACAAAATACTTGGAACTCAATGGCATTGAAGAAGCAGCAAACTGGACTGTCTACAGTGTCACAAACGTCACATCTGACGGCAAGACATTCATCGGCGGCGGCGTTATCGACGGTACAGAATGTTCTTTCGTTTTAACAATAGAAACTGCAGCATGCGAAGCTCCTAGAAACTTGACTTACACTATCAATCAAGAAAATCACGATGACATCATCCTCAACTGGGAAGCTCCAGAAAACACTGAAAACGTAACTTACGACATTTATATCAACTACACAGGTGCTCCATTTGCAGAAGGCATCACAGAAACAACTTTCACCTTCGACAATATGGAACCAGGTGAATATCAGTTCTTAGTAAGAGCCAACTACAACAACGGCGAATGTCTCTCTGATATTTCAAATATGGTAAGACCTACTGTCTACCCTTGCCCTGAAAACAACAAATGTAATCTTACAATCGAAGCAACCGACATGTACGGCGATGGCTGGGACTTTGGCTATATCAGCATTGAAGGTTCAGCAAGCAACTTGATATACAAAGCAGAATTGTCAGACGGCGGCAACCCAAACAAACCAGAGATGATAAATCTCAAATTATGTCCTGACACTTACCAATTCACATGGATTCCTGGCAACTGGGACGAAGAAATCGGATTCGCAATCTATTTCCATGACGAAGAATTATACAGAGTCAATTTCGGCGATATCGACACAACATTCAAGAAAAAACCTATGTTCTTTGAATACGAATTGAATTGCGAACCAGGCGATGGCATTGAAACTCCAACAGTTTCAGAATCATCTGTCAACATCTATCCTAACCCTGTCAACAACAAACTCTTTGTTTCAACAAACTCAAAAATAGAGACAATCAGCATCTACACAATAACAGGCGTTATGGTATATAATGAAAAAATCAGCAATAACGTCATCGACGTTACAAGTCTCAACAGCGGCATTTATTTCGTGAAAATCAATACAAGAGAAGGCGAGATAATAGAACGCTTCGTTAAAAAATAATGCACAATTCATAATGCATAATTGAGAAGGTCGCTGCGAGAAAAATCGCAGCGATCTTTTTATAACAAAAACTCTTATGACATAAGCACATAACTCCAAATAAAATAACTATCTTTGCATATTATCAATTACTTCATTCAAATGAGAAAATTTATAATAGCAATTATATCTATCTTAAGCATCATTTGCGTCTCATGTCAAAGACAAACCAACGACTCTCAAAGAGATTACAAGAAAGTCTGGTTACATCGAGCAAACACTATCGAAAAAGCTCAATATTTTCAAGATAAATATGCAGGTCTGGAGATCGACATAACATATTTGGATTCTTTACATACCTTTATTGTTTTCCATGGCGGCGGATTATCAGAACCAGAACCTGTCAAATTAGAACAATGGTTCGAGGAAGTGGGAAATACAAATAAGCTAAAACTTTGGCTTGATTTCAAAAATCTCAGCAACAACAACAAAATGCAAGCTCTTACAGAACTTAACCGTCTGTGTAAAAAATACAACATCAGCAAAAACAATATTATTGTTGAAAACTGGAACGCAAAAGATCTGTCAGCATTTCAAGAAAACGGTTATCAAACAAGTTATTATATCCCAGATTTCAACCCACAAAAAGCATCGAAATTCGATATACAAAAACATACATATAAAATTCGTAAAGCAATATCTTCCTACAATATAACAACCATTTCAGGCTATCATTACCAATATCAATTCATGAGAGATTCTTTCCCTGATCAAAACGTTTTGATTTGGTATATCAATAACGATAAAAAAGTTCAAGAGGAATATATTCAACTTGCCAATCAAGATGACAAGGTAAAGGTTTTACTCATCGCCGAGGAAATTCCAGAAAACGAAAAATAATCCTAACAATCAGACTATATGATAGATAACATCAAATACAGCATAAAACAATGGATTCATCTCAACATATTATTAGTGTTGATGATGTTTGTTATCAGAATAATATTTTTCATAGAAGTAACTACTCGCATCAATGTCGATGCATCTCAATTTTTGAACATCATTCTAGGCATAAAATACGATCTGCTTCTAGCAGCCCACCTTATTGCATGGATTGCGCCTATCTTCTTGATTCTCCATTATTTCTTTCCAAAAACGACGAATAAGATTTACAAAACCTTAATTTTCATTTATGCGACAATATCAATCTTTTTAACAGAATATTTCTGCAATTTGATGATGCCTTTAGACCATGTTATTTTTGCATATTCCGTTGAAGATCTGAAAGGCGCCGTCGAGTCATCGACATCATTTTCAATAGTTCCAATATTATATTTTGTAATTTCTTTAGCAGTTTGCATTTTAATTTCCAGATTGTGGAATAAAGTCAAGATTAGCAACATTTTCTCATACTGCATTCTTATAACATCTTTCGTCGTTGCTATCGCATTCAATCACAGCGACATTATAAGAAAGGAACGTTATTGCGACAATCACACAGACTTTATATTAGCCACAAATCAACCTTCATATTCATTCATTAAAATAAGCGATCACCTTAAAAATAATGATACGAAAAACGAGAGCGAAATTGATATAATTTACGAAATATGTGAAAACTATCAGAAGTCAAACAATCAGTTTTCATATCCTTATAAAAGCCATCCATTTTACAGAAAAGCTGATTATCAGGATGTCTTAGGATCTTTATTGAACGAAACCACAAACGGAGAGAAACCTAATTTCGTATTCGTCATTATTGAAAGCTTCGGTCAATGTCTTACCGGCGCTGAAACGCCAACTATTTCATTCACACCTTTCATCGACAGTCTGAAGAACGAAAGCCTTTATTGGAAAAACTGTCTTTCAGCAACAGAAAGGACATTCGGCGTACTTCCAACAATTTTTGCGTCTACACCTCATGGCAAAAAAGGATTCGGACATCGTCACGAACAAATGCCACAGCATAATTCTTTGTTAAAAGACTTTAAGAAAAACGATTACGACGTATCATATTATTATGGCTGTTATCGCGATAACGATAGATACGACAATTTCCTTAAAGCCAACGATATAGAAAATATATTCATTCCAAAACAAGGTTCTGTTGACAAAGAAGCGTCCAAGTTGATGCAAGAAAACAACAGATGGGGCATCGATGATAAAGAATTATTTAACATTATCATAAACGACAAAAAATCAAACAATTGCGATAAACCTTTCGTTGACATTGTAATGACGCTTAGCACCCATGAGCCTTTTATCATTCTTGAAGGACAAGAAAAATATGAGGAACAAGCCAAGCAGATTCTCGAAAAAACTAACAATGTCAGCGCTAAAGAAAAGAATAATATCACAAAGAACCTAAACGTCTTTGCATGTTATCGATATATGGATGAATGCGTTAAGAACCTCATCGATTCTTATAAGGAAATAGGCAAATACGACAACACCATTTTCATCATCACTGGCGACCATAGAATTAGAATGATGACAACAGGCAATGTTCTACGATCCTTCAATGTGCCGCTTCTTATCCATTCGCCTTTACTTAAAGAAAACAGACAGATGGACGCTGTCGTCTCACATTACGACATAACTCCAACAATAAACGCTTATCTATCAAACAACTTTGATTATCAAGTCGACCAATACTGCCATTGGCTCGGAACTTCTTTAGATACCGTCAAAGAATTCAGAAGCAATATAAAGCAAGCATTTATGCTTAACAACAGAGATGTCATCGACTATCTGCATGACGAATATTTCTTGTGCAGAAACAGACTTTACAAAATAGATAGCAACTTACGACTTACATATATTGAAGACCCAGAATTATATCAGGAACTTAAAAAAGAACTTGACGATTATAATATGATAAGCGACTTCGCCATCAAATCGAATTCGCTGAATAAAGAAGAATTCAAATACAAGAAAAATAAAACATCTCGCAAATAATATCTTGATTTGAAATTATAGCACGAAGTAATTATGAAAGAAATCATCAAAAACATAAAGCCATTTGTAATATTAACATTATGTTACATCATCTCAACTTTTGCCCTTCGGATTGTTGAAATATTCTGCATCGGGGGAATTTCTGAGATAAGCAGTTTTTCAGGATTGATTTCTGGCAACTTGGCAGGCAGCTGCATCGTAAGTTTATTTTTATCTGCCATCTTTCTTATCATCTCTATCTTTTCAAAAAGAGGCGCTACGTTCACAGCAGCGCTGCTCTTCAGCATAATGTTCATCACAGAATTAGGACTTGTCATCTACCATAAATCAACAGGACTGCTCATGGGCAACGAACTTGTCAACAGACCTTTATGGGAGACATGGTTCACAATAAAAAGCTTCCTCAACATCTGGATCATCTTAGGAATAATAGCAACGATCTGCGTTTACGTCTTTGTCTCACTAAAATTATCCAAAAAACAACAAAACGATATCACAACTTATATCTCCTTATTATTAATATGCGTTTCAGCGATATTATTCTTCATCACAAAAGCGGATCAAGACAAGTATATCGTCAACAAGATTTCATATTGCATTAAGGCATGTGCCAAGAATGAAACCGACAGTCAGTCTTTGTCAAAGTTAGAATATAACAAAGACAAGATGGAGATATTCAAGCAGTTATATCCTAACAGAAACATAATAGATGAAAATTATCCTATCGAAAGAAAAGATGACATCGAGAATGTATTAGGGCCTTATTTCAAGACCTCTGATGAAAAACCGAATGTAGTATTCATCATCGTCGAATCACTCGGTGCCAACGTCTTTGGAGAAAACAAATACGGCATCAGTTTCACTCCATTTCTTGACTCTTTATCAAAGCACTCGCTTTTATGGAGCAACTGTCTGTCGACAACACCTCGCAGTTTCGGCGCTGTTCCAGCCATAACAGGTTCCGTACCTCACGGCACTATGGGATTCCAATTCGGCGACATTCCTGAATACAATTCCTTGTTCAGCGTATTGAAAGACAATGACTATATGACAAGCGCTTTCTATGCAGGAGATTTCTCCTTCGACAAGGTCTACGACTATCTCATCTCACAACAAACCGACTTCCTCGCTCCATTCTTTGAAGATCAAAAGAAAAAGGAAAACAAGAAATACGACTACACTTATTGGGGATATCAAGACAAAGTCATGTTCGACAAAAGCATGGATATCATAGAACAACGCGACAAAAACAAATCATATTTCGACCTGTTCATAACCATATCACAACATGACAACAGACTACGACTCAACGATAAAGAAAGAACCGACCGTTTCTATGAAAAAGCTGCCAACATAATTGCAGAATATCCTGAAAATGAGCAAGTCAAGAAAAACGAAATCATAGGTTATCTCGCAGCAGCACTTTACGGCGATGACGCGATAAGACATTTCTTCAAACGTTATATGGAATACGACAAAGATGGCAATACCATTTTTGTCATCACCGGCGACCACAGTCTGAATCAAAATCCGGACAATCCACTTGATGCCGTCCATGTACCTTTAATAATATGGTCACCTATGCTTGAGAAGTCACAGAGATTCAACGCTGTAGTATCTCACAACGACATCGTTCCTTCCATAAACGCATTATTGAGAGATAACTTCAAGCTTGACACACCAGAAAATATACATTGGATGGGACAAGCACTCGACACAACAACAGATTTCCATTGCGACCTGAAGACATGTTTCTTCAGATATACAAGAACAATACATGACGGCATCTATGGAAATTATTATTACACATTCGAGAATAACAACAAACGACTATTCCAAATCAAGGAAAATCTTGAACTCGAACAAATCAAAGACACAGAACTTATCAACGATATCAACGAGAAATTCCAGGCAATGATATATGCCGACAACTATTCTTACTCCAACAACAAACTGACACGAAATCCATTATTCCCACATAGAAAGTTTGAACTTATCAAAAGCTATAGCATTGATTCTGTATATTGTTCTTCAAGCGAAGAAAAACCAGGAGGAGAGATACAAGCAAAGACTGACATTCTCTTCGACAACATTAAAGGAAAGCATAATGAAATAAAAATCATCATCACTGCCGACATCCTATACACCGGTTCTGTATGGCAAGATGAGTTTATAAACCTTGGAGTTGAATATCTTTATAATGAGACCAGCAAAATCACACAATACGACAATATCAGCAAAAACATCACAACGCCATATTACCATCCAAACCAATGGATGAAATTGGAATTCGTCAAGGTGTTTTATGCAAAAGGATGCAAAAAAAATAAGTTTGACATTTATCTGAGACCTACGGAAAAAGATTACCTATGGGATCCAGATCATAGTGTAACCTTAAAAAACATTAACGTCTCAGTATTGGGTTCTATAGATTAATCTACTGGAACAGGATAATCCACCAGCACCACTTTCACGCTTTCTTCACGGCAGAGTTTTTTGGTAAACTCCACATTCTCTGGCGTATAATCCTTTGGCGTATCCCAGAAATGAATATTCTGTTCAGGGAAGCTGTCACACAAAAGAGGATACATTCTATATTCGCAGCTTATCGCATCAGGATGAAGATCTTCAATCTGAGAACGTATTTTATTTACTACAGAAACTGTATCTTTTTTATTCCAATAATAAAGATTATCAACCCAAAGCATGACATGATAATCTTTTTTCTTTGCAAATTTAAGAGCCTTTATATCTTGGCTTTCAACAAAGAACCTATCTTCAATATTATATTTCTTAACAAGTTTATCGAATGCCGCCAAAGCCTTTTCCGCATTATCTGCAGAGAGATTCTTGAAATCAATCCAATATGACATCTTAGCAGGTTCTTTCAACACCGACAGCCATTCATCCAAAGGCAAGTTCTCCGATGTGTCGGCAACAACTCTTCCAACATAAATATCATTTTTCTCAGGAGAATAAACCACATCCACTTCAAGTCCGTCGAAAACGCCTTCAAAACTCCGAGCCTCATTTTTGGAATAGACGCCATGTTTCCATGTTTTTGAGTCAGGATACTTGAAAGATTTATCACATGAAATCAACAATGATATTACAAAAATTGAAAGGATGATTTTTTTCATTTAAAATTAAACTTGAACATTGCAAAGATAATTTTTTCCAATAAAAAACATAACTTTGCAAAAAGAAAAAAATCTCACTATGAATACAAAAGCTAAATTCATCGTCATGGGAAGCATGATTACATTATTCGGTTGCAGCCAGCCTGCTAAATATTCTGTAAAAGAATATCCTGAAACAAGAAAAGACCTCACCGTCGTTGACGAATATTTTGGAACAAAAGTCGCCGACCCTTATCGTTGGCTTGAAAACGACACCACAGCAGAGACAGCACAATGGATTGACGCTCAACGTGCAGTGACAGAAGATTATCTCTCACACATTCCTTTCCGCGAAAACATAAAACAACGTCTCACCGACTTGGTCAACTACGAGCGTTACAGCATCCCTTCAAAACGCTTCGGCCATTACATCTTCTCAAAGAATGACGGCTTGCAAAACCAAAACGTGATTTACATCCAAAACTCTTTAGATGAAGAGCCTTCAGTTCTCCTCGACCCTAACACCTTGTCAGACGACGGAACTGTCGCTTTGAACGGAACATTCCAGTCAAACGACGGCAAGTACCTCGCCTACAGCATCCAACGCAGCGGATCCGACTGGGTAGAGATTTATGTCATGGACATCGCGACTCGCGAACTCCTCACCGACCACATCCAATGGGCTAAGTTCACCGGCGCTTCTTGGTATAAAGACGGCTTCTTCTATGGAGCATACGACCGTCCTGAAGAAGGCAAGGAATTCAGCAACGTAAACGAAAACCATAAGATTTACTATCATAAACTCGGCACACCGCAAGAAGAAGATGTCTTGTTCTACGAAAACCCAGAACAGCCACGCTACTTCCACACAGTGTCACTCACCGATGATGAGAAATATATGTTTATGTTCGAAAGCGGTCAAGGCGTAGGTCACACCTTATGGATCAGAGACATGGAAAATCCTAAGGGCAAATTCGAACAGATCGGTTTCGACATGAACAGCCAATACAGTCCTATCGACGTTATCGACGGCACCTTATATATATTAACAACCAACGAAGCTCCTAAGGGCAAGATCTGCAAAGTCGATGTCAAGAACCCTCAGTTAAGCAACTGGGTAGATGTCATCCCTGAAAGCAAAAACGTTATCTCCGGCATCAACCTCGCTGACGGCAAGATGATAGTCACTTACGACCAAGACGCTTCACATCACGCTTACGTCTACACTATGGACGGCAAGATGTTACACGAAATCGCGTTGCCAACATACGGCGCTATCGGCATCAGCAGCGACTATAAAGAAAAAGAAATATTCTACGCATTCACATCTTTCGCATTCCCAACAACGATCTACAGATACAACATCGACGACAACACTTCGGAAGTCTTCCGCGCTCCTGCCATCGATTTCAAGTCTGAAGATTACGTCACAGAACAAGTCTTCGTCACTTCAAAAGACGGCACTAAAGTACCGATGTTCTTGACATATAAAAAAGATATGAAGAAAGACGGCAACAACCCAGCATTGCTCTATGGTTACGGCGGTTTCAACATCACCTTAAACCCAAGCTTCTCAACATCACGACTTCCATTCATTGAAAACGGCGGCATCTACGCACAGATGAACCTCCGCGGCGGCAAGGAATACGGAGAAGAATGGCATCTCGCTGGAACTAAGTTACAGAAACAAAATGTCTTCGACGACTGCATCTCATGTGCAGAATATCTCATCGACAATGGCTACAGCTCACCTAAATATCTAGCCGTCAACGGCGGTTCTAACGGCGGTTTGTTAGTAGGAGCTGTCGTGAACCAACGTCCTGACTTATTCGCAGCGGCAGTGCCACAAGTCGGCGTGATGGATATGTTACGTTATCATTTATTCACAATCGGCTGGAACTGGGCCAGCGACTACGGCACCAGCGACGAAAGCAAGGAGATGTTTGAAGCGCTTTATGCATATTCGCCATTACATACAATACAAAACGGCGAGGATGTCAACTACCCTGCTATCATGGTGACAACAGCCGACCACGACGACCGCGTAGTGCCAGCACACTCATTCAAATATGCAGCAGCATTGCAAGACGCACAGACTGGCGACAACGTCAAGATCATCAGAATCGACAGCAAAGCAGGTCACGGCGCTGGCAAACCAATATCAAAGGTCATTGAAGAACAAGCCGATATCTACTCATTTATCTTATATAACATGGGGTTGGGATATAATGTACAATGTACAATGAACAATTGACAATTGATAATTGATAATTGATAATTGATAATTGATAATTGATAATTGATAATTTGCAAATGATAAAGATAACAGATAAATCCGGATTGATACTCGAAGGTGGAGGCATGAGAGGTGTCTTCACCTCCGGTGTTCTGGACTGCTTCATGGACAATGGCATACGTTTTCCTTACGCCATAGGCGTCAGCGCCGGCGCATGTAACGGCCTTTCCTACATCTCAAACCAAAGAGGCAGAGCCAAGTTCAGCAACATCGACTTGCTGGAAAAATATGATTACATCGGCATAAAACATCTCTTGAAGAAAGGCAACATCATGGATTTCGATTTGCTGTTCCACACCTTCCCTAACGAAATCATTCCATACGATTACGAGAGATTGGCAAACTACGAAGGTCATTATGAGATGGTGACAACGAGCTGCAAGACCGGCAAGGCCTGTTATTTCGAAGAAAAGAAAAATCCAGAGAGAGTCATTGACATAGTGAAGGCATCCAGCAGCCTTCCTTTCGTATGTCCTATAGCATACGTCGACGGCGAACCTATGGTCGATGGCGGCATAGCCAGCTCCATCCCGCTCATGAGAGCCAGAGAGTTGGGCTACGACAATAACGTAGTGGTCCTCACACGTAACAGAGGATACCGTAAGAAAGAAAAAGATATGAAGTTTGTTTCTTTATTTTACAGGAAATATCCAGCATTGCAAGAAGCCATCAGAAATCGTAACAGAATCTACAACGAACAAGTCAGCATGATCGAGAAGCTGGAAGACGCTGGAGAAATCATCGTCATCCGCCCTCAAAAACCAATGGAAGTCGACAGAATGGAACGCGACAGCAAAAAACTGATCGCCTTATACGAAGAAGGATATGAATTAGGACTTAAGGGATTAAGGAATTAAGGATTTGAGGAACTAAGGAACTAAGAACTAAGGAACTGAAGAAATCCTCATACCCTCAAATCCTCATACCCTCATACCCAAAAAATCAAACCGTCACCATCAGCATCGCCTCTATTTCTTTTTCGAGGCGACTCGGCTTGACAGTAGGAGCGTAACGTTTTATCTTTCTGCCATCGGAAGAGATGAGGAACTTGGTGAAGTTCCA
>JAFYUH010000059.1 GCA_017549605.1 Bacteroidales bacterium
GAAGAAACATGAGGGTCAGGAACATTTAATCACTATTGTGTCATTCAATGATGATGTGAAGTCTATATGCAAATGTGTATCGGCTGATGAAGCTAAAGAACTTACTGCAGAAACATATCAGCCAGATTGTTGCACTGCCTTATACGATGCGATGGGGATTTCGCTTAACGAGCTTCGTAAGAATGTAGCAGAAAATGACAAGGTGCTGGTGACTGTTGTTACAGATGGCTACGAGAATGCATCGAAGGAATATGACGGCAAGGCGATCAAGTCGTTGGTTGATGAACTGAAAGCCAAAGGCTGGGTGTTTGCATACGTGGGAGCTAATCAGGATGTTGAACAAGTGGCAGCGACAATCTCAATTACCAACGTGATGAACTTTGAGGCCACTCATCAAGGAACAATGATGATGAGTACCAAATTGAATTCTGCCAGAACTCGCTTTTTCGACAGCGTCGATGAATGTTGTTTCAATGCTGCCGAAGCTAACTATAACTTCTTTGATAATGATAAATAACCTTTTATAATACAGAATAACTATGAAAACATTATCTAAAATTTTTCAGGCCTTATTAGGTGTGGTGGCCTTGACATTTGCGGGTTTAGTCGCTGGTGGTCGTCTTGTTTGGAGAAAGATTCGTAACCGTTGGAAGAAAGCTTCCAAGTGGGTGCGACGTACAATAGTGGTATCATTTCTTCTTATAGCTGTCGCTTTTGCAGCATTGATCGCTTATGCGATATATGATGATGCGAAAGGAAGATGGTACGTTGATGCGACGCTTTCTAAAGATGTAGTGGTGTATTATTACGCAGATGATACTTATCGTGTGTATAATACATCGACAGAAAAATATACAACTCCAAGAATTAGCTGGGTGGTTAGTGCTGCTGAAAATGACTCTTTGGGTGTTTATGCTGTATGTGACAGACGTGGTTTCATCAATACTAAAACAGGTGATGTCGTGATAGATGCTAAGGCTAATGATTACGAAAAGGCTTGGGTTTTCTCCGACGGACTCGCAGCTGTCATGAAAGATGGCAAAGTGGGATTTATCAATGCGAATAATAAACTAGTGATACCATTCCAATTCGATTACTCTGATAAATGCAGAACGTATGAAATTGGTTATCTGTTCCATGACGGATATTGTGTGATGACAAACAAAGACGGCAAGTTCGGTTTGATTGACATCAATGGAAATTGGGTCGTAAAACCTGAATATGACGAGTTGTGGAATGCATGTGAAAATGGCAACAGAATAGTTGTCAACGATGGTAAACATGGTGTGCTGGATTCTTGTTTCAAGGTGCTATATCCTACAGAATATTTCTACATAGATGTTTTGTCTGATGGCTTTGTCCTAACAAAGGATGGCAAGATGTGGCAAGTCGACCTTGAAGGCAATGTGGTAAATCCGTTTTTGTTCGATGGTAGCAACTATATTGAATATCCTATATCATATAGCGATAATAATGGTGTTGAGTATGCCTTGTCTGATTATATGGAATATTATGTCAACAATAATAGTGGAATCATGAATCGTATAACAGGAAAGCCTATTACACCGGCATTGTACGATGATGTCTATATGATGTCAGATAAGTTGTTCAAGGTTCAAGACGCTGAAACCTACGACTGGTACATCATCGATGTCAATGGAAACAGGGTTAATTAAGTGGATTTAAAAAAGGTTCAATGGCCAACAGCCCAAAGCCTTAGTTCAGAAATAAGCTCCTCAACATCAAGACTCTCTCCCTTGACTGTGATGTGTGCTTGTTCGTAGAATTTCATCCTGTCGCCGTAATGTTTGTTGACGAATTCAATGACCTCTTGTTCGTTTTTTCCTTCGATGAGAGGTCTTTTCTTTTTCGACTGCATGAGACGATGTACTGCAGTCATAGGAGCGACTTTTAAAAATACCGTAGTGCCGTTGGCGTTCATCCATTCCATATTGTCGAAGAAACATGGAGTGCCGCCGCCAGTGGCAATGATGATATTGTTTAAATTGATGGTATCTTTAAGAAGCTGCGACTCTAACTTGCGAAATGCTGCTTCGTCATATTTGTGGAAGAAATCCTGAACGGAGATCTTGTATTTCTCTTCGAAAAGCTTGTCTAGGTCAATGCCTTGCCACGACATCTTGTTGGCAAGATGCTTCAGCGCCGACGTCTTGCCGGAACCCATGTAGCCGATGAGGTAGATTCTTTTTAATGCATAATTCATAATTCATAATTATAAGAGACGCATCAATTACATATTTTTTATTTCAAATGTGTAATTGGTACGTCTCTACATTTATCTTAACTGTAACAAAACTATGTTCTCGACATGGTGTGTATGTGGGAACATGTCGACTGGCTGAACGGCCTTCACTTCGTATAATGAATCGAGGAGTTGAAGGTCGCGGGCTTGTGTCGCTGGGTTACAGCTGATATAGACGATTTTCTTAGGCTGAATCTTGAGAAGTTGTTCCACGACTTTTTCGTGCATGCCTGCGCGTGGTGGGTCTGTGACAACGAAGTCAGGACGGCCGTTTGCTTCGATGAATTCGTCTGTGAAGACTTTCGCCATATCGCCAGCGTAGAACTTCACATTATTGATATTGTTGAACTCGCTGTTGATCTTAGCGTCAGCGATAGCTTCTTCAACATATTCGACACCAACGACTTCTTTGACGAAACGTGCGAAATACAATGCGATAGTACCAGTTCCTGTGTAAAGGTCGTACATGAGTTCATCGCCTTTTACTTCGGCTAAATCGAATGCTGCTTTGTATAATCTTTCGCCTTGGTAGACATTTGTCTGGAAGAAAGAAACAGGACCGACTCTGAATTTGAGGTCCTCGTGGCCTTCGCGTGGAGCTTTCATTGTCTCGATGAGGCATTCTTCTCCATAAACGTTTTCGAAAGGAAGGTCGGTGATGATGTCGTTGAACTTGTTGTTGATGACCAACATGATTGAAATGATTTCTGGGAAACGTTTTTGTAACTCAGGAATCATCACGTTTCTGACGAGCTCGTTTTCTTCATTGATGACGACGATGACCATGAACTCGCCTTTGCCATTGCAACGGATGACAACGTTACGCATCAGACCTTCGTGAGAGCGGACGTTGTAGTATGATAACTTATGTTCTAAAGTGAAATCTTTGATAAACAAGCGAATTGCGTTTGAAGGCTCTTGTTGCAGCCAGCATTTCTCAATGTCGATGACTCTGTCGAACAATCCTGGAAGGTGATATCCGAAACCTTTTACTGCTTCTTCGTCGTGAGTGCCAGCAGGAGCGCCGTCGACTAACCATTTGCGGTTTGAGAAGCTGTATTCCAATTTGTTACGATAGAAATATTGTTTTTCAGAACCTAAGATTGGAAGTATCTCTGGATATTCTACTTTAGCGATTCTGTCGAGGTTGTCTTTGACTTGCTTTTGTTTATAATGAAGTTGCCATTGATAGTCGATGTGCTGCCATTTGCAACCGCCGCAGAGACCGAAGTGTTGGCACACTGGCTCGACGCGTTTGTCGGACATCTGCTTGAAGTTGAGGATTTTTCCTTCGAAGCATTTTTTCTTTTTCTTGAAGACTTGTATGTCGACGATGTCTCCAGGAGCTCCGAATGGAATGAAAACTACTTTATCATCAGGTTTGGCAACGCTCATGCCTTCAGCGCCTGCATCAATGATGCTGACGTCTTCTAAAAATTCAGGTTGTCTTATCTTCTTTTTCATGAGCGCAAAGATAATAAAAGTCAACGGACAACGGACAACGGACAACGGATTTTTTTTGAATTGAAAATTGAAAACTGAAAACTGAAAATTAATTTTCCATTTTCAACTTTCAATTTTCAATTCGTCGCGTTGCGTTAGGGATTGGAGCGGCATCCTTTGCGAGATAATGGGAATTGGGATTCGGGAACGGGGATTTGGGATTGGGGAACGGGAATTTGGGAGCGAGGTGAAATCAAAAGCGAGCAAAGATAGAGCGGAAAGCCCGACGGCGATAGCCGGAACGCCCAAAAGAAAAGTCACCAAGACTCCGAGACTCCGAGTCGCTAAGGAATTGAGGAATTAAGGAATTAAGGATTTGAGGAGTCTGAGTCGATAGTTATAGTTCAGAGTTCAGAGTTCATAGTTCAGAGTTCAAAAATAATTCCTAATTCCTAACTCCTAATTCCTAATTAATGTTATCTTTGTGAAAATAAAATCATCAAGAAAATGAAGATTCTTCCGGTTGACAAGATAAGAGAAGCTGATGCTTTTACAATTGAAAATGAACCTATTGATTCCGTGAATCTGATGGAGCGTGCCGCTTCCAAGGTCTATGAATGGTTCGTGAAACGTTGTAAGTCGAAGGAAGTTTCTGTTAAAATTTTTTGTGGAATCGGCAATAATGGGGGAGATGGTCTCGCTCTTGCTAGGATGCTTTATGCGACGAATATAATCCCGCAGGTGTTTATTGTCCGTTATTCTGACAGGATGAGCCGTGACTGCGAGATGAATTTCGAGAGATTGAGAGATTGTAGAGACGTCACACCTGTGGCGTCTGAATACTTAGTCCCGATGTACGATATTTTCTCAGAAGATGATTTTCCACAGATTTTTGATAACGACATTGTCATTGACGCGATATTCGGTTCCGGTTTGAATAGACCAATTGAAGGATTTACAGCAGAACTTATAAATTATCTGAATAAAACCAACGCGATAAGAATCGCCATCGATGTGCCTTCAGGATTGTTTGTTAGTAGCGGTCAACAGACAACGGTCAACAGACAACAGATAAGCTCGCAGCTCACGGCTCACAGCTCATCGCCAATTCTTAAAGCCGATTACACATTGTCATTCCAATTCCCGAAGTTAGCGTTTATGTTCCCGGAATACGATCCTTACGTCGGTAAATGGGAAGTCCTTGACATAAATCTTCATAAGGATTTTATAGATAATGTCGAGACTTTGAATTTCTATACGACAGAAGAAGTTGTGAAACCGATATTGCGTAAGCGTCCGAAGTTCTCGCATAAAGGAACTTACGGACATGCATTGCTGGTGGCGGGCTCGTCGGGCAAGACAGGCGCTGCTCTTCTCGCGGCCGAGGCGTGTATGAGAACCGGCGTTGGTTTGTTGACAGCGCACCTTCCTAAAGACGCGCTGCTTCCTATGCAAGTCTATCTCCCAGAGGCGATGACGGACATCGACAAATCGGATACACATTGTACAGAAATAGACGATATTCTTCCATATACAGCGATAGGAGTGGGACCGGGAATCGGAAAGAATGAAGAGACAGTGACGCTTTTGAAGAAACTTCTTCAGGAAGCGACGCAGCCGTTGGTCTTGGATGCGGATGCCTTGAATATCATCGCTGAGAATCCTACATGGCTTTCGTTCTTGCCAGATAACACAATACTCACGCCGCATCCGAAAGAGTTCGACCGTCTTTTCGGCAAGACATATAATTCTTACGAACGTCTTGAACTTCAGAGGAAGATGTCTGTTGTGCATAATATAATCATTGTGCAGAAAGGCGCTCACACAGCCATCACATTCCCTAATGGAACCTGTTTCTTCAATTCTACAGGCAATCCAGGAATGGCGACAGCGGGTAGCGGTGATGTGCTGACAGGAATGATATTGTCGCTCCTGGCACAGCGTTATGCGCCGGCAGAAGCTGCCTTGTTGGGCGTGTTCTTGCATGGAAAAGCGGGCGATGTCGCAGCGGAAAATATAGGAATGGAATCTTTGATTGCAAGAGATATAATTAGAAATATTAATCAGTTAGGAATTAGGAGTTAGGAATTAGGAATTAGGAATGATTTTAGGGACGTGATTTGTCGCGTTCGAATTAAATAATATCAAAATGTTAAACTGGAAACTGAAAATTTAATTTTCAATTTTCAACTTTCAACTTTAAATTTTAAAAGTATGTTACCAAAAGCATTATCACAACGTCTGATTAAAAGTGAAGATCTTAATCATCACAGGACATTTTTTGCCGGCAGATGTGCCGAGTGGTTTGTTGAAACATCATTTATCGCTGTTGCTGGTTATGTCAATCCACAGCATATTGTTTGCTTGAAAGTCCATGGCTTGGAATTCTTACATCCAATCTATGCGGGTGATACAATCTCTATCGAGAGCACGGTTATCGCTAATGGAAAAAGCACATTGACAGTTTACACAAAGGTTACATGCAACAAGACTCCTGACAGAATCTTCTGCGAAGGCTTCGCTACATTCGTACACGTCAATGACGATACAGTTCCACAACCACACGGTATTGTCATTACACCTACAACAGAACACGAAGCACGCTTGCAGGAAGAGGCAAAGGCTCTTGTCCTCAAATCAAAAGAGAAGAAATAATTTTCAGTCCACGAAACTTCACTAATTAACACGAAAGATTAGTGGCAGATTAGTGATGATTCGTGGATGACTTTTGGTCCACGAATTAACACGAATTAACACGAAGGATTAGTGGCAGATTAGTGATGATTCGTGGATGACTTTTGGTCCACTAATTTACACGAATTAACACGAATGATTAGTGACAGATTAGTGATGATTCGTGGATGACTTTTGGTCCACTAATTTACACGAATTTACACGAATGATTAGTGGCAGATTAGTGATGATTCGTGGATGACTTTTAGTCCACTAATTTACACGAATTAACACGAAAGATTAGTGGTGGATTAGTGATGATTCGTGGATGGTTATTGGTCCACTAATTTGCACGAATTAACACGAATGATTAGTGGCAGATTAGTGATGATTCGTGGATGGTTATTTTTACGATATGGAAAATATTTTTTCTTCGTGATAACATTTGCGGAGTGTTCCCGTTAATGATGAAAACAATGTCGAATTATTAATTAAACTATACGGAATAGAATAATCTTTACTTTTTATAGGAAAAAATATTGTAATTTTGTTAATCTGAAAAAATGAATATGGTTAAGACAAGCATCCTTTGGGCTGATGATGAGATAGAACTCCTCAGACCGCATATTATGTTTCTTGAAAAGAAAGGTTATGAAGTAGTTACGACAAACAATGGCAGCGAAGCCATCGACTTGGTTCGTGAACGACATTTCGATATAGTTTTTTTGGATGAGCAGATGCCTGGTATTTCGGGAGTCGAGACTTTGGAAAGAATAAAGGTCGAGTTCCCAAATCTTCCTATCGTGATGATTACAAAAAGCGAGGAGGAGAGTATCATGGAAGACGCCATCGGCAGCAAGATAGCAGATTATCTTATCAAACCAGTTAACCCCAATCAGATCCTTCTTTCGCTGAAGAGAAACCTTGAGCAAAAACAACTCGTTGACGAGAAATCGACATCAAAATATCAGCAGGAATTCCGTAAGATAGGAATGGAGATGAACAACAACCTCAATCATAATGAATGGGTTGATGTTTATAAAAACCTGACACGCTGGGAACTTGAACTTCAGAAGTCTAATGATGAAGGCATCAAGGAAGTCCTTGCGATGCAGAAACTAGAAGCGGATACGTTGTTCTCGCGTTATGTGGAACGCAATTATACCGATTGGGTTCAGCCTAGTAGCGACAATAAACCGACGCTCTCTCATACCCTGATTAGAGATAAGGTGATTCCTCGCCTTGATGATAGCGACAAACCTTTGTTCTTCATTCTTATAGACAATCTTCGTTACGACCAGTGGAAGTCGATCCAGACATTGCTTGAGCCATATTTCCGTACGGAAAACGATGACATCTATTACAGCATTTTGCCGACATCAACACAATACGCGCGTAATTCTATCTTTGCAGGTTTGATGCCTCTTGAAATTAAGCGTCGTTTCCCTAAATATTGGGTCGATGAAGAAGATGAAGGTACAAAGAACCAATATGAAGAAGAATTGTTGGGAGAACAATTGCGCCGTTATGGAAAGAATATAAAGTATTCATACAATAAGGTTCTTAACTTGGCGGCAGGTAAGAAACTTGCTGAGCAGATGGCGAACTTGATGCAGAATAAGCTTAACGTCATCGTCTATAACTTCGTTGACATGTTGTCTCATGCTCGTACGGAGATGGAGATAATCAGGGAGTTGGCGGCGGACGAAGAGGCTTATCGTTCATTGATGCTTTCATGGTTCGAGCATTCTTCTTTGTTCGATATCATGAAATATATCTCACAGAAGAAATGTAATGTTGTCGTTACCACCGACCACGGTTCTGTATGGGTTAAGAATCCAGTTAAGATCTTGGGCGATAGAGACGTCAATACAAACTTGCGTTATAAATATGGTAAGAGCTTGAAGTATAATGCTAAGGAAGTTTTTGAGGTGCGTGACCCAGAAAAGATATTCTTGCCAAAGGTCAATGTAAGTACAAGTTACGTCTTTACGCGTGCAAACGATTTCTTTGCCTATCCTAACAATTATAACTATTACGTCAATTATTATAAAAACACATTCCAACATGGAGGTATCTCTATGAACGAGATGCTTATCCCTGTGGCGTTTCTGACAAGTAAATAAATTTTAACAATGCAAGATATAACATTTGAAATCAAAAGTATAGAAGAATTGTCAAAAGTCTCAGACTTGTTGATAAGTTGGCGCGATAAATCAAATATCATCGCTTTTTATGGAAATATGGGTGCAGGAAAAACCACCTTGGTCAAGAATTTGTGCTCTAAGCTTGGTGTCAACGATGAGGTGAGCAGTCCGACATTCGCTTTGGTTAATGAATATCAGACAGAGACTTTTGATTCTATATTCCATTTTGATTTTTACAGGATTAAAAGTTTGGAGGAGGTCTTCGATATAGGTTATGAGGATTATTTCTATGGAGGCGGTTTGTGCCTTTTGGAATGGCCTGAACTTATCGATCCATTGATGCCTGAACATTTTATAAAAGTGGAAATAACATTGGGAGATACAGATGATAGCAGGGTTATAAGATGTTCAGTGATTTGATTTTATAGAAATTAAGAAGTTTAAAAACTCAGAATCTCAAAGTCTTTTTGAGGTTTTGAGTTTTTTTATTTTTGGCTTTAAATTAAGGCGTTTTTTTTCTTTGCTAGTTAGGAAGAAAAATCGTAAATTTGCATAAAATTTTTTTTATGAAAAAAGTAGTTTTTGTAGGTGGTGGCGCTATTGGAACAGCAATTGGAAATGTTTTGGCAAGAAAGGGCGTAGATGACATCACAATCCTCTCAATTGAAGAAGAAGTAGTAGAATCAATTAACAGTATAAGATATAACCTTACATATTTCCCTAACGTTAAATTGTCAAGAAATCTTAAGGCAACGACAGATATCAGCGTTTTAAAGGATGCTGATGTTGTCTTCATGGCAATTCCTTCAACAGCAGTAGTGGGTTATCTTTTTGAAAATAAGGAATATTTAAATCCTAAATCTATCATTGTTAACTTGGCCAAAGGCTTTGGCAAAGGTGACTGCTTGATTCCAGATTGCCTCGAAGGCCATTTCGAGAATCCGATTATGATGATGAAGGGACCATCTTTCGCTAGAGAGATTATAAATCGTCAGGATACAGGATTTACACTAGCTTGTACAGAAAATAAATATTTTAGTGAGATATCAGAACTGTTCGAAAATACCAATATAAGTTTCGACTATTCTAATGATATAAAAGGCGTTGAATTCGCTAGTATCTTGAAAAATATTTACGCAATCATCATTGGTATGCTTGATGCTAACTATGACTCTGCAAATATGAGGTCTTTGTTCATAACAAAGTCAATCAATGAGATGCGTAACCTTATGATTGCATTCGGAGGTCAAGAGATAACAATGTTTAACTACTGTGGCTTTGGTGATTTCTCTCTTACATCACTCAATGATATGAGCCGTAACAGAACATTAGGCCTTTTGATTGGTAAGGGTTTCTTTAACAGTGGAATATCTGAAAAAGTTGTTCTTGAAGGTCGTATCGCTGTTGATGTGTTCTATCAGAAAGTACAAGATAGTTGCATTGATATCAATGCATTCCCTCTTATGTCTGAACTTTATCATGTATTTAATGATAATGATTATCCTACGAAGAAGTTTGTGAAGAACGTTTTGAACAAGATAAAATAAGTTCTTTAAAATGGGTATTGTTGTTCGACAGAGCATAAAAGGTTCAATAATGAATTATTTAGGGGTGTTGGTGGGTTTCATCACCACCTTTTTTATTGTTACCAAGTACCTTACGACAGAAGAGGTAGGGTTGACACGTATCTTGGTGGATGCGTCAATCTTGCTCTCAGGCTTGGCACAGCTCGGAACAAACACTTCGGCGATGCGCTATTATCCGTATTTCAAAGATGAGAAAGAGAAGGATCACGGTTTCTTTGGATGGACTGTTATAATACCGTTTTTCGGTTTCATTATCTTCTCGGTTTTGTTCTTCATCTTTAAACAACCAATAGAAAACTACTTCTCCCAAAATTCAGAACTCTTCGTTAATTACATCTATTTCGTCATTCCAATGGCGTTTTTTATGCTGTATCTGCTTGTCTTTGAAACTAATTCGAATCTTCTGATGCGGATTGTAGTTCCGAAGTTCATTAGAGAAGTTGGAATACGCCTTATGACTCTGGTGGTTTATCTGCTTTATGCGTTCGATGTGATAAACCTTGACGGAATGGTGATAGCGCTCTGTCTAACATACGGAATAGCAACGTTTTTTAATGTCATATATCTTTTTACATTAAAGAAAGTTTCTTTTAAAATACAACCGTCGTATGTGTCAAAGTGGTTGCGTAAGGATTTCATTTTCTATACATTGTTCCTGATAGCAACATCTTTGGCAGGTAATCTTATACCGGTGTTGAATACATTTTTCGTTTCAGGGAAACTGGGTCTGGCGGTGGCTGGTATAAATACAATCGCGGTCTATATCGCAAGTCTGGTAGAAATACCTTATCGCTCATTGTCCGCAATATCACGTCCGCATATCTCCCAAGGAATGAAGGATAATGATATGAAAGAAGTGAATAAGTTGGCGAAAAGCGTTTCATTGCATCAGTTTATAGCTTCGTTTTTTATCTTTTTTATTATATGGATAAATATAGACCTGATATATACTCTGATACCTAATGGCAACGTTTATGATGAAGCTAAATTTGTGGTCTTTATTCTTGCGTTGGTAAAAATAATCAACACTTCACTTAATGTTGGAGTGACTGTTTTGAGCTATTCGAAATACTATTATTACTCTCTGTTTTTTACAATTATACTTACTGCGACGGCCATCATAATGAATATCAAGCTTATCCCGATATGGGGAATGGAAGGGGCGGCTTTGGCTTCATTGATTTCATATCTGATATATTACACCTTGTTATTAATGTTTGTTAACAGGAAACTGCATGTCACTCCTCTTTCAATGAAAGAATTCTACACCTTGCTGATAATAGTCGCATTGTTTGCAATAGACTTCTTGCTGCAGAAATATATGTCTTGCAGATTGATACATTTGTTCAATGTTGAAATAATTGGTCAGTTGACCGACTCAGGAATAAGAACTTTAGCGATGTCGTTGCTTGGCGTCGTAGCAATATATAAATTAGGTATTTCAAAACAGATAAATGATATTATCAATAAATTTTTATCATTTTTAAAATTAATATAGAAACATTATGAAAATTATAATAGTAGGACCTTCGCATCCTTATAGAGGTGGTATAGCGGCTTTTACAGACCGACTTGCCAATGAATTTGTTGCAGAAAGTGACGATGTTCACCTGTACACGTTTACATTACAATACCCTTCAATTCTGTTTCCTGGCAAGACACAGTATTCTGATGCGCCAGCTCCAAAAAACATCAGGATTTTTAGAAGGATAAACTCCATAAATCCATTTTCTTGGGTTAAGGCAGCAAAGGAGATAAGGGCTAAAAAACCAGACATCGTGATATTCGCATACTGGATGTCTTTCTTCGCACTTTGTTATGCGAAAATGGCCAAGATAATATCAAAAAACAAGCATACACGTTGCATCGGTTTGGTGCATAATATGTTGCCACATGAAAAGTCTATCTTGGATAGAGTATTCTCTCCTTGTTTTGTTAAGAAGATGGATGCTTTTGTGGCTCTTTCAAAATCGGTTTTGGAAGATATCTCTAGCCTGGATAAAAAGTCAAAGCCAAAATGTTTTTCACCGCATCCTCTTTATGACCATTATGGCGATAAAGAAGACAGAGCTCTTGCTTTAAGCAGCTTGTATCTCGATGATAAATATGATTATCTTCTTTTCTTCGGATTGATACGTGAATATAAAGGCCTTGATCTCCTTTTGAAAGCTATGGCTGATGAGCGTATTGACAATTATCCTGTTAAGCTTATCGTTGCAGGTGAGTTCTATGAAAAGAAAGAACCTTATTTGCAAATGATTGATAATTATAATATCAATGATAAGGTTATCATCTGTGACAAATATATTCCAGATGAAGAGGTGAAGAATTTCTTTAACCTTGCAGATATGGTTGTTCAGCCTTATAGATCAGCGACACAGAGCGGTGTGACACAGGTGGCTTACCATTTTGAAAAGCCGATGCTCGTAACGGATGTCGGTGGCTTGAGAGAGATTGTTCCAGATGGAAAAGTCGGTTATGTCGTCGAACCTCAGCCTGTTAAAATCGCAGATGCTATCTGTGACTTTTACGATAATGACAGAAAAGAGTTCTTTGAAGATAACATCGTGGAAGAAAAGAAGAAGTACGAGTGGTCAAAGATGACTGAGACTATAAAGAAATTGTACAATGATGTTTCAAAATAATTGTTGGTGATGAAGAAGATAATCTCGCTCTTGACTAAGATATTTCCTCGTCAGATATTGATAAAATTCAGCTATTTGTTTAGCATTCTGATAAGGCCGTTCTATTGGGGAAATAAGGTGGAATGTCCTGTATGCGGAAAGCATTTCCGTAAATTTCTTCCTTACGGTTATGGTGCGGCGATGGATAACCGTTTGTGTCCTAGCTGTTTGTCGTTGGAACGCCATCGTTTGTTATGGCTGTATCTTAAAGAGAAGACTGGATTTTTTACAGATGAGTTAAAGGTGCTGCATTTTGCTCCTGAGCAGCCGTTCTTGAAGAAATTCAAGAGCCTGAAGAATTTGGATTATACAACAGCCGACTTGGATTCGCCGATAGCGGACTTGCATATTGACGTTACAAATATCGATTTGCCAGATGACACATACGATGTTGTTATCTGTAATCACGTTTTGGAACATGTTGACAATGTCGACAAGGCTTTTTCTGAAATAAAGAGAATCTTAAAACCACAAGGCTGGGCGATATTGATGGTGCCTATAAATCCAAATGTCGATACTTTTGAAGATCCAACCATCACAGATCCTAAAGAACGCGAGCGTCTCTTCGGACAATATGATCACGTAAGACAATTCGGCCGCGACTATGCAGAGATTCTGCGCAAAGCCGGATTTACAGTCGATGCCGACAGACTCTATTTCGAACTCGATGAAACGAAACGCGAAAGAATGAAACTCGCTAGAGCAGGAGAGGAACTTGTTTATAGAGTAATAAAGGACTCGAGGAACTAAGGGTATGAGGAACTGAGGAATTAAAAAAAACTCAAATCCTCATCACCTCATACCCTCAAATCCTATTTATAAAACTCAGGGTGCATTTCTCTGAATTTCTGCTCGAAATCCCAGAAGCGTCTGATGCTTTTCTTGCTCCAGTCTAATCTCAATTCGTCTTTTTCTTCTTCTGTCAGGTGCCAGTCGATGTTGCTGTTATGCAAACGTTGCATTAAGGTGTACATCATCAAAGCTGCTGAAACACTGATGTTATAGCTTTCTGTGAAACCAAACATCGGAATCTTTACATACATATCAGCATTTTCCAAAGCATATTGGCTGAGACCGGTCTTTTCAGTTCCGAAAACAATCGCTACAGGTTCGTCCAAAGGAAGTTCATCAGGAGTGAAGTCGTCTTGATGAGGGCATGTGGCGACGATTTTATATCCCTTTTTATGAAGATTGTCAAAAGCTTCAGGAGTGTTGAAGTCGTTCTCGTTATATTTTTTAAGGTCTAGCCATTTTACGCTGCCAACGACGATGTCTGGGTTAACATTATAAACCCAACGGTTTTCGATGACGTGTATGTCTTGTATGCCGTTGATGTCGCAGCTTCTCAAAACAGCGCTCGCATTGTGTGATTGATAGATGTCTTCCAAGACTATAGTCACGTGGCGAGTTCTATAGTTGAGCACTTCTTCAAAACGTTTTTTTCTCTCTTCTGTGGTGAATTGTTGTAAAAACTTATATAATTCCTGATCTTTTGGTGACATTATAGATTCGTTTTTTATATTATTAAATTCTTGATTCCTACATTAATATATAATGTGGGGATACTATTGCTTTTAAGTTTTTCTTGTTGAAAATAATTGAGCAAATATATTTATTTTTTTTGTTGTTTTTTCAGATAAAAAAACTAAATTTGCAGTTCTAAAAAATAAATTTGATATGGCAAAACAAAATGTTAAGAATGAAGGTGATGAACGCCTCGAATCAATTGAGACAACTTTGACAAAAGCAGAACAATTTGTTATTGATAATCAAAAAGCTATCGTTGTTGTATTAGCAATAATGGTTGTAGCAGTTCTTGCTTTCTTTGGCGTTAAGAAGTATTATTTAGAACCACGTGAAAAAAATGCTCAAGTTGCAATTTATCGTGCAGAACAGTATTTTGAAAATGACAATTTCGCAACAGCATTGAATGGTGATGGCAACTATCTCGGTTTTGTAGATGTTATCAACGATTTCGGTGGCACAAAAACAGCTAACTTGGCAAAATACTACGCAGGTGTATGCTGCCTCAATACAGGCGACTTCAACAAAGCTGTTGAGTATCTCAAATCATATAAAGGTAAAGATGTTTTAGTTTCATCTTTGGCATTAGGCGCTTTAGCAGATGCTCATATGGAATTAAACAATGTTGCAGAAGCTGCTAAATGCTACGAAAACGCTGCATTGAAATCAGCTAACAGCTTCACTTCACCAATGTACTTGCTCAGAGCAGGTATGGCTTACGAAATGGCAGGTGACTATGCAAAAGCTATCGCTGCTTACAACAGAATCAAAGCTGACTATCCTAACAGCAATGAAGGCTTCAGCATTGAAAAGAACATCGCAAGAGCACAAGCTGAAATGAATTAATTAAAGACAAAATAACTGAGACACCCGATTCGAAAGAGTCGGGTGTTTTTTTATTAATATTGTTTAAAAAAATCTGTAGTCTGTAGTCCGTGGTCCGTAGTCTTTTCTTATTTTTGCAGAAAATAAGAAAAAGTATGAAGATAGTATATTTTGGTACGCCTGAGTTTGCGTCATCGCAATTGGAAGCAATAATATCAGCAGGTTACGAAGTGGCTGCTGTTGTTACAGTCCCAGATAAACCTGCAGGAAGAGGCAAGAAGATTCAAAGTTCTGACGTTAAATTGACAGCTTTGAAATATGATTTGCCAATATTGCAGCCAGTGAGCTTGAAGTCACAGGAATTCATAGATGAGCTGTCTTCATATAATGCAGATCTTTTTGTGGTGGTGGCTTTCAGAATGTTGCCTGAAGTAGTGTGGAGCATGCCTCCAAAGGGAACCTTTAACCTTCATGCATCATTGCTGCCTCAATATAGAGGAGCTGCTCCTATCAATCACGCTATCATCAATGGTGAAAAGGAAACTGGTCTCACAACATTCCTCCTTGACAAGGAAATCGATACAGGTGAAATTATCAAACAGGAAAAAGTCGTTGTGGAAGATGACGAGACAGCTGGAACTCTCCACGATAAGCTGATGTTGCTTGGAAATAAAGTCGTGGTTGAGACTATAAAGATGATAGAGGAAGGAAAGGTACATTCACAGTCACAGGCTTCTATCATTGAGAGAGACAACCTTCAGTTGAAACCAGCTCCAAAGATCTTCAAGGAAGACTGTAAAGTCGATTGGACAAAAGATGCCAAGTCGATATATGACTTCATCAGAGGATTGTCGCCATATCCAGCAGCGCATACACAATTCATTTCTGAAAACGGAGAGACAATAGACATCAAGATATTTGAAGTCGCATTGAAAGAAAATAAGTCTGAGGACACACAGATGTATAAGATAAAGACTGACGGCAAGTCTTATTTGGATGTAGTGTTGTGTGATAATAATATTTCAATAAAAGTCATTCAGCAGGCTGGCAAGAAGGCAATGCCTATAGCGGATTTCTTGAGAGGAACTCGACTCGAAGGTGAGTGGAAAGTGATATAAATGACGAAATTTTTTCGTTAAAATGAGGAACTGATTTTATTATTATAAGGTCAGTTCCTTTTTTTATATGCTTTTTTTTATGTATAAATGGTCTTTTTTAATCGAATGTAAAATACGTCTGATTTCTGTGTTTTTTAGTAAATACAAGCGTTTCGAGAAATGACGACAGATACGTTTTTTAAAATTTTGTGTTCAAATAAATTTTCTTGAAAAAATATTTGTTTTTATAATAATTAATAATTAGATTTGTAAGCGAGATTTATTAAGTTATTGTTACTTAATAATTTTAAGTTGTATTTTAATCAAAATAGAATTAGTATGAACAAGGCAGAATTAGTAAATGTCATAGCTGAAAAGGCAGGTATGACAAAGGTAGATGCTAAAAAAGCACTCGAAGCATTCATGGAAGCATCAGCAGAGGCATTACAAAAAGGTGAACGTATATCATTAGTAGGTTTCGGTACATTTTCAACAACAAAGCATCCTGCAAGAAAGGGTCGCAACCCACAAACTGGAAAAGAGATAATGATTGCAGAAAAGACAGTCGTTAAATTCAAAGCAGGTGCTGAACTCGTAAATAGTCTCTAAGACGTTTATAAAAAAGTTAAAAGATCGCTTCGGCGGTCTTTTTTTTATTTGTTAATTTCTTAAATTTGCAACGCATAAAAAGAGAAATTATGAACAAAGTTAAATCATTTATTTTAGTGTTTTTCGTTGCACTTGCTATAAATGCAAATGCGCAGTTGGGAATTGGATTGAAGGGAGGCCTCGATTTTAATTCTGTCACTCGTTCTAATGCGGGTCGTGTCGATGAGACATATCATTCTAAAAATGGCCTCGATTTGGGTCTTGTATTGAGCTATCAGGTTAACGAATGGTTCGCTATGAGAGCTAATATCGAGATGTTGTCACGTTCTCATACCATGAAACGTAATTTGAATGCTGTCAAAGGAATTTATACAGATTATAATAACCAATACCTCACAGTTCCTGTTATGGCAGATTTCACATTCGGTGGTACAAAAGTGCGTGGACATTTTATAATGGGTGGATACGTGAGCTATTGGATGAAGGCTAATGTCAGCGGCAATACTTTTGATATTTATGACAAGGTGAGACCATTTGACGAGCCAATGGAGTTCAATGAATATCATAATCGTCTTGTCGCCGGTGTCGTCGCTGGTCCTGGATTGAGCTGTGAATTGTCAGACAAAATCTCATTGGAATTGGATGCTTTGCTCTATTACGACTTGGTTAGTTATATGAAGATAAGCAAGGTGTCAGCTGATCCTCGTTACAACAACACAGCTTCATTAACATTAGGTGTAATATATAAATTATAATAATCATGCGTAAAATATCATTGATAATATTAGCAGTAATTGCGCTGACATTCGGTTCTTGTAGAAAAACTCCTGATTATGTTCCTTATATAGGCGAGACTTCAAATTTAGCTTATAGTAATTATGCAGAGCAATTTGATGTTTTGTGGAATAACATCAACACAGGTTATGTGTTCTGGGATGTTGATGAGACAGACTGGGACGCTGTATATGAAAAATATATGCCACAGTTTGAAGCTTTAGACTTGCGTATCGCAGCTGGCAATAGTGTTTCAACAAAAGAGTTACAGGCTTTATATGATGATGCAATGGGTGGACTTAGAGATCATCACATGTTGATTCAAGTTAAGAATATGTATTCAAATAGCTGGGATAACGTGGTAAGCGTCAACCCTGCAAACAATGAAATCAAAACAAGAGATTATTATTATAAAGATAGTCATGCTCTTTCTAGCGAGTTAAGCCAGTTCAATAAAAACTTGGCATCAGGTTCTAACTCATCTTATAAGATTTCATTTAGCGGTTATGAAAAAGTCAATACCGATGACGTTCAGGTGACAGTATGTTATCTCTTATTTGAACTTCCTGATGGAAGATTGATTCCATATCTCTGGCAGAATGGATATAAGATGAGCGTTATAATGTCAGGCTTGAACAACACATCATCACCATATTACAAAGCAGCTCAGTTGATCGACAAATGGAAGAACGCAGCGATAAAGACACCTAAGAACAAATTGGCTGGCGTCATCCTCGACAACCGTTGCAATAACGGCGGTTACCTCTCAGACTTGAATCATGTTGTTTCTCCATTCATTAAGAAAGATCACGCTGTTATATCAACACGTTATAAAGAAGGTCCAGGCAGACTTGAACATTCAGTATGGTCACCTGTGACAATCGCACCTTCAACAACAAACCGCGACTTGGCAGCAGAGAATATTCCATACGTAGTATTGTCTAATATCTATTCAATTAGCATGGGCGAGATAACAACTTACAACATCTCACAGTTGCCAACAGGTTATGTTATCGGCGAACGCACATACGGCGCTACAGGACCTCTCTTGTCAGATGCTATCGATTATACATATGGCGGTCCTTTCGGTGATATAGAAAGAGAAAAACATTATGTATATACTTCAACTTACGAAATCCAAACTCATGAAGGTTTCGTTCCAGAAGGAGTGGGCTTCACACCTAATAAAGAAGTTCTTACAAGAGACGCTGGTATCAAAGGTCAGCTCGACGCGGCGTTAGAGTATATAAAGAATTATAAATAAGACACCGAGTCACCGAGACTCCAAGTCACTAAGTAGAGACGTTTCAATGATTCCTTTAGAATAAACACACATTGAAGCGTCTTTTTTTTAGTTAGGAATTAGGAATTAGGAATTAGGAGTTAGGAGTTAGGAGTTAGGAGTTCAGAGCTCAGAGTTTCAACATCCCTTCTTCATCTTGTCTGATGATGTTGTTATCGAGCATCCACTTGATGACAGTCATGACTTTTTCTTCGTGATAGTCTTTTGAAGCGTTTAGTATTTCATGGACGTCGGCTTCGTTGTCTTTTAATTCGTTGATGATGGTTTCGCTGATCGCCTTGTATTCCTCTTCGCTGACAGTCATCTTGTTCTTTGATGAGCAGACGTCACACTTGCCGCAAGTCTTTTTGATATCTTCTCCGAAATATCTCAAGAGCTGTACGCTTCTGCAATCTTCGTTATTATTGACAAAGTCTATTACTGCCTGAATGCGTTTGTTCGCATCATCTTTTCTATTTCTATAAATTTCATTAGACAAAGAGAAATATCTAGTGTCTATTCTTGGAGTCAGAAACTGGATCTGAGGTTTGTCGTTACGAGGAATATAATTCAAGAAGTTAAGACGATCCAGGTTTGCGAGCTGCTTGTTGATGACATCGATTGGCAGTCCTGTCTTCTGTGATATCATTTCTTCTCTGATGTTCACGAAGTCGCTCAAGACACCAGGAAGGCTTCTTAACATATATTTGATGAGAGTGTCATATTCCTTATATTCAATCTGGAAACGATATAAGTCTTCTCTGCCGGCTCTGATGTGAACTTTCGACGGAGTGTTGAGTGCTTCGGATGTCACGAAATAACCTTCTCTTTCAATAAGTCTTATGGCATTATAAACTTCAAGCAGAGAGAAGTTGTAATATTGAATGAAAGCATCGATGTTGAAGTCGTAAGTCTGGTTCTCTCCAGCGCCTATAGGAATCTGGAGATAGTTGCCGATGGCATTGTATATCGTTCTGATCTTATCTAGTTCAGGATAAGAACTGTCGAGGTTTTCTTTAAGTTTGTTTATGTCGGTGTCCGCTACCAGCAAGAACGCCTCTGATGGCTGAAGGTCGCGGCCAGCACGACCAGCCTCTTGGAAATAAGCCTCAAGGCTGTCTGGTAAGTCAAGGTGGATGACAAGTCTCACATCCGGTTTGTCGATGCCCATGCCGAAGGCGTTGGTCGCCACAATGACTTTAATCTTTCCGTCCATCCACATCTGCTGTCGATAGTCGCGGGTCTTGGCGTCGAGGCCTGCATGATAGAATGACGCGCTTATCCCGACCGACTGCAGCCAGTCGGCGATGATCTTGGTACGCTTGCGACTTCTTACGTAGACGATGCCGCTTCCGCTTTTCATCTTCTGCAGAAGACGGTACATAAGTCCGAATTTGTCGGCCTCATGAATTACGTTATATGTCACGTTCTTACGCTCGTAACTCGTTTGGAATACGTTGTTTTTCTTGAAGCCAAGACGATATTGTATGTCTTCCACGACCTGCGGCGTCGCTGTTGCGGTAAGAGCCAGCACCGGAGTGTGTGGGATATATTGTCTTATCTCAGCAATCTTAAGATAAGGAGGGCGGAAGTCGTAGCCCCATTGTGAGATACAGTGCGACTCATCGACGGCGAGCAGACACACCTTCATCTTTTTCAAGGCCTCGATGAAAGCATCCGTCATAAGACGTTCAGGCGAGACGTAAAGGAATTTAAGCATCCCGAAAGCCGCCTGGTTATAGGCAATCTCTATTTCATTGTAATGCATGCCCGAGAATATGGCTGCTGCGGCGATGCCTATTTTCTTCAGGTGCATCACCTGGTCTTTCATGAGAGAGATGAGCGGCGTTATCACGATACAAACGCCATCCATCGCCATGGCAGGAACCTGAAAACATATCGACTTGCCGCCGCCTGTAGGAAGCAATGCCAAGGTGTCGTTGCCATTGACAACGGCATCCACTATGTCTTCCTGCATCGGACGGAAAGAAGGATAACCCCAGTATTGTTGCAATATGTTTCGTGTCAGTACCACTTTTTTAAAATCTCAAAAAATCAAAAATTCAGAAACCCTTAGCCCTTAGCCCTTAGTCTTTAGCCTTTAGCCTTTAGCCTTTAGCCATTAACCCGTTTGTAACTCTTGCAAATTTAAATCAAAATGAAGAATTGTCAACATTTTAAAGCATAAAAATTCAGTAAAAAATGATATGTGAATAAATATTAACTTAAAATGAATTTTTTTCATAAAATAAATTTACAATTGGGTTCTATATGTTGATTTTGTTTAACTTTGTACTTTTCAATCCTATTTGTTTTATGAAGAGAATTTTACTTGTAATATTTACATTAATATCTTTAAACGCATTTTCTCAACTTCAGGTTAAGGAGGGTTCTTTTAAGTATGTGCCTGGTGGCGTTATCGATAATAAAGCGGAATATACCGACGGCAACGACTTGCCAATGGCATTGATAAAGATTTCGACGGAGAATATTCCGGAACAGGAGAGGATGCGTCTGGTGTTCGTTGGTAACAGAGCAACGCAGATTATAAAGAAACCTAAGACTGGCTCAATGTGGATATACATCTCGGCAGACGCTGCTACATTCATCGATATAAGACATCCTGATTATGGAACGTATAAATATTACCTTCCAGAAGAATTGTGTGACTATTGCGTTTACGAGATGGTGTTGCAGTATATAAATCCTAACGCTTACCAAGGACCGGAGAAACCTAATATCAATTATCTTATCATTTCTTCAGATCAGGAGAATGCCGAGATTTTCATAGACGATGAATATGTTGGCGATGGCGAGGTGTCAAAGACATTAAGCATAGGAACGACGCACACATGGAGGATTGAATGTAAATATTATCATACCGAAAGCGGAAGCGTGAGCATAACTGACGGCGATGCTGCTGTTATTGAGAGAACGATGCGCCCAGCATACGGATTCCTTGATATTGAAACTCGTCCTGAAAATGGAGCTATAGTATATGTTAACAATGAACGTGTAGGAAAGACTCCTTTTAAAACAGATAAGCTTGCGAGCGGCGAATATACAGTGAAGGTCGTGAAGGAGATGTATAAGCAGGCGGAACAGAAATTCACTATCGTGGACGGACAGACGACCAAGGCGGTGTTGAATATGACGCCGAATTTCGTCAATGTGACGATTAACACAGATGCAGAGTCTGATATATATTTAGATAACGAATATAAAGGAAAAGGAACATGGAAAGGACGTCTGCCTGAAGGTACTCATTATGTGGAGGCAAGAAAGGCATCGCATGAGACTAGCAGTAAAAACGTTAATATCGTCTTGGGTGAAGACGTTACGATAACTATCGATGCGCCTAGAGCGATATGCGGTTTCTTGAATGTGAACTCAGATCCTATGCGCGCTGAGATTTATATCGACGGCAAACATCATGGACAGACTCCTAAGATTATCACAGACTTGCTCGTGGGTAATCATGAACTGAAATTAGTTAAGCAAGGTTATGCCGTATTGAAGAAAACTATCACTATTGCAGAAGGCGAGACCTTGAACTTGAAGGAGACTTTGGCAAGTACAAATAGCCAGAATCAAAATGTTGCCAATACTGGCAATAACGTAAAAGTTATGGAACCAAAAGCTAAAGAAGTGAAACCTAAAACAGAGATGGTTTCAAAACCGAAATCTTCTAATGATAAATACAGTTTCGTTACTTTAAACGCAGCATATTCTATTGCTCCGCAGCTGTCATACGGAATCAGTTTCGGTTCTGCAGGAAAGACCGGCTGGTTCGTCAGTGCGATGTCTAACTTCGATTTCACTGGATTTGATGTCGTTGACAAACCTTTCGATGAAGTTGCGATAACGGGCAACAGCAAGACTACACGATTATCGGCTATTGCTGGTTTTATGATGCGTCTTGGCGAGCCAGTATATCTTAAACTTGGCGCTGGTTATGGAATGAGAATAAGAGCTGCAGAAACAATTTTTGGTGAATATGTTGAATATCCTGCCAATACATATAAAGGCATTGACCTCTCCGCAGGTTTGATGTTCCGAGTAGGTGGCATGGCGATAAGCCTCGATGCTGTTACTACGAACTTCAAGATGATGGAAGTGAAAGTGGGTGTTGGATTGGGATGGTAGTTTTGAAGATTAAAAACTTAGAAATTCAGAAACTCAGAAAGAAATAAAAAATGGACAAAGACTGTTGACGGTTGTCTGTTGTCCGTTGACTTAAAATATAAAGATATGAAAAGAGCGTTATTGATAATAGGTTTGATATTAGGATTCTTCATTGGTTGTAAGAAAGACGATGTTCTGGAGGCGAGCAGGGTGGAGATGAATGGCGTTGACATCAAGATAGGCTGGGACTATATGAAGATGAGCGGTGAGTATTCTTATCCGTTGGCATTGGAATCTATGAAATTGTATCTCTCAGAGAAGGAAGATTTGAGCGCTGCGAAGGTGTATGAATGTACTTTGGATGATGAGGCCTTTAGTGTAGATGTTAAAGACTTGAAAGATGGCGTTACATATTATTATTGTTATGAATACGATAACGGATATACACAGGTTAAGAGCGAGAAGGAAAGCTTCAAGACTGTGGGTAAACCTATTGTCGTTACAAAAGATGTTGGCGGCATTACCAAGAGTTCGGCAGTTCTTAGCGGCAGCGTGACAAACAATGATGCGGCTAACAAGATAAAGGAGAGAGGTTTCTGCTGGAGTAAAAATCCTAATCCTACAATATCTGGATCACATAATAATAATGGAAGCAGTAGTGGTACTGGCACTACTGGCTTTTCATATAATCTTACAAATTTGACAAGTGGCACGAAATATTATGTCAGGACATATATCGTAACAGATTTCGGAGTGCTTTACGGAAACGAGAAGAGTTTTGTGACAACAGGAGAACAACCGGAAGAGCCAGAGGAACCAGAAGAGCCAGAACAACCTGAAATTGTATTGCCAACGGTAACTACAAATTCTGTAACGAATATAACTGAAAATTCAGCTATTTGCGGTGGTAATGTTACATCAGATGGTGGTGGTACAGTTATAGCGCGAGGCGTCTGCTGGAGCGAGACATCTGAACCTAAGATAAACAATCTCTATAGCGAGGAAAGCAGCGATGGTATGGGAACAGGAAGCTTCACATCATCTTTGACAAACTTAAAATCGAACACCACATATTACGTAAGAGCTTATGCTACTAATGAAAAAGGAACGAGTTATGGAGAAGTGAAGAGTTTTGTGACATTATCGGGAGATGGGGACGGGGATTGGGGAACAAACCAAACCTTTAATGTTAACGGAGTTTCCTTTACTATGATAGCCGTTGAAGGTGGCACCTTCCAAATGGGAGCGACCTCAGAACAAGGCAGCGATGCAGAATCTGATGAATCTCCAGTGCATGATGTTACATTGAGCAGCTATTATATTGGCGAGACAGAGGTGACGCAAGAACTCTGGGAGGCTGTTATGGGTAGCAACCCAAGCTATTACAGCGGTTATCCTCAAAGACCTGTAGAATATGTTTCTTGGAACGACTGTCAGGAATTCATAACAAAACTGAACCAATTAACAGGCAAGAACTTCAGACTTCCAACAGAAGCGGAGTGGGAATATGCAGCAAGAGGAGGAAACAAGTCTAAAGGCTACAAATACAGCGGAAGCAATACCATAGACAATGTTGCATGGTACGCAAGTAACAGCAGTTCAAGAACACATGACGTAAAGACAAAGCAAGCAAACGAATTAGGCATATACGACATGAGCGGCAATGTTTGGGAATGGTGTCAGGACTGGTATGGAAGCTATAGCAGCGGTTCACAGACCAATCCTACAGGTCCATCATCGGGCCCTAGCCGCGTGATCCGTGGCGGCGGCTGGGGCAACGACGCGGGGATCTGCCGAGTATCGAATCGTAACGCCGGCATCCCGGGCGGCAGCAGCGGCATTCTCGGGCTGCGCCTTTCTCTATCTCAGGATTAACACATAAATCTGGAAATTGTCTTAAGCAAAAATCGAGCGTCATTGATGGAGTGAAGCAAGCGAGTGAGGGACGAACGAATTGAAAATGGAAAATTGGTTGTCGTCAATTTGTAGAGACGCAATGTTTGTTTAACACGTTTTTGTTTTTCAAGACATACGTCCGTATGTCTCTACATGAGATTCATTTATAATATAGCAGCGTCTTTTTATGCTGTAATTTCGTGTAGAGTCGCACGGACGTGCGGCTTGTTAAGACATCGGGATGTTAAGGGATTTAAGGGTATGAGGATCTGATAGTATGAGGATTTGAGGAATTTTCAAAAGTTCCGAAGGAACGGCAGTTTCCAGACAGGTGATGAAGCACGCAGTGCGGAATCCCTGCAAAGAAGAAATACCAAATAAATCAGAGTGCTGAAGGCACGACAGAAAAAACTCTGTCGTGCCTTTTTTTAAGTCACTGAGACACCAAGTCGCCAAGTCACCGAGTCACCGAGGTTCTTAGTTCAAGGTTCAGAGTTCAAAGTTCAGAGTTCAAGGTTCTTAGTTCAAGGTTCAGAGTTCAGAATGTTGCCTCAGCTGAAAATGGAAAATTGCCTGTCGTCAATTTGTAGAGACTCTAAGTTTGCAGCGTGAAAATAAGC
>JAFYUH010000060.1 GCA_017549605.1 Bacteroidales bacterium
ATTCTTTGTAGATAACTTAGCGATATATACGCCAGATTCTCCATGCCAGTTGATAGCGTTTTGACCGGCTTTGAGTTCTACATTATATATATTGCTTACTTTTCTTCCTACGAGGTCGAAGATTTCGATTTGAGCTTGTTCGTCTTTTGATACGTTGATCATGAACTGGCCATTAGAATGGAAGAATTTATCGAATGCTAATGTTGTTTTTTCGATGCTTGTTGTATCGTTTCCATTGTCATCTTCGTTTTCGTCGTTTGTTATAAAGTCGATGCGTTGGAGCACGTGGCGTTCTCTTGTCACGTTTCCTTCGTCTTTATAGCTTTCTTGCCATTTAGCGACCCAGAATCCTTCTTGTTCGCAGATATGAGTTGTCAAGCCTGAACGTTCCATAGTAGTCTTTGTCAATTTTGTTCTGCCTGTGATTTCGCCGGCTTTTGTATCGATGGTAGCGTAAATGGCATCAACGTCGCCCCAACCTGAGTTCTGTTTCATATAGAAAAATGCAGCTTCGTTTTCATTGCCAATTTGTATTGAGTTGTATCCGAATGCTACTTGTTCAAAGTCTGATAGTTGGATTCCATCGTCACCGAAGAGCAACTCACCTTGTTTAGATACTTTTTGGACAATCATATGTTGCCAGTTTTGGCTGCCGTCTGCTTCTCTGAAGAATGCGAGGAAACCGTCGCCTGCAGGGTCGGCCTTGACTTTACAGTTGTATTGTTTCCAGTCGCTATAGCTTAATTTAACATCTCCTTCGTCTGATGCTCCTAAAAAGCCGATCTTGCCGTCACCTGTGACGTATGAGATATAAGCAGACTCTATGTTGGTGTAGTTTCTGTCGTCGTTCCAGCCTACGATAACGCCGCCGTCGCCAGAAGGTTGGATGTCGAGGAGAGTCCAGATTGGGATGCCGCCCCAGCCGCCGCGATATACGCGTGCGTCTTCGCTCCATACAGAGGTGCCGTCGAAGTCGATCTTACGTGCGTAGATGTCTTGTGCACCACCTTTAGCATAGACGAGGATAAACTGGTTCATGCCTGCGTCAACCAAATATGGATATTGATATGTGACAGTTTCTGAAGTCAAGCATACTTCGTTAGCGCCCCATTGTGCCTCACCGTCGGATGACAATCTTTGGAGCTTGATAGTCATTGTCATTGCTCCGAGAGCGTTTGCGCGCATCCATCCGAATACGTAACTGCCGTCAGGAAGACCGATGATTTTTGTTGCAGCGATGATTTCTGTGTCCCAGTCAAGAGTGATGCCGTTTTCATCCCAAAGCATTTCGCCTTCTGGAGATACCTTATAGACGTATAATCCCATGAATGTTTTGCCATCTTCACAGTCGCGGGCGTCAGATACAGCAACGATGATATTACCGTCTTTGTCAATGTAAAGGTAATTGTTTACAACGCAATATGAACGGTTTGCATAATCTGAAATCAGAATGCCTAAGTCGCCGAATTTTCTTTCACCATTTTTGTCTATGGCTTGAAGGCGATATTCATAGATTACGTTATCGGTGTCGTATTCGTCAACGGCTTCTTTGAGGTTAGGATGATAATACAAGAAATATGTGGTACCATCTTCTCCAACGATAGCCTCGTTGTTGTACATAGATGTTCCATCTGTGACAATAGAGATAGGCTGTTCTGTCCATTGTCCATAAGCATTGATGATTGTAACTAATGCTAATAAAAGTGTAAATATCTTTTTCATAAGCGTAATTATTTAGTTATTTTGAATGTTTTATTTGAATTTGATGTAATTATATTGACGATATAAACTCCGTTGCCTAATACTTCAGTGGAGATGCTGTTTTCGTTTTCGCGACTCATGAGGCATCTTCCTGACATGTCATAAATGTTGACCTTGAAGTCTTGGCAATTGTTAATGTTTATTTTATCATTTGTATAAACAATGTTAATTTCATTATGTTCAATTTCGTTGACATTTGTGTTGTCATCTTCCTCTTCTTCATTTGTGTTTTCTATGACGTTGATGAAAGTTCTCCATCCGAAGTCTGATATTTCAAGGTTCTGTGTCACGAGACTGTTGTCGGTATCGTAAATCTTGATATATCCGCGAGGTGTCTTGATGCCGTCGCCCCAGATGTCAGTGACTTCGATGCAGTAAGTCATTCCTCCCTCGAGTGTTACCTCAAATACTTTTTCTTCCGCAGTTCCATTGGTGAATCCTTTGAATTCTTCGACTATATTACCGTTGGCATCCTTAATCATGAAACGGTTGTCATTGGAATAACTGTCGGTCTTTATCTTTACAATCAACTCTGTAGGTGCTTGTACTATCTCACCGAAAGTTCCTTTGATCTTATTTCCTTTATATGTGGTGCCGTTGATGGCGGTCAATGTCACTTTCCATTCGTTGTCGTCAGTCTGTGCTGTCCAGTCGATAGGAATAGATATCAACTCCATTGACAAAGAAGGCACATTGCCAGTCCATTCTACTTGTTTTACTGTTCCGTTGAGTTCAACGTCGAATGATGCAGAAGTTATTGGAGTGATTGATTTGTTTTCGAGATACATTTCCAAGAATGAATAAGCGTAGTTTCTTCCGATTGGAATCTTAGGTTCGGATATCTCTGCTTCCATTGGGAGTTCGAATGAAGGATGTGAGAGTTTCTTGCCTGCGACGTTGAGGATGTTAGACTCGTTTTCTGTTACGAAAGCGATGAGTTCTAATTGTTCTGGCACTACTACCACGCCTCTGTAGTCTTCTGGGAGCGCGTATGTGTATGTAGCTGTGAAATATTCACCTTTTTTACTTGTTGTGATTATGTCGCCGAAGACGTCAGTGATATAGTCGCGCAAGACATGTTGGTGCATATATTCATCACCTACGCCGCTGCCTGACTGATAAGCCTGTATGTTGTTTTGTAAAAGAGCTATCGATAATCTCGCTGAATCGCTTGGAGAGTCTTCAACCCAATAACCATCCACTGTGATATAGATTTCCTCGTAGAAGTCGTCATATTCGCAATTGATCATTAAATTCACAGGAGCTGTCTCTGTGTTGATGCCTTTAGCATGTCTTGACCATAAAGATCTGCTGATGACATAGTCGCCTTCATATTTTGTGCGGTTTATCATGCCGGAAGGATATCCAGAGATAGGGTAGAAATTGTGTATTTCGATGCCGTCTTCTGTGCGGAGGTCGGCCTGATCTGGTGATGGTTCAGAGTAATGACCAGCATGTACAGCGATGATAAATACATCTTCAGGTTTTGCTGTATGAAGTTTCTTTGCCATGGCATGACCGTCAGGACAGTTGCCGCAGTGTATGCCTGTGAATTCTTCCAATAAGATCTTCTTGTTTTGAGGTTTGGTGCTTACTTTGCCGTCATCTTCGCCTTCATCGACATGTCCGTCTTTATAGACACGTTGCATATATAATCTGTTAGGAAGTTCTGTTGGATCAACATTAGGGTTGTCGCCAGCAAGCATACGTTTGTCTTCCCACATAGCTACCCAATATTCGTTATCGATGAGCTGGCTGACCTTCATATTTGAACGGTTGTCGTTTGATGGAGAGAAGATGACTGGACTTTCAAAAGCTGGAGCGCCGTCTTCCTTGCTGACTTTTGTGAATATATTAGATACTCTGTTTTCATCAGAAGTCTTGTCGTTTCTCATGAAGAATACAGCGATGTTGCCTTCGCCGTCGTCGCTGAGGCTTTCGTATCCTAAGTTAATGTCGATATCTTCTGTAGGATATACTTCCACCCCTTCTGTATCCCAGAGCAATTCTCCAGACATGGAAAGTTTTTGGAGCATGATTCTGCAATGGCTGCCGCCATAAGTAGTCTCGCGTCTGAGAACATATACATGTTGGTTTGCTTTGTCATAATAGATTGAAGGAGAGAAGCTGCGCATACCTTCTGTGTATCCAATTGCCTCACCGCCTTCGCCTGATGCGAATCCGTGTTTGCCGTCGCCTAAGATATGTGCTACGTATGTTCTTTCGTAGTTTGTGTTGTTACGGTCGTCATACCAGCCTACGAAGACGCCGCCTTCACCGTCAGACTGCACTTTCAAGAATGTCCAGATTGGAATAGAACCGAAACCGCCTCTGTATATTCTTGTGTCGTCGCTCCATACTTCAGAGCCGTCGAAGTCGAATTTCTTGGCGTATAATTCCTGACCAGATCCTTTTGCATAGACCATGATGATTTGGTTGTTGCCAGCGTTGACGAGATAAGGGAATGTCATTGGTGTAGTACCATCACCGAATACCAATGCTTCTTCCCAGAGTCTTTCTCCATTAGGACCGATACGGTCTAAAAGAATGGTACCCACTTCATAGTCGCCAGACCATACATATTCAACCCAGGCGATAAAAAAAGAGCCATCTTCTATTTGTACCATAGAAAGACAGCCCTGTGTTGCTTCTGAATATTTGCCTCTGTTGAGGTCTATGCCTTTTTCTCCCCAAAGCATTTCTCCTTCTGGAGAGACTTTGTATAAACGATAATTTTCATTGGTGTTGTTGTCAATACCTGCATTGACAGCATTGTCGAGAGTTTGATAAGCAATGATAGTGTTGTTGTTTCTGTCTAAAAGCGACAGCTGCTTGGCAGTAGTGTAAAGCTTGGAATCTAATTCATCAACGAGCATGACGCCATCAGAGAGTTTGCAGTTGCCTTCGTTGTCGTGAATGTTGAAATAGGTTGCAATGCCTTTGCCATCAGAGCCGGGACCGTTCCATCCGGTCAAGACTGTGCCGTCGGGAGTGACGTTGAATTCCCAGTCGTAGACAATAGTTTCAGGATTGATGACATTGATTTCGTTGTTCTGTGCAAAGGAAAATGAGGATAAGAGTACACAGAGCAAAAGGGTGGTGGTCTTTTTTAACATAACCTAAAATTTTTAGTTAGATAGTAAAAAATAGTTGTTAACTGTTTGTTGTTTTATGCCACCAAAAATCGATTTTTTATTTCACAATTCCAAATGTTTTTTTTTAAAAAATTAAATGCGGAAAAAATGGTTCTGAGCTCTGAACTTTGAGCTTTGAGCTTTGAACTTTGAACTTTGAACCTTGAACTTTGAACTTTGAAGTACAGACGTGTCAATGATGTTCTATGATTAAAATGCTTCGAGTTTATTATGAATTAAATTACATCATTGACGCGTCTCTACAGGAACTTTGGGAATAAAAAAAGACGCCACACTGTGACGTCTCTACTTGATATCTTTATTTGTTCTTTACTACCGCAACGTAAATCAGCAATATCACATTCATAAGCAGTGCATATATGATTGCTGGTATCGCCATCTCAGCACTGTTGAATATGAAAGGAGAGCTCGCGATGGCGATAGCCTGTGCCGCGTTCTGCATTCCTACTTCAATGATGATGGTTCTTCTCACTGCAGTGCCAGATTTTGTCATTCTTGAGAGCAATGAACTGCATCCCATTGCTGCTAATATCAATATTGTGATTGTGAGTCCTAACACTGCGAAGTTGTCCTTGATGGCTTGTGTGTTCTGCAAGAAGAATATCAAGGCTAATGTCATAAGCGCAGGGAAAGCGAGTTTGCCGAGCACATGGTTTACTTTAGCCGCGGGCTTAGGGAAGAAATGTCTGAATAAGATTCCTATGAAAAGCGGAACGAAGAGAAGTACGATATTCTGCACGATGAGCTTGCCGAAAGGAAGGTTGACTTCCACGCCGCTTTGTTCCGAGACGAAACGTGCTACGAATTCCATGATGACAGGAATAGTGAATAATGTCACAATGCTGCTGACAGCGGTGAGCGTTACAGACAAAGCCACGTCGCCTTTTGCCAACATGGAGAATACGTTGGAAGAGCTGCCACCTGGGCAACAGGCGATGAGAACTATACCCATGAAATAGACAGGTGGCAAGTTTAAAGCCCAAGCCAAACCGAAAGCTATGAGCGGTAATAATACCAGCTGTCCGAGCATTCCTATCATTACAGCACGAGGGTTACGTGCTACGTCAGTAAAAGATTTCTTGTTTAAGTCAGTGCCCAATAAAAACATCAAAACAATTAAGATGGGCATTACGATCCAGATCATACCTATAATAAGTCAATAAGTCAATGAGTCAATGAGTCAATGAGTTTGTATGTGCTTATAGACTCATAGACTCATAGTCTCATAGACTTTTATTCAGCAAGCACAAGTATTTTATTATTCAATACTTCTACTACGCCTCCGTTAATTTCTAAATATTTATATTCGTTGTTAATACCGATTTTCACTCTCCCTTTGCCGAGAGCCGCAATCATAGGAGCGTGTAAATTTAATATCTCAAACAAGCCGTCAATACCTGGCAGCTGCACCAAGTCGACTTCTCCTGTGAAGATATTTTTTTCCGGTGTTATAATTTCTAATATCATTTTTTTAAGTCAACAGACTACGGACTACAGACAACAGACCTTGTTCAAAGTTCTTAGTTCAATAGCCAAAGTAAAAAACTCCTAATTCCTAATTCCTAACTCCTCATTGATGAGTCTCTTTCCTTTCTCTATCGCTTCTTCAATGGTTCCTACCATCATGAAGGCGGCTTCAGGATATTGGTCGACTTCACCGTCCATAATCATATTGAAACCTCTGATGGTGTCTTCTATGCTTACGAACGCGCCTTTCATGCCAGTGAACTGTTCTGCGACATGGAATGGCTGCGACAAGAAACGTTGCACGCGACGAGCACGGCTCACGGTGAGTTTGTCTTCTTCTGACAACTCGTCCATACCCAAGATGGCGATGATGTCTTGAAGTTCCTTATAACGTTGAAGTATGTTCTTCACGCGTTGTGCTGTGTTATAATGTTTCTCGCCTACGATGTCGGCCGACAATATTCTAGATGTAGATTCAAGAGGGTCGACAGCAGGATAGATGCCGAGCTCTGATATCTTACGGCTGAGCACTGTGGTAGCGTCGAGGTGAGCGAATGTCGTTGCAGGAGCAGGGTCTGTCAAGTCGTCGGCAGGTACGTATACTGCCTGCACTGAGGTGATGGAACCGTTCTTTGTAGATGTGATTCTCTCTTGCATCAAGCCCATCTCTGATGCCAAGGTAGGCTGATAACCTACAGCAGAAGGCATACGTCCGAGGAGCGCTGACACTTCAGAGCCTGCCTGAGTGAAACGGAAGATGTTATCGATGAAGAACAGGATGTCGCGTCCTTCTGTCTCACCGTCGCCGTCACGGAAATATTCCGCCATGGTAAGACCGCTTAAGGCAACGCGTGCGCGTGCTCCAGGAGGCTCGTTCATCTGGCCGAAGACGAGAGTCGCCTGTGACTTCTTGAGTTCTTCGTAGTCGATCTTGTCGAGGTCCCAGCGACCTTCTTCCATCGATTTCATGAATTCTTCGCCATATTTGATGACGCCAGATTCTAGCATCTCTCTCAACAAGTCGTTGCCTTCACGGGTACGTTCTCCGACGCCAGCGAAGACTGACATTCCTGAATATGACTTGGCGATATTGTTGATTAACTCCATGATGAGAACGGTCTTGCCGACACCGGCGCCGCCGAACAAACCGATCTTGCCGCCTTTGGCGTAAGGCTCGATGAGGTCGATGACCTTGATGCCAGTGAAGAGCACCTCTTGTTTTGTTGAGAGCTGTTCGAACTTAGGAGGCTCGCGGTGGATGCTGTTGCGTTTTGTTGACTCCACTTTCTCGAGTCCGTCGATAGAATCGCCGATGACGTTGAAGAGACGACCTTTAACCTGTTCGCCTGTAGGCATAGATATAGGAGCGCCCAGACAGCGTACCTTCATGCCTCTGCGCAATCCGTCGGTGGAGTCCATTGCGATGGTACGCATAGTATTCTCTCCGATGTCTTGCTGTACCTCGGTGATGAGTTTCTCGCCATTGGCACGTTCTATCTCAAGAGCGTCCAAAAGATTTGGCAGCTGTGATTCATCCTCGAAAGCGACGTCAATCACAGGACCGATTATCTGTACGATACGACCGTATTTTTCTTCACTCATGATTAGTTTATTTCAGTATGCATGTTTTCGTCTGAGTCAGACTGAGCATTTAAATTATCAATGTTTTTCAAGAAATCCCATTGGAATATCAGGAGGTATAGGAATCCTATCGTTATCGCACTATCAGCTATGTTGAAGATAGGGCTGAAGAATATCTGTCCTCCGAAGAATGGCATCCATTCAGGGAATGTGAACAATGGGAAATAAAGCATATCGACGACCTTGCCTTGCAGGAATCCTGCGTAACCGCCGCCCTCTGGGAAGAGAGTAGCGACTTGATAGAAGGTGCTTTCGCTGAATATCATGCCGTAGAACATGCCATCGATGATGTTGCCAAGGGCACCAGCTGTGATGAGCGATATGCCGAACAATGGTCCGAATTTGGTTTTCTTCTTGCTTAGGTAGTATATGAAATAAAACAACAACGCCACGGCTATTATCCGGAAGATGCTGAGCGCCAACTTACCGTATTGCGCCCCGAACTCCCAGCCAAAAGCCATGCCGTTGTTTTCTATAAAATAAATCTGAAACCAATCTCCCAATACTGAGAAACTTTCGCCTATTGTCATATTCAACTTAATCCAGAACTTTGATATCTGGTCAATAAGCAAGACAAGAAAAACGACTATCAGTGGTTTCTTCATTACTTCTTTTGTCCCAATTTAGCCTCAACACTTAAGGTTGCATGTGGTACGGCACGCAATCTTTCCTTAGGGATCAATTTGCCTGTCATACGACATACACCGTAAGTCTTGTTTTCTATGCGGATCAACGCGTTTTCCAAATTTTGAATGTACTTATACTGACGTGCTGCCAACTGGCTGTTCTCCTCTTTTGACAAGACGCTTGAGCCTTCTTCCAAAAGCTTAAAGGTAGGAGCTGTGTCGTCAGCGTTATTTCCTTTGCCGGAGACATTCTCATTCAACAATTCAAGGTCCTTACGTGCTCTTGCCAATTTCTCTAATATCAGTTCTTTGAATTCAGCAAGTTCTTCGTCAGAATATCTGACTTTTTCTTGAGCATTATTTAAATCTTCCATATATCTCGAATTTTATTTGATTTTCCGAATTATCGTCGTCAAAGTTAATAATAAATATCGTATAGTACAAGTATTTATTTCTTAATTCTTGTTAATTTTAATCTTAACAGAAATCTTGTCAATAAGTTCTAATTCTTCAACGCTTTCACCGATATTGTCAACCATATTCAATGTTGCTAAAGTCTCTGAACAGATGTATTCTTTGTACTTTTCAACAACATTATTAATATCGTCGTTCTTTTCTATTGTCAATAAGATATGGTCTGTAACTTCGAAGTCACCGTCTTTTCTCATGTTTTGGATTCTGTTGACGATTTCTCTTGCCAAACCTTCTTCTGCCAATTCTGGAGTGATGGTGATATCCAATGCCACTGTAGCGTCGTCTTGTGTAGCAACTGCCCAGCCTGGAATATCTTCTGTTGTGATGATAGCGTCATCTAGTTCCAAATGGAGTTCTTGACCATCTAATGTCACGTCAAGATAACCGACGTTTTCAAAAGTTCTGATAGTTTCTTGTTCTATCTCAGCGAACATTTGTGTGATTTGTTTTATCATCTTGCCATAACGGCGGCCTAAGTTTCTGAGGTTTGGTTTTACCTTCTTGACCAAGATGTTCTTATCTGCTGTGAGATATTCGATTTCCTTGACGTTGACTTCAGAAAGGATAAGTTGCTCGATCTTCTTGAATTGTTCGAGTTCTTTTTCTGAGTTGACAGGAATCATGATCTTTGATAATGGCTGACGTACACGGATGTTAGCTTTCTTTCTCAATGACAATACCATTGATGAAGCGAGTTGAGCCATTTCCATTCTTTCTTCCAAATCCTTGTCGATGAGAGCTGGATTTGCTTTAGGGAAGTCTGTGAGGTGTACTGATTCAGCTGTCTCGCGACCTGTAGCAGCGTTCAAGTCTTGGTATAAGCGTTCTGCGAAGAATGGAGCGATAGGGCTTGAAATCTTAGCCAATACGTTCAAACATGTGTATAATGTCTGATATGCAGAAGTCTTGTCTGATGTGACATCGCTCTTCCAGAAACGACGGCGTGAGAGACGTACGTACCAGTTGCTCAAGTGAGCGTCAACGAATTCAGCTATAGCACGGCCAGCTTTTGTTGGCTCGTAGTTTTGATAGTCGTTGTCTACTTCTTCAATCAATGAGTTCAATTCTGACAAGATCCATCTGTCGATTTCTGGACGTTCTTCAACAGGGATTTCTGCTTCTGAGAAGTCGAACTTGTCGATGTTTGCATATAATGCGAAGAATGCGTAAGTGTTATATAATGTGCCGAAGAATTTACGACGTACTTCGTCAACACCTTCTTCGTCAAACTTGAGGTTATCCCAAGGTTGTGAGTTGGTGATCATATACCAACGTACTGCGTCAGCGCCGTATTTTTCTATTGCTTCGAATGGGTCGACAGCATTGCCAAGACGTTTTGACATCTTGTTGCCATTCTTGTCCAATACGAGTCCGTTAGAAATAACTGTCTTGTAAGAGACAGAGTCTGATATCATTGTAGCGATAGCGTGTAATGTGAAGAACCAGCCGCGTGTTTGGTCAACGCCTTCTGCGATGAAGTCAGCTGGGAATGTTTCGGCGTTGAGTTTGCCTTCTTCACCCATGTAGTGGATTTGTGCGTAAGGCATAGCGCCTGAGTCGAACCATACGTCGATGAGGTCTGGTTCACGGAACATCTTTCTTCCGTCTGATGAGACGAGGATTACGTTATCGATATAAGGTCTGTGTAAGTCGAAGCTGTTATAATCTTCTGAAGCGTATGGGTTTTCTGTCATGAAGCCAGCTTTTACAGACTCGTTGATTCTTTCGCGGAGTTCTGCTACGCTGCCGATACATACTTCTTCGCTGCCGTCTTCAGTTCTCCAGATTGGCAATGGAGTTCCCCAGTAACGTGAACGTGACAAGTTCCAGTCGACGAGGTTTTCGAGCCAGTTGCCGAAACGGCCTGTACCTGTTGCTTCTGGTTTCCAGTTGATAGTCTTGTTGAGTTCTATCATTCTGTCTTTTAAAGCAGTGCTGCGGATGAACCAGCTGTCTAATGGATAATAGAGAACAGGTTTGTCTGTACGCCAGCAGTGTGGATAGTTGTGAGTATGTTTTTCGCTCTTGAAGAGTTTGCCTTCTTCTTTCAACATGACGACGATGTCGACGTCTAATGACTTGTCTTTTTCAGTCTTTGTTGCGTCGAAAGCATTCTTGACGTATTGACCTGCGTAAGGACGATATGCTTCAACGTCCATACAGTTCTTAACGAACTCAGCGTCGAGGTCTTCGATGAGGAAGAACTTACCTGTTTTGTCAACCATTGGCTGAGCTTTGCCGTCTTTGTCGATCATTTGGAGTGGAGGGATGCCGCTTTGTTTTGCTACGCGGTCGTCGTCTGCACCGAAGGTAGGAGCGATGTGAACGATACCTGTACCGTCTTCTGTACTGACGTAGTCGCCGTGGATAACGCGGAATGCGCCTTCGCCTGGGTTAACCCATGGAATGAGTTGTTCGTATTCCAAACCGACGAGGTCTTTACCTTTGCATGTGCCGAGAACTTCGTAAGGAAGTTTCTTGTCGCCTACGTTATAGTCTTCGAAAGCAGGTTTTTCAGCTTCGCTTGGGAAGAATGCGCCCATCAATGGTGTTGCCAATACGAAGTAAGCGATTTCGCCGCTTGTTGGGTTGACAGTCTTGACGAGGTTGTAGTCGATGCTGTTGCCGACGCACAATGCTGTGTTTGAAGGCAAGGTCCATGGTGTTGTTGTCCATGCAGCGATTTGGATGCTGTTGAAAGGAACGTCAACGCCGAAAGGATTAGCCTTTACTGTTGTCTGTTCAGCTTTAACGCGGAACAATGCTGTACATGTGAGGTCTTTAACGTCGCGGTAGCAGCCAGGGATATTAAGTTCGTGAGAGCTTAAGCCTGTACCAGCAGCTGGTGAATAAGGCTGGATTGTGTAACCTTTATAGAGGAGACCTTTCTTGTAGATCACTGATAAGAGATACCATAAGGTCTCGATATATTCGTTTGTGAATGTGATATAAGGATCGTCGAGGTTGACCCAGTAACCCATAGTACGTGTGAGTTCGTCCCATAAGTCTTTATATTTCATGACTTCTTCGCGGCAAGCCTTGTTGTATTCATCAACGCTGATTTTAACGCCGATGTCTTCTTTGGTGATGCCGAGTTTCTTCTCAACGCCGAGTTCTACAGGGAGACCGTGAGTGTCCCAGCCAGCTTTACGAGAAACTCTCTTGCCTTTCAATGTTTGGTAACGGCAGAAGATGTCTTTGATGGTACGAGCCATAACGTGGTGGATACCAGGAGTTCCGTTTGCTGAAGGTGGACCTTCGAAGAATACGTAAGCAGGGCCATCTTTGCGGTTGTCTAAACTCTTTTGGAAAACGTCGTTGTCTTCCCAGTATTTACGAACCTCTTTAGCTATGCTTGTGAGGTTCAAGTTTTTATACTCTTTATACGAGCCTTTCATATATCTATAACTTTTGATTTTTTTTAATAAGCGACAAAGATAATAAAAATTAGGAATTAGGAGTTAGGAGTTAGGAATTATTTTTTTAATACTAAAGCTTTTGGCAGTTGGCCGTTGAACTAAAAAATTGAGACGCCACAGGAGTGACGTCTCTATTTTTTATCGAATATATCTCGGTGTTTTGTCTTGTTGATCTGTTGTCTCGTTGTTTTGACTGTTGACTTCTTCTCTATATTCTGTTCCTGTCTCTTGGATCTCTCTCTTGAGTTCGAAGAGGTCTCTGGCATTTGTAACATCGAAGTCGCCGATCTTGGTTCTTCTCAAGGAGATGAGGCTGGCTCCGTTGCCGAGTGCCTTGCCGAAGTCGTGGGCGAGAGAACGGATGTATGTTCCCTTGCTGCATTTCACTTCGAAGTTTATCTTAGGGAATTCGCTGTAATCTAGTTTGAAGTCTTCTATATGCACTGTTCGTTCTTTCATCTCTATCTCTTTGTCTGAGCGTGCATAGTCGAAGGCGCGCTTGCCGTTGATCTTGATAGCCGAGAACTTAGGCGGTCTTTGCAAGATGTCGCCGATGAATTTCTTTCTGGCTTCTTCCATCATCTCCACAGTGATGCCGTCGGTAGGATAGAATGCGTCAGGCTCACATTCCATGTCGTAGCTAGGCGTTGTCTGTCCTAACAAGAATGTTCCTGTATACACTTTCTCCTGTGCCTGGAAGTTGTCGATCTGCTTTGTCATTCTTCCGGTGCAAATTACCAAGAGGCCTGTTGCCAGAGGGTCTAATGTTCCGGCGTGTCCTACCTTGATTTTTCTTATTCCATGATAACGTTTTATCACGGCGCGTATGAGGTTGACTGCATCGAATGATGTCCAGTCTAGCGGTTTGTCAATGAGAAAAACTTCTCCTTCTTCAAAGTGAAACATATTACAAAGCGAAAATTATTGTTGCGATGCCGATGATGGCACAATATATTGCGAAATAAATCAACTTGCCTTTCTTTACCAAGTTAATCATGAACTTACATGCAAGACATCCTGAGATGAAGGCGCCGAGGAATCCTATAAATAAAGGTGCGAATCCTATGCCGCCGAGCAATGCTGGCTCTTTGATGATGTCGATGATGTTTAGGAATGTCTCTCCTAAGATAGGTATCAAGACCATAAGGAAAGAGAACTGTGCTATGCTTTCTTTTTTATTTCCGAGGATGAGGCCTGTCGCGATGGTGGTTCCAGAGCGTGAGAGTCCTGGCAACACAGCGAGAGCTTGTCCCAATCCGATGATGAAAGCGTCGCGGTAAGAGATGGTCTCTTTCTGACGTGGCTTTGCGTAATATGCAAATGTCAATAACAATGCGGTCAATAAAAGACAGTATCCTACTACCATCAAGCCGCTTCCGAAGATAGCTTCGACTTGGTCTTTGAAGAACAATCCCACTATCATGACAGGAATGCATGATAATAAAATCTTCGCGACGTATGTCTTGTCGTCGTTCCATTTAGCTGTGAAGAAAGTGCCTTTGAACAGACCTTCTATCTCTTTCCAAAGTATGACGATGGTGCTTAACACTGTCGCTGCGTGTACTGTCACGGTGAACAGTAAGTTGTCGGCAGCAGATGTGTCAAGGTGTAATAATTCTTGTCCTATGGTCAAGTGTCCGCTGCTGCTGACAGGCAAGAACTCTGTCAATCCTTGTAGTATACCTAATAATAAAGCTTCTAGCCAATTCATAATTATTCGCCTTTAGGTTTTTTCATGATAGCGTATATTTCAAGACCGAAGCCTATCAATACTAATATAGGAGCTAATGTCAATCTGCGGAAACTGAAGATGGCTTCGTTGAAGACGTCTGGGTCGTCAGAGCCTCCGCCTATCATAAGGAGGAATCCTACGAGAAGGAATGCTATTCCTATCAAAACCCATAAGTAGTTGTCACGGCCAAAAGGCATCTTGGTTTCTTTGTTGTCTTGTTCAGTTTTTTTGTTGTCTAACTTGCTCATATTGATTTTTATTTGTTACGCATAGAATTTGTCGATGTCGGCATTGAGGTATCTCTTCATGGATAAGAATGTTGAGCACATCGTGAGGATGAGGCTTATGCCGATTATCGAGAAATAGATTTTGAATATATGCATATTATTCTGAAACAGATCAGCTTCAGGCAAATATTGTTTTATTCCAGCGAGTGCGAAAGTTATGCATGTCAATGCAATTATCGCAGCGAATAATCCTTGTTTCATAAATGTCTTCAGGAAAGGTTTCATGATGAATCCTTCTGTCGCTCCTACGAGCTGCATGCTTCTGACGATGAAGCGTTTGGAGTAGACGGAGAGACGTATGGTGTGACTTATCAAAACTATAGCGATTAATAACAGTATAAGACTTATCACAAAAAGTATGAGTTTCACTCTTTTGATATTTGTGTTGATGGTGTTTGTCAAGCCTTTCTGATATATCACTTCCTTGACTATGGTCTTGCCACCGAGCCATTTCTCGACCATTGCCATGCTGTCGCTGTTGGCGTAGTCGGAAACGAAACGTATGTCGATAGAAGGTAGCAATGGGTTCTCTACATCGCCGAGCCATTTCAGGAAGTCTTCTCCAAGGTCTTCTTTAAGTCTGTTCGTGGCTTCTTCCTTGCTGATGTATTCTACAGATTTCACATAATTTTTTTTGCTTATCTCATCGCTTAGAGTCTTGATGGCAGCTTCTTTTGCATCACTTTTCATAACCACTTCAAAGCCTATGTTTTCTCTGACGTGATCTAATAATCTGTCGGTGTATGCCATTAGGAATGCGTACATTCCCAAGACGAAAAGCACCAGAGCAATGCTGATCAGTGAGACGAAATACGAACCTGCGAATCTTCTTTTTGTTGACTTGTTTTCGGAATACATCATGCGATATTTACGTGCAAAGATAAAATATTTATTCTATCGTAGGGCAAAACGTAAAAGTTTTATTGTTATAGCATTTATAATTAAAAAAAATGTAATTTTACACTTTAAAAAATAAGATTTTATGCTAAGGAAATTAGGCGATTATTTGACTTTGATGTATCAGACTTTTTCCAGATATGACAAGAGTCTTGTCTTCAGGAAACGTCTGCTTCATGAGTTTTATAATCTTGGTTTTACGTCGATAGGTATTGTCTTGATACTGTCGGTGTTTGTGGGTGCTGTCGCTACTATCTTGGTTGCTTATAATACCGACAATCCGCTTCTGCCTGAGAAACTCATCGGTTTCTCTGCTCGTCAGATGATTATCCAGGAGTTCTCTCCAACCATCATAAGTCTTATCCTTGCAGGAAAACTCGGTTCTCAGATCGCTTCCGAGCTTGGAACCATGCGCGTGACACAGCAGATCGACGCTCTTCAAGTCATGGGCATCAACCCTGCCAATTACCTTATACTTCCAAAAATCATTTCATGTCTTTTGTTCATTCCTGTGCTGATCGTCTTCAGTATCGTAATAGGAATCCTTGGCGGCTGGCTCGCCTGCGTATTTACCGGCGTCATCACTCCGACAAATTACGTCGTAGGTCTGAGGTCGTGGTTTGAGCCTTATTCCATTACGTTTGCAATGATAAAGACAGTTGTCTTCGCATTTCTGATCACTTCAATATCTAGTTATATAGGATATACTGTAAAAGGCGGCTCTGTAGAAGTGGGCAAGGCCAGCACTCAAAGCGTTGTCGTGAGCAGCATCGCTATCATCGTTTTTGACTTAATCTTAACACAAATGCTTCTGACATGATAAAGGTTGAACATATATCAAAAAGCTTTGGAGATCATCTTGTTTTGGATGATATCACCGCTACTTTTGAAAGAGGCAAGACTAATCTTATCATTGGTCAGAGCGGCTCTGGAAAGACAGTCCTGACAAAGATTTGTATCGGCTTATTTGAACCTGACAGCGGTGTCGTCACTTTCGACGACCGTCCTTTTTCAAACATTAAGGAGAAACATAAGATAGACATCCGCAAGGATATGGGCGTCTTGTTCCAAGGCGGCGCTCTCTTCGACTCCATGAACGTGGAAGAAAACGTGATGTTCCCTCTCAATATGTTTACAGATATGTCGTATGAGGAGAAGTTGGAAAGGGTTAACTTCTGTCTTAACAGGGTGAATCTTAAAGGTGTAAATCATCTTATGACTTCAGAGTTGAGCGGCGGTATGATGAAACGTGTCGCCATTGCGCGTGCAATCTCCAACAGCCCTAAATATCTTTTCTGCGACGAACCAAACTCAGGCCTCGATCCCGTAACTTCCGAACTTATCGACGATCTCATCAGCGAGATAACGGAAGAATACAATATGACAACGATTATCAACACTCACGATATGAACTCGGTGTTGAAGATTGGTCAGACTATAAATTTCATCTATAAAGGAAAATTGTGGTGGCAAGGTGATAGTAAGTCGGTGTTACACTCTGACAATAAAGAACTTGATGAATTTTTATTTTCTACAGAACTGACAAAAAGATTGAAAACAATTTAAAAATAAATATTATGAACGTATTAGATGTAATCATTGGAATCGTCTTGGTTTTATTTGCCATAACAGGTTTGAGAAAAGGACTTATCGTAGAGGCTTTCTATTTGGCGTCATTTTTATTCGGTGCTTATGGAGCTATGCATTTCTCTGATGCAGTGGCTGATTGGATGTCAGACTTCATTAATGTCAGCGAGGATTATCTTACTATAATATCCTTTATCGTTACATTTATAATAGTTTTGGTTTTGGTTCGTTTTTTAGGACGTATTATCAGCAGATTGCTTGAAGCTATAAGCTTAGGATTTTTAGATAAAATCGGCGGTTTCATCTTCGGAGTACTTAAAGGCACTCTTTTAGTCAGTGTCCTCGTTATGGTTATGAACGTCTTCGGCGCATCTGATTTAATCAATGACGACTTAAGAAAATCTTCAAAACTTTATACATTGACAGACTCTATAGCCAATACTATCTATGATAATCGTGAAGATCTGGAAGATAGAATAGAAGATGCGTTGGATAAAAGTATGGATAAGATAGATGAAAAGATGGATGCGATTGAAAATATCGTTGAGACAAGTTTAACTAAATAGAAATATATATGAAAAAAATAGCTGTTATTTTAGGCGGTTGCGGAACCAAAGACGGTTCTGAAATCAACGAAACGGTAACTTTATTATTAGCTTTAGATCAACATGGTCTTAAATATCAATGCTTTGCTCCTGATAGAAATCAATATCAGGTAATCAATCATGTCACAGGCGAAGTCGTTAATGAAGAGCGTAACATGATGGTTGAGGCTGCTCGTATCGTCCGTGGCGAGATCTTGCCCTTGACAGAATTCAATGCTGATGATTTCGCAGGTCTTGCAATCCCTGGTGGAGCTGGCATCGCTAATAATCTCTTCACATATTTCACCGATGGCATGGATATGACGGTTTTGCCAGAAGTGAGAGATGCCATCGTGGCTGTCCATAAACAGAATAAGCCTATCGCAGCAATGTGTATCGCTCCTGTGTTGCTCGCTAACGTATTGGACGATATCACCATCACTCTTGGCAGCGATGACTGCGGTCCTGCAAAAGACATTCTCGAAATGGGTGCACATCATCAGGCAACGACAAACGGCGAAGTGACTGCTGACTTGAAAAACAAGATCTTCACCACACCATGTTTCATGTTGGAATCAACTTTGAAAGATATCTACGACGATGCTTATAATCTAGTAGAAGCATTTGCTAAAGCTATTTAAAAAAACTCAAAACATCAAAACTTCAGAATCTCAAAGTTTTTTCTGAGTTTCTGAAGTTTTGAATTTCTGAGTTTTAAATAAATTACTCCGTATAATATAATATCATTCTTTCGATTGCCTTTTGACAGACTTCACAGAACTTATCTCCTTGGAAAGTCTTCATGAGGCAATCCATTTTAGGGCGGTACATTCCTTTTGGTTCATAGCCACCGCCTTCAAAGACTCCTATTTCATTTATATATTTGTTTTCTGCTGGTGTTGGAACCGGCGTTTTCTTTTTCAGCATGTCTTTCCATTTGCTGTCGAAATCGACCAATGTGGTGAGGTTTGGTTCCCAAGGCTCAATGCTGAGGTTGTAGTATTCTTCGTAGGAAATGGCGTTGTTGTAATATTCATCGCCTAAACCAGCAAAGCCGTGACCGAATTCATGTATGATGACATCTGATGATAGGTTGTCGTCGGTTGAGCTTACGCAGTAGAAGTTATATATACCGCCACCGCCATATTTCGAGGTGTTCGCCAAGATATAAATCTGGTCGTAAGGAACTAATCCTGCTAGGTTTCTTATGGCTTGGTTGTTTGTCGACATGCAATAACGTTCGGAATCGAAGGTGTAGAAAGAGCATCCTACAGCGGTGTTTTTCCATACGTTTTCAGCAGGTATGCTTATTCCTGAGTCTTTTGAAGGAACCATGACAGCTCTGATGTTGAATCTGTCTTGGTATGATTTATATGGCTCGTAAGAGAAGAGGCACTCTTTGAAGAAGTTGCAGTCGATGACGAATTTGCCCATTTCTTCTTCGCTGTAGCCGTCTGGCAGAATTACGATATCGACGGCTTTCTCTGGGGCATAATCGCCATGAACGTTAAGTATTGAATAATTAGGATGAAGCGCGTCTTGGATGAAATAATCGTCAGGGTTGACGATGAGCCGCATCATTTCTATAAATATTCCGTCATAGTCTCTCAGATAAAAAATGACATCGACAGTTTCTTTAGGATAAGGTATTATCACAGATTCGTTGAATCCTTTTGTGATGAATTCTGCTTCGGCCGTGCTTTGCCATTCTCCAAAGAGGTTGCAATAGCCTCTTGAATAGAGGACGACGTCGGAGTCGTGTAGCAATACTTCAACGAAATAATCGCCGTAGCCTAGACTGTCGACGAGATTGTTTCTTGTGCCGCCCCAAACAGGTTCCATTACATATTTATCTAATGCATAATAACAGGTGTCGGCATTTCCGAATATGTAATAGTCGATTCTTAATTGCTGATTTGTGAAATGTACATCATACTGCGCTTTGGATGTGAAATGCAAGGCTGTAAGTAATGAAATAAGCAATAATGCTTTGTGTGCAAAGTTTTTCATAAGATTTTTTTAATTCCGCAAATATATATTAATTATAGGAATTGTCAATTGTTCATTGAAAATTGTCCTCCAAAAACCATTAGTCTTTAGTCTTTTGTCATTAATCATTTTTAGACAATAAAAAAAGGGCGCGGGGAGCGCCCAATTGCATTAATAAACCAAACTACTTACAAAGCTATAGAGAATGTTTAGTACTTGTATATGCAAAGATACTACTTTTCTAAAAGTGTCAATACTGCTGAGTTGTAATTGACTGTATTTTGAAATTTTTTGCTTTTTTTTGATATTATATTTTTTTAATTTTATACTACATTATTATTTTATTTATATTGATTATCAAAATTATAGTTTTTATAATATTACTATATTTTTGATATTTTTTAGTTTTTGTTTGATTTTGTTATTGTAGTATTTATTTTATTGAATATTTTTAGATTTTTTGCAAAAAACTGACAATATCCTCGTCTCTGGAGAGTCCGAATTTTCTCCTTAATCTATATCGTGAGGTTTCAATAGTTCGGATAGTCGTATTTGTTATGGTAGCGATTTCTTTGCTTGACATATTTATGTAGAGCATTGTGCATAGTTTTTTCTCTGCTTTTGTCAATCCTGGATGTTTTTCTTCCAATCTGTCTAGGAAATCTTTATATACATCGTTTATTTGCTTGTTAAGGTTTTCTGTGTTGCTGAAAATCTGAAGATTGTTCTGTAAGTGCTGATATATGTTTTTGACTTTGTTCTTCTGCTCGCCATCTGGGAGTTCTGTCGCGGTCTTAAGATCGTCTTTGATTGGACTGATGATTTCCAGAAACGACTTCAGTTGCAATGCTAATTTCATTGTCACTTCTTTGTTGGTCTTTAACTTATATTCCATCAAATCGTTTTCGATCTTGTCAATCTTGAGTTGCTGTTCGTATGTCGTTACTTTATTCTTATGTGATGTGGTGTAATTTGTAGAATATAAAATGATGAATGTTATGGAGACCATTGCCAAGACAATGATGATTGAAATGAATAGTACCCATTCGTTTTTGTTATTTTTTATGCTTTCCTCTTCTGCTTCTTTCGCCTTCAGTTCCTTTACGTTTAATGATAGAAGATAACTGTTGCGTAATTCGTTGATTTTTTCTTCTTGCTTTTTGAAATATGCAGAGTCATAATAAATGTCGTATTTGTTGAATAAATCATAAGCTTTTTCATATTGTCCTAAAGAGGCGTAGCATTGTGAGAGGTTATAGTAGGATTGGTAACAAAGGTGGAACATTTTGAATTTTAACGTACTGTCGCATACTATTTTAAAAATATCTATAGCATCGTAGTACTCCCCGTTTCTTTGTTTTAACTTTGCTAAGTTATACATATTTCTGCCGCAATTGTGGAAGTCATTTATAGAATAAGCCAGTTTCGCGGACTGATGATAATATTTTTTTGCAGATTCAAAGTCGTTTATGGAGTCGTAAACCTGGGCTTTATAACTGTAGTTTATTACTTGTAAACTGTCGTTGAAATCTCTGATACATAAATATAAAGATGAATCGATTATGTACATTGCGTCATCATATTCTTTTTGCTGTATCAAAATGTTCGCTTTGTTTGTCAATGCCACTGATATCGCACGGATGGTCTTTTTGTTAATGTCGTTTTCTAATATTTTGTCGTAATATTGTTTGGCTAGATCGTATTCGTTTTGAATGAAATACATGTCTCCATAAGCCATATATATGTTGTTGTATGTGCTGACATCATTGATGATTTCTGTATATTTCATTGCCTTGTTCATCGCATCGACGCTCCACTTGCTTTCAAATTCGCTGTTTTGATACAACTTGGCAATTTTAATGTATAAGTTACATATGGTGTGATATTCTTTTGTTGGCGTTAAGTCCTCGATGGCTTTTTCGTAATAGCTTATCGCTGTAGGATATGAGTTGTTTTCTCTAAAAATATCACCCATTATGATATTACATTCTGCCGATTTCTTGTTGTCGTGTTTTTCTTCGGCAATGGCATGCGCCTTATAAGCACAGTTGAAAGCGTATTCTGTGTTTTTGTTAAAATAAGTTCTGGCTAGATCAATTAGTTTGTCATACTGGTTATAGGTCTCAATAAGCTCAGGAGTTGTGTTTGTGGTTTTATTTGTATTTGAGTAAGCGTTGACAAATGATAATAGCAATATTACAGCAATGATTATTCTTTTCATTTTTCCTATTTTTTAATTGTGCAAAGATATACATTTTGTCGTATTGATATAAAATTAAATTCCAAATAATCATTAAGATAAATTCTTAAATGTAGTAAGTGTTGTAGTGGTGTAGATGATGTTTTGTTTGTTGTGGGAATATCAAATTAAACGAGTTGTTTGAAGTGTGGAAACGACCCGGAACAACAACAAATTTTTTGCAAAAAAAATAACTGAAACCACGATTTTTATTCTTATTTTTGCGAATGTAAATTTTAAAGATATGAGTGATTTCAAAGAAATTGAAAAAGAAGAAAAAAAATCTCTGAACTTCATTGAAGCCAAGGTTGTTGAGGATTTGCAAAATGGTAAAAACGACGGTCGTGTTCAAACCCGTTTCCCTCCAGAACCTAATGGCTATCTTCATATAGGTCATGCTAAAGCTATCTGCTTGGATTTCGGTATCGCAAAGAAATATAATGGTGTTTGTAACCTCCGCTTCGACGACACAAACCCAACTAAAGAAGATGTTGAATATGTAGATTCTATCAAGGAAGATATTCAATGGCTCGGTTTTCAATGGGCAAATGAATATTACGCTTCTGATTATTTTCAACAGCTTTGGGATTTCGCAATCCGCCTCATAAAAGAAGGCAAGGCTTATATCGATGAACAAAGCGCTGAAGAAATCGCTGCTCAAAAAGGAACTCCTACTGTTCCTGGCACCGAAAGCCCTTATCGTAACCGTCCTGTTGAAGAGTCATTGGAACTTTTCCAAAAGATGAACAGAGGCGAGATTGAAGAAGGTAAGATGGTGCTTCGTGCAAAGATCGACATGGCGAACTCAAACATGCACTTCCGTGACCCTATCATCTATCGCGTGGTCAAGCATCCACACCACCGCACAGGAAACACATGGTATGCATATCCAATGTACGACTTCGCTCACGGCGAAAGCGATTATTTCGAAGGCGTTACACACTCATTATGTACTCTCGAGTTCGTAGTTCACCGTCCTTTATATGACTATTTCATCGACGAACTTAAAGAACAAAAAGACCTCGACGATCATCGTCCACGTCAATATGAGTTCAATAAATTGAACTTCAACTATACATTGTTGAGCAAGCGTAACCTTCTCATCCTCGTGAAAGAAGGTCTCGTAAACGGCTGGGATGACCCACGAATGCCTACTATCTGCGGTTTCCGCCGTCGTGGTTATACTCCAGAATCAATTCATAAACTTATAGATAAGATCGGTTACACAACATACGAAGCTGTCAACGACTTCGCACTTTTGGAAAGCACAATCCGTGAAGACTTGAACGCTCGTGCAACACGTGTTTCTGCTGTTATCAACCCTGTGAAACTCGTCATCACAAACTATCCAGAAGGTCAGTCAGAAGAAATGGAAGCTGTCAATAATCCTGAAGATGAAAACTCAGGTGTACACAACATCACATTCAGCCGCGAATTGTGGATGGAACGTGAAGACTTCATGGAAGATGCTCCTAAGAAATATTTCCGCATGACTCCAGGCAACGAGGTTCGTTTGAAGAATGCTTATATCGTGAAATGTACAGGCTGCAAAAAAGACGAAAACGGCAATGTCGTTGAGGTTTATGCAGAATACGATCCTGAAACAAAGAGCGGTATGGCGGGCGCAAACCGTAAGGTTAAAGGTACTTTACACTGGGTAAGCTGCGACCATTGCATCCAGGCAGAGGTGAGATTGTACGACAGATTGTGGATGAGCGAAAATCCTCGCGAAGCCATCGCTGCAATCCAAGAAGAGCAACAATGCTCGTCTCTCGAAGCAATGAAACAAGTGATAAATCCAAACTCTTTGGAAATCAGAAAAGAATGTTATGTAGAGAAATTCCTCGCAGACGCAAAACCTCTCGATCATTTCCAATTCCAAAGAATAGGTTACTTCACAGCTGATAAAGACAGCACAGCAGATCATCTGGTATTTAACAGAACTGTGACACTTAAAGATACATTCCAACTCCCTCAGAAATGATATCTGAACCTTGAACGTTGAGCCTTGAACTTTGAACAATTAGCTCAAAGCTCAGAGTTCAAAGTTCAAAGTTCAGAGCTCAGAGCTCAGAGTTCTAAAAAGCCACTTTAGCTCAGTTGGTAGAGCAACGCATTCGTAATGCGTAGGTCGACGGTTCGAGTCCGTCATGTGGCTCAAAATCAAGACTATAAGACTATGAGTCAATAAGTCTATAAGTGGATAAACTCGTTAGCTTATAGAATGTTGACTCATTTTTTTATTATACATTATGAATTATACAAACTCGTTTTTTACTGAAAATACTAAGATGGCGGAACTGGTGATATCAAATCCAAGTTTGATGCTTACCCTTTCACGCTTTGGAATAGAGCTCGGCTTCGGCGACCATAATGTCAAAGAAGTATGCGAAAAGGCTAATGTATCTCCTTCTTTCTTCCTGTTAATATGTAACTTATACTCCAATCCGGATTTCGTTCCTTCTTATGAAGATCTTAATTCTGTGGATGTTGACGCAATACTTTCTTATTTGTCTGTTTCACACAGATATTATGTGGAAGAAAGAATCCCTCATATAGAACATCATCTCAACAGAATTGTCGAGGCTTGTCCGGAGAGATTTGGAAATACTTTGCAACGCTTCTTCAAAGAATATAAGAAAGAGGTCGCACATCATTTCGAATACGAAGAAGAGACGGTTTTCCCTTATATTAATTCATTGTGCGACAATACTCTGGAGAAGAAATTCTCTATTCATGAGTTTAAGTCGAACCATAGTAATATAGAGGATAAGCTGGATGATTTAATGAATATTCTCATCAAATATCTTCCTGCAGATATCTTCCCAAAAGAAAGAATAGAGATTTCTATCGATATAATGAATTTGTCTTCAGATTTGAGTTGCCACACTCTTGTTGAAGAGCGTGTGCTGGTGCCTTTCGTTGAACTGTTAGAAAGAAAATGCTATGAAAATAAATAAGATAGTAATAGCAGAACCTTCACCGATAGTTGCAGCAGGCTTGCTTAAATTCTTCGAGGAATTGAATCAGATTCATGTCGTTTCTGTCGTTGATAACCTAGACGACTTGAATGATAAAATGATTATCCATAATCCGGATATGCTGATCGTCAATCCTTTGATGATGGGATATACTAACAATAATCTTATCAAGCAGATTACTCAGGCTTATCCGGAGACAATCTGCATTGCGCTTGTCACGACTTTTATCGACAAGAATTTCTTGAGATATTTTAGGGAGGTGATAGAGTTGAGCGACAATAAACAGAAAGTCGCGAATAAGATATTCAATCTTATCAACAATAATGATGACTCTTCGTCTCAAAATGAAAGCGTCGATCTGTCTAATCGTGAGACTGACGTGTTGATTTGTGTCGCTAAAGGTATGACCAACAAGGATATATCAGATATGTTGAATATCTCGGTTCATACTGTCATAACACACCGTAAGAATATTGTAAAAAAAACCGGAATCAAATCTGTTTCCGGTCTCACCGTTTATGCTTTGCTCAATAATCTCGTTGAGGAATCTGAGATTTACGAGTGATTATAATTGTTGTAGAGACGTCACCCCTGTGGCGTCTTTAACAAGGTGACGACAACGACTGTCAAGGCGAAAATCAATGCTTCTAATGACGCCTGACCTAATAATGCGTTGAGTTGTTTTCCTTTGTATTTGTTTAATCTGATAGAAACAATGACGGAATAAATCTGTAGTGGAATTATTGCGATTGCCCATGTTTTGTAATCGCATATATCTCTCATGAAATAAAAGCCTAATCCGCAGGCGATGAATGGATTGAGGAAAAAGACTTCCTTCATGAACTTGCTGCCGAAAATTCCTACTGTAGTCTTTTTATTATGTAATTTATCTTCTTCTTCGTCGCGTACGTTGTTGACTATAAGCAATTCATCTACAACGAGTCCCATTGCGATGCCAGCTGTTATGATTTCCCAGTTTATTTCTTTTGTTAATATATAATAGGTGAAAGTGATTGGAACTATTCCGAAGAACAAGATGACGGCGACGTCACCTAATGCGTGATATGACAAAGGGAAAGGTCCCATAGAATAGCAGAACGCCACTGCCATTATCAATAATCCGAAAGGAAGTAAGATCCAGCCGCCCCAATATAAAAGACTCAATCCAACCAAGAAACATACTGATGCAGCGATGATTATGGCTTTGAGCATTGTCTTTGCTGTTATTTCGCCACTTACCAGTTTTCTCTCAGGACCGAGGCTGTTTTCATTATCGCTGCCAGTCTTGAAGTCAGCATAGTCGTTGGCGAGGTTAGAGACAATCTGTGCCAGAACCGCGAACAGTAGGCAAAGAGCAGCGGGTAACCATTGTTTCTCGTCCTTTACAAAAGACAAAGCTATCGCCATGATGACGGATGCCATCGACACAGGTAAAGTCCTTGGTCTAATGATTGATACCCATTTCTTAATATTTTTTAACATAATTTTATTTTTTTAGACAAAGGACAAAAGGCTAATGACTAAAGTTCATATTTGTTAAAAAAGTTTTTGCCTTTAGACTTTGTTTTAAAGTAATTATGCATTATGCATTATGAATTATGAATTAAACAAATCCTTCATAAATTCTGCAGAGTCCGAATGTCAAGGCTTTTTGTTTGACGTTCTTGTAACCGCATTCTTCCATCATTGCCAAGAAATCCTTAGGTTTTGGGAAATTCATGACAGACAGAGGCAGATAAGTGTAGGCCTTGCTGTCGCCGGAGATTTTCTTGCCGATGAAAGGAAGAATGTGGAGGAAATACAATTTATATAATGAAAGCAATATTTTGTTTTGAGGAACGGAAAGCTCTAATATAAGAAGGTGTCCGTTGTCTTTCAGGACGCGTCTTAACTCGTCAAGTCCTTTTTTCTTGTCTTCGAAATTTCTTATGCCGAAAGCGATGAATGCAGAGCTGAAGGTGTTGTCTTCAAAGCTAAGATTTTCACAATCATCGACTTTAAGGTTTATGTTGTTAAGGTTTAAAGCGGCGATTTTCTCTTCGCCAACTTTTATCATGCCTTCAGAAATGTCGACGCCTGTCACGAAAGGAACGCCGGCTTTTGCCAAGGCGATGCTAGAATCCGCAGTGCCGCAAGCCACGTCGAGGACGTGAGCATTTTTGAGATTCTGAGATTCTGATACTCTGAGATTTTTACAGATGCGTTTGACAGCTTTCTTTCTCCATATTTTATCAATATTGAGAGAAAGTATATGATTGAGTTTGTCGTAAGTAGGAGCGATGCTGTTGAACATCGACCTGACGAAATTTTTATCGGCCATTTTTTTTGAACTAAGAACTTTGAACTCTGAACTAAGGTTTGATGACTAATGGCTAAAGACTAATGACAAAAGGTTGTATGCCCAAAGTCTGTTGTCTGTTGTCCGTTGTCTGTTGACTTTAATTAACCTAATTGATTCTTCGTTGAAAGCAAACCGCAAGCCGCATCAATGTCTTGACCTCTTGATGCTCTTATCGTTGCGATGATGCCTTTGTCGTTGAGTCTGTCGCGGAAACGTTCCATGTCATCCATTGTCGGACTTTGAAGGTTGACGCCAGGGATGTTGTGGAAGCGGATGAGGTTGACTTTACAACGGAGGCTGCCGAGTTGTCTGGCGAGTTCTTTGATATGGTCGGAAGTGTCGTTGAGACCTTTGAAGACGATATATTCGAAGAACACGCGACGTTGTCCGCTCCAGTCGTGTTGGCGTATTGCGTGGATCACTTCACGGATAGGATAAGCTTTTTCTACTGGCATGATCTTCATTCTCTCATCATGGAAAGGAGAGTGGAGACTGACAGCGAGGTTGCATTTTGACTCTTCTAGGAAGCGTTTCATATAAGGTATGACGCCCACTGTTGATACTGTGATACGAGTTGGACTCATGGCGAGGCCCCAATCTGATGTCATCACGTTGAGTGTGCGCATGAGGTTGTCGTAGTTGTTCATAGGTTCTCCCATTCCCATAAATACGTAGTTAGTAAGTTTTTCATATTCTGGGAGGTTAAGGATTTGGTTCAAGATGTCGCTTGCTGGAAGGTTTTCTTGGAAACCCTGTTTTCCTGTCTGGCAGAAGAGGCAGTTCATCTTGCAGCCGACTTGTGAAGAAACACATAATGTAGCACGTTCTTTATCAGGAATATAAGCTGATTCTACGAAATTGTCTGCGCCAGGGAAGAGATATTTCTTTGTACCGTCTTTAGATTCTTGTACAGCTTCGAAGTTACGATAGCCAGTTGTGTAGTTCTCTGAAAGAAGCTGA
>JAFYUH010000061.1 GCA_017549605.1 Bacteroidales bacterium
ATTTGAACCGACCGTATGCCGAAAAGGGAATGAAAAAGAAGATGAAGAAGCGTCTTAAAGAAGTTATATAAAAGACGCAGGGCTCGGTCCTATATCAAGATAAGCCGAGCCCCGAAACTCCTTCTAATTGTAGATGAGCACTGCAAAGATACAAAAATTATTATTACTAGTATCAAAATCTTCAGAAATTTCAACATTAAGAAGAACTTCTGCTACTCCTGTATCTTCAGCACATCCTTCAGCAACATCTATACCAGCATCCCCGGCACCCCGTCATCCCCGACCTGATCGGCCATCTATCCACAAAATCACAGATAAAAAGCAAGGACCGCCTTTCGACGATCCTGTAACCTCCTTTGACAACACGGTCAACGAGATGGTGCAAAGGTAATCAAATAAAACAAAAAAGCAAAGGACATACAGCATCACCGGCTTACGTCCTTCGATCCCTTTCCACGTCATGCCCGACCTGATCGGGCATCCGTCATCCCCGGGTCCGATCGGGGATCTCATTTACACAGTTATTTTGTGAAAATTACAGACCATAATATTCCGATACCATAATCATTTTCTCACTCCTTTTTATTACATTTGCTGTCGGATAGAACGACACTATCCTTTACATACGAATAAAATACGAAGCGTTATGCTTGTCTTGCGGATGAAAACCTGAGAAATTTTCTAAATGAGCAAAGATGGCATAGTGGTTCTCACGCATAGCGTGGGCTGCTATAACTACATCTGCTCATAGGTTTTCTCAGGACCTTCATTCGAGGTGTGGCGTTACAGTTCCACGCTTCTTTCATTCAATAATATCCTTTTGGTAACTGAGGGATGCAACTGACTAGATATGAAGAAACTTTTATCAATTGCTGTCTTATTGTTTACATCGCTTTCATTATTCGCTCAAAGTGATGTTACAAAATTTCTTGGCATTCCCGTAGATGGATTTAAGCCAGATATGATCCGAGCTCTTAAAGAAAAAGGATTCGTAAGTTCTATGTATGACAAAGACATTCTCGAAGGAGAATTTAACGGAACTCAAGTGAACATCCATACGGTTACAAACAGCAACAAAGTATGTAGAATAATGGTGTGTGATGCAAATTCTGTAGATGAGATTGCCATAAAGATACGTTTTAATAGATTGTGTGATCAATTTACAAATAACGCACGCTATATGGCTCTGTCTGACTACAGAATTCCGGATGATGAGGATATCTCATATCAGATGAATGTAAATGACAAACGATACGAGGCATTATATTATCAGTCACCTGACGTAACTGATACTCTTTCATTGCAGAGGGAAATGAAAGCATACGCCCTTACAAAATATACAGAAGAGCAACTTTCAAATCCTACAGAGGAAATTCAGGAGGATATCATGAAGATGGCTTTTGATTTTTCTATGAAAAGAATTGCCATGAAACCTGTATGGTTTATGATCTCGGAACATTATGGCAAGTACTATATCACAATGTTCTATGATAATGAGTATAATCGTGCAAATGGTGAAGATTTATAACAACTAAACTACGGAAGATATGAAGAGGTTTTATTTGATTATGTCTGTTATGCTTTTAAGCATAGCATCTTTCGCACAGACTAAAGGTGAAATGTTTATTGCTGGTACTGTTAGTGCTGATTTGGGCACACAGAAGACCACATTATCTGACGGATCATACTCCACATCTGCTAAACAGCCGCTGAGTTCGTCATTTGGTTTTGGCGTTGAGTATGGATATTTTATTGCTGACAACTGGAGGCTTACTCTCGCTATGGCTGTTCCTTTTTCATCATCTCCAGTTGAAGAGGTGGATGGAAAATGGCTGAATAATACTGCTGCCGCCTTTGCTATCAACCCGAATCTCGCCTACTATGTTAAATTGGCTAATCGATTCTATTACACTCCTGAGGTCGGTGTATCTTTTGATTTCGGATCTCGCAAAGAACAACTATCAAAATCTGAATCATATAAAACTCCTTTCTGGGGTTGGAATGTATATGCAAATCTTTTGGCCCTTGAATTCAGAGTGACAGATAAATTTGCAATTGGCGCTCTCATTGGATCTATCGGATACGGCAACACAAGATTTACCGATAAGGATACTGATGCTTATCTGGATAACTCACAGTTCACATTCGGTTTGAATGATTCAAGTGTTCATGTCCGTTTTTATTTTTAGAATATTATGAAACGACTGGTATATCTCATTTGTGTTATAGTACTTGGCCTTATTGTTCCTTCTTGCGAAAAAGAATCTGCTGATATCCCTTTTGATATTATTGGGAAATGGGGAATGATAGAAGGTACAATTGATGGAAAGGAATACGGTCCTCTCGGTCCTGGAGAGTATTATCAAACCATAGAGTTTAAAGCCAATGGAACTTACATTGAAGATATGTACTCATCCGTCAATACAGGTGTATATACATATGATGCTGAAAATAAGTATTTAAGGATAAAAGATTCACAATACAGTTATTATGTACCAACCCACGTAACGATACATTCGGGGCGTGAAATTACTTTAGTAATGGACTATGGACAATCAGGAGTTATCACAAAACACCTTGTTAAAATTCTAAAGTAGTATAAAACGCGAGTCACTTATAAGATAGGATAATAATCATGACATTAGTGCAAGATTTTTATCCTATCTTTGTTTGTCAATCAAAGTCAATAGAGAGGTTGTAATATTATATTGTTGAATTTTCTAACTGCGGTCACTTATGGAGAACCATATAGACATCAACGAGTATAAATCAGAAAAACGATGCGTTTATAAAGATCGTATATACTTTGTTAGAGATAACGGAGCAGTCTATAGACAATGTAAATCAGGGCAAGGAGTGAGAAAGTATGACGAAGAATGGACTTTTGGAAAGCCAGATAAGACAACAAACTATCTAATGATTGGTTCCGAAAGAATCCACAGAATTGTCTGCACGGCATTTCATGGAGAACCCGTTGGAGATCGTAATATAGCTGATCATATAGATACAAATCGTCACAATAATAGACCGGAGAATCTACGTTGGGTAACGAAATTGGAAAATGCAATTGGCAATCCTATTACAAGGGCTAAGATTGAAACCGTATGCGGAAGCATTCAGGCTTTTCTTGATAATCCTGCAATTTTACACGGGCATGAACATGAGAATCCTAACTTTTCATGGATGAGAACCGTAACACCAGCTGAAGCACAAGCATCATACAATAGGTGGAAAGAATGGTCAGAAAAAGCAATTGAAGATCGCAAGTCAAAAGGTGATACCAAAGGACCTGGAGAGTGGATATTCAGCAAAGAAGAAATGTCGGAAGCATCAAAATGGAATGGAGATAATCTATATCGTCCATATAAATCATGGGCTGAACAAAAAGCAGAAATTGAAGAAGCTAATCGCCGATACTATGATGAGCAATATGGTGTTAAGGATTCTCTGACACAGGGAGCAAAACAACAAAATTGGAAAACGCCAACTGAATTTCTACTATGTCCTCAAAATAATCAAGAGAGGACATTGGAGTCATATCTTAATAATCTCATCAAAGGAAAAGTATTTACACGAACTCAATATGGCGATGGTGGCGTGGTGTTAGACAGCGGCTACAATGAAGAAGAAAAATCAATATACGTCCTTACGCAAAAAGATGGAGCCATTAAGCCTTGGGCTCTTTGCAAAATCACTCTTCAAGATAACTGCTACATTCACGAGAATAAAGGATCATTCTTCCATGAAGATGGTGGTCAAAAGTATTTTACAATTGGTTTAGGGGAAGAATGGACGGGTGGAGAAGTATTTGATGATTATTGTTAATCGGCACTTGCCCTCTGCGGACTCTACGAGATCCGCAGAAGGCAACCATCTATCCCCACCGCACAGGCGAGACTTCAAGGACTGCAAGCAGATCCTCGAAGACTCGCTGACGCCACCGTTGCACATTAAAGCCCGGTCAAGACTTCAGCCGGACAAGCCGTCAGAAGACTTGCCCTAATGGGCACAAGGAATCAGAAGATTGTCATTCTGCCTCCATTCCGCTCCGCTGCACTCCATCAGAACGCCAATCCTCTTCCCGTCAATAATATCCCCGCCTTCGGCCAGGATATATAAAGGAAAAGCGGTCTGGAGACTTTCGCCTTTCTCCTCCGGCAAATCTTGCGAACTCCGCGATTTTGCCTACGGCAAAATCTCTACGTTCTTATGCAAGATTTCCCTCCTCCGAAAGTCAAAAGACTCAAGCTGGTCAATGCCCCCGACCCCACAGGGGAGAATGACCGACAGAGAGCAGGCCGTGCCTCGCTTAAGCCATAGTGCGGACCGGCCGAAACATAACATAATCGGACCTTAATTGTGTAACAGACTTCCACCGTCATCACTCGCCCCGAAAGACCTCAATTAGAAGAGGAAAAAACGCACGTAAGAACGTCCTGCAAGCGTCAGATTACACAATATCGATTATGTTAAGGAGCTGTGTTAGAGCACGTTGGGAAGAAAGTGCGTCAATGCTCTCTGTCGAGGCGGCTGGCAATAATGGGCTTCCCTCAGGGACTAACGCGCTCCAAGTCCGTCGGAAAGCCCAGGACTTTCGGCGATGGGTGCGTAGGGAGTGTTCTTCGAATGAATGTCAGTATGTAAGGGAATGGTTGTTTCTTCTTCGAGGGCCG
>JAFYUH010000062.1 GCA_017549605.1 Bacteroidales bacterium
CGAATGAACAAATATATCATTGCGGAGCTTCTTCAAAAGATGCTGGTAATAAAATTATGAGTATTTCTAAAGTTAATGATAATCATGTTTATCATCAAATAATAGATACTTTATTAGCTAATCCTATTTTGACATTAAAATGAAAAAAGGATAGAACACATTGAAGATGCATTCTATCCTTCTCTTAAATAAGTCACCGAGACTTGGTGTCTTTTTATCCAACGTTACTTCCTGGAGCAACTGGCTGACTTGGTGACATAACTACCAATCTTCCGTCTTTGTCTTCTGCTGACAAGATCATACCTTCGCTGACGATGCCTTTCAATTTACGAGGCTCGAAGTTAGCGATGAAGCATACTTGCTTACCGACTAATTCTTCAGGATTTGGATAATATTTAGCAATACCTGAAACGATAGTACGTTTGTTCATACCGTCGTCGATCAAGAATTGTAATAACTTATCTGCTTTTGGAACTTTAACGCATTCTAAAACAGTACCGACTCTGATATCCATCTTGCCGAATTCATCGATGTTGGTGTTAGGCTTGATTGGATTTGGAGCCCATGCGTTGAGTTCATTTTGTTTCTTTGTCTCTTCCAATTTATTGACTTGTGCTGCAACTGTCTCGTCTTCGACTTTTGTGAATAACAATTCTACTTCGCCGATAGTAGCGTTTTCGTTCAATAAAATTGTTTCCTTAGCTTGATTCCAACCGCTTACTTCCAAGCCAATCATTGATTGTAATTTCTTAGCTGAGAATGGCAAGAATGGTTCTGACAAGATAGCGAGTTTAGCAACGATCTGCATTGACAATGCGAGAACTGTCTTAACTCTTTCAGGATCTGTCTTGAATTGTTTCCAAGGTTCGTTTTCTGTGAGGTAACGGTTACCGAGACGAGCCAAGTTCATCAATTCTGACAAGCCTTCACGGAACTTATAGTTATCGAGGAGGTTAGCGATCTTGTCTGGATATTGATTCATTTCTTCAATAGCTGCCTGATCTTTTTCGTTAAGGTTGATCATAGCTGGAACCTTGCCTTCGAAATATTTATGTGTAAGAACCAATGTACGATTTACGAAGTTGCCGAAGATAGCGAGTAATTCGTTATTGTTTCTGTCTTGATAATCTTTCCAAGTGAAGTTGTTATCTTTTGTCTCAGGAGCATTAGCTGTCAAAACATAACGAAGGACGTCTTGTTTGCCAGGGAACTCTTCGAGATATTCGTGCAACCAAACAGCCCAGTTGCGAGATGTTGAGATCTTGTCGTTTTCGAGATTCAAGAATTCGTTTGCAGGAACGTTTTCTGGAACGATATAATCGCCGTAAGCCTTCAACATGCAAGGGAAGATGATGCAGTGGAAAACGATGTTGTCTTTACCGATGAAGTGAACGAGTTTTGTCTCTTCGTCTTTCCACCATTTTTCCCAGTCTGTGCCTCTTTCGTTGCAGATTTCTATTGTGTTTGAGATGTAGCCGATAGGAGCATCGAACCAAACGTAAAGCACTTTGCCGTCAGCTTCTTCAACAGGAACAGGCACGCCCCAGTCGAGGTCGCGGGTAACAGCGCGAGGTTGCAAGCCGTTATCGAGCCAGCTCTTTACTTGTCCGTAGACATTAGGTTTCCATTCTTTATGACCTTCGATGATCCATTCGCGGAGCCATTGTTCGTATTGATCTAAAGGAAGATACCAGTGTTTTGTCGATTTCTTTACGAGTTCAGCGCCGCTGAGAGCTGAGTGAGGATTGATGAGTTCATCAGGGCTCATTGAAGAACCGCATTTCTCACATTGGTCGCCGTAAGCATGGTCGTTGCCGCACTTAGGGCAAGTACCGATGATGTAACGGTCTGACAAGAACTTGTTACGTTCTGGATCGAAGAATTGTTCTGATTCTCTTTCGATGAATTTGCCGTCTTCGTAGAGTTTCTTGAAGAAAGCAGCGGCTGTCTCATGGTGAGTCTTTGAGCTTGTACGAGAATAGATGTCGTAGCTGATGCCGAGTTTTTCGAAAGAATCTTTGATTATATTGTGGTATCTATCGACGATATCTTGTGGAGTGCAGCCTTCTTTTTC
>JAFYUH010000063.1 GCA_017549605.1 Bacteroidales bacterium
GCCAGCGACTTCTCTCAAAGCAGCGTCACTTTGTACGCGGACGAAACTCTCAAAAGCCTTCATTCTTCCAGAGACAGTCACGCCGACTTGACCGTTAGCACCACCTGCCATTGTCTGAGAATCGATTTCAAACATAGCTTTATAAGTGTCTTTCAACTTCCAAACCAAGATCTGACCGATCAAGATAGGATTACCTGTCTTGTCATTGACTTTGATAGGATCGACGTTGAGGTTACGAGCGCGAAGAGAAACTCTCTTTGATGAAAGCAAGAAATTAACCCAATAGAAACCAGTTTTCTTGAAAGTACCGCGATAATTTCCGAAGAACAACATCGCCATCGCTTCATTAGGCTCCTGCATTCTAAGACCGAATAAACATATTAAGAAAAAACAAGCTGCAACAATACATAGGACAATACCTGTCGTATTTGGATGATTAGCAAAATATACGATACCATAAACAGATAACGCAGTCAATGCCAAGAATAAAACCAATGCTACAAAACCATTGACAACTAAACCTTTAAATTCTTTTTCTTTTGTTTCCATAACGTTTTTATTTTTATGTTTACTAATTATTTTTATAATATCATTTTGATATCACAAATATATGATAGAATTTTCTGTTTGTCAAGAGAAAAATAAACTTTTTTTCAACATTTTTTAATAATCATTCACGAAAACCCTTGACTTTACGTATATTTTTTCTTATATTTGCCAAAGTAAGCTTACAAAAAACACATTCTATTAATTTAATTTCTAACTAAAAAAACTAAACCATGAAAACTCTAGCCAAAACAAAAGTTCTTTTCTGTTTAATTACAGTAATTACATTAACTGTTATTTTCGTTGCTTGCAAAAAAGACAACGAATTCACAGAACCCAAAACCTCACCAACAACCCAAAACCTTGAGATAACATATATTGTTGACGGAGAAACCAACATCATTTCTCAATCCAAATCTTATCCTGAATTCCACGAATGGAAGCAAAAAAACAACAATCAAAAGGACGGCAGTTTAGTAATGGTAGGTAACATCGCTTTTGATTTAACATCCCTCCCAACATTGACCATCCTTTCTAAAACCAACAATTCGTTAACATTTGAAATGGACCATGCAACATTTACGTTTACTGATACTCCCACTTATAATAGAAGCAACAACACCTCGTTGAAAATAGAAACCGAATCAGGTAGGGAAATCACATTCAACGCCACAGGGGATAGCAATTATACCTTCACCAGCTTCTTATCCAACTTAAATCCTGGAGATAATGTATCAATAGAATTAATCAATGGTGAGTATGTATGGTATAACCAAACCACTTTAAAAGCAGTTCCTTTGGTACCATATATCATATTTGGCGTTGCTTGTATAATTGCAAAAATTATCGACGCATACTGTAATGATTTAGTTGAAGAAGCTGTTGCCGAATGTACAAGACAAGGCAGATGCTCCATAATCGGTGCAGAACATTGCAGTGTAACATGTATTGACCCCAAACCTCAAAGATAACTACCATGAAGAAAGACCTTATCATCACGCTCATACTATTGTTTATATCTTCAATCGCTATGGGAACAAATGGTTCTTACCATTTCTATTGCAATCCACGAATGGCTTTCCCTATTTTCTTTATAATAGTGGCTATGTCATCATACTGGGCTCCATACTACTTCTCCAAAAACAACAATAAAATATATAAAGTTTTAGAAGCATTCTTTGTTCCGACAACATCTTTATCAATAATGTTCATTGGAGTTGCGCTAGGATATTTCACTACATCCACCCCAAATGTCGAATTCATTGAATTTTTACAATACAATAACTCATTCATTTATGCAATAAACATATTCCTATTACTATCTTGTTTATCAATTATCACTACAGCAATCAACATCAAGGAAAGATACAGAATATTATTTTCCATAGCTATTTCAACTTTCCTTTGCGGATTATCCATGCTCTTATTCTTTAAAACTCCAACATTTTTAAACACAATAATCACATCGCCTATAACCACTATAATAGAACTCATTATAGTAGTAATCTGTTTTGGTTTTATGTTATCAAAGAAATAAAACAAGACACCCAAAGCAAAGCCGTCCATAATGGACGGCTTCTTTTGTTATTTTAAATTTGTTTTTTTCTTAACTTTGCGCATCATTTGAAAACTAATACATAATTAATATGAACAGAAAATTTTTAAGTGTGATTGCATTAAGCATCATGACATTAGCGTCTTGTTCTAACAAAGGCGAGCAAGTTGCTACAGAAAATCCATTCTTGTCAGACTACGGAACACCATACGAAGTTCCTGCTTTCGACAAAATTAAAACAGAACACTATCTTCCTGCTTTTGAAGAAGGCATGAAACAACACAAAGCTGAAGTCGATTTCATCATCAAGAACAGAGCGGTGCCTGATTTCCAAAACACAATCTTGCCTTACGACAAATCTGGCGCTTTGATCGACAAAGTCGGTAACATTTTCTTCAACCTTATGGAATGTATGTCAGACGATGAAATGCAAAACATCGCTGCTGAGATAATGCCAAAACTCTCTGCACACAGCGACGAAATCTCAATGAACCCTCTTCTTTTCGAAAAGGTTAAATACGTTTACGACAACCGTAACAACATGAACCTCGACGAACAACAAATCCGCGTCGTTGAGAAATATTACACAGACTTCATCCGTAGCGGTGCTGGCTTGAATGACGCTGACAAAGAAACATTGAAAGGCATCAACGAAAGATTATCATTGTTAAGCCTCCAATTCGGCAACAACCTCCTCGCTGAAAACTCATCATTCAAACTCGTCGTCGACAACGAAGCTGACTTGAGCGGACTTCCACAATCAAGCATCGTTGCAGCTGCTGAACAAGCAAAGAAAGACGGCATGGAAGGCAAATGGGTATTCACATTATCAAAGCCAAGCCTCATCCCATTCCTCCAATATGCTGACAACCGCGACTTACGCGAAAAGATCTACATGGGTTACGTAATGCGTGGCAATAACGACAACGCTAACGACAACAAGGCTTTAATTGAAGAAATGTCAAAACTCCGTCTTCAGAAAGCTCACCTCCTCGGTTATGAAGATTACGCTTCTTACGTACTCGAAGCTAATATGGCACAAAACGTTCCTACAGTCGACACATTCCTTTCAGACTTATTCCAACCAGCTTTGAAAGTCGCTAAAAACGAACTCAAAGAAATGGAAAAGATCGCTGGTTTCGACTTAGAGTCATGGGACTGGTGGTACTACGCAGAAAAAGTTCGCAAGGAAAAATACAACTTCGACGAAAACGAATTGAAACCTTACCTCTCATTGAACAACGTTCGTGACGGTATGTTCATGGTCGCTAACAAATTATACGGCATCACATTTGATCAACGCCACGACCTTCCAATCTATTTCGAAGGCGTTGAGACTTGGGAAGTCAAAGAACAAGACGGCTCACACATCGGTATTTTATACTTAGACTATTTCCCACGCGACAGCAAGAGCGGCGGCGCATGGTGCACAAGCTTCCGTGAAGCAGGTTACGACATCGAAGGCAACAAGATTTCTCCACTCGTATCATTGGTATTGAACTTCACACCTCCAACAGGCGACACTCCTGCCCTCCTCAGCTGGGACGAGACAGAAACATTATGGCATGAATTCGGTCACGGCTTGCACGCTTTATTCTCAGACGGCAAATACAGCAGAACTTGCGGCGTTGTTCCACGCGACTTCGTTGAACTTCCTTCACAAGTTATGGAAAACTGGGCTGGCGATGCTGAAGTATTGAAAATGTATGCAAAACATTGGCAAACAGGTGAAGTCATTCCAGAAGAAATCATCAACAAATTAGAAAACAGCGGTTTGTTCAACCAAGGTTTCGTTACAACAGAATTCTTGGCAGCCGCTATCTTAGACATGGAATACCATAAGTTAAAAGAAATCAACGATGACTTCAACGCTGCTGAATTCGAAAAGGCAAAGATGAATGAAATCGGTTTGATCAACGAGATCTATCCACGTTACAGAAGTACATATTACTCACACATCTTCTCAGGCGGTTACTCAGCTGGTTACTATGTATACTACTGGGCAGCAGTTTTAGACTCAGACGCTTTCAACTACTTCAAAGAATCAGGCGACTTGTTCAACCCAGAGTTAGCTGCTAAGTTCAGACAACACTGCTTGCAAGAATGCGGCAACGACGAAGGCATGGTACAATACAAGAAGTTCCGCGGTCAAGAGCCAAGCAACGAGCCATTCTTGAAGAAACACGGACTTAAATAATGCTTAATGCATAATTCATAATGCATAATAAAAAGAGTCAATTTTTAAAAAATTGGCTCTTTTTTGTTTAAATATCAAATTTATATCCTAAAGTGAACGAGAATACATTTTGTTTATACGGGATATAATCGAAAACATAATCCTCGAACAGCAGTTCTCCATCACGGAAGACATTTGTAAGACCTTTACTATAAGTAAAATCAAGAGTGAAGCGTTCTATATCCACACCAATGTTTAATGCAAGCCCTAATGAAACAGGCGAATGTGTCCAAGGCTCAAGTACATAACTGACGGCATCATTACTCAAATCTATTTTCTCTCCAGCAGATTTAAAAGTATCACTGAATCCGAAATACATTACTGGGCCGACATTAGCTCTCAGGTTTAAAAAATCATTATCATAAAACTTATAACCCACAAGCACAGGCACTGCAATAGAATGATTTCTAGCATCCAACATCATTCCATTATTATATAAAGACAGTTTAAATGAATAACCGCTATACATAATTTCAGGCTGAATTATAATGTTATTATATTCAAAACGTCCGAAGACACCGAATGTCACATTACCGCTAGAGATAGCAGTCTCATCATATTCACTGCGAGATATATAAGAAGACTGATAACCAAGTTTAGGACCGAAATCAAAATTTGACTGAGCATTAGCTGCCATGGCAACAAATAATGCGATAAATAGAAGTAGTTTTTTCATGGCAATTTGATTTTAATGATACGGC
>JAFYUH010000064.1 GCA_017549605.1 Bacteroidales bacterium
AGCCAAGCGCAAAGAACGGTCATAAGGTAGCTGTCGTTGGTAGCGGTCCTGCTGGTTTGACATGTACAAAAGACCTCCTCATGATGGGTTACGACGTTACAGTATTTGAAGCGCTTCATGAATTAGGCGGCGTTTTATCTTACGGTATCCCTTCATTCCGTCTTCCAAAAGAAACTGTAGTACGTCATGAAATCGAGAACCTCAAGAAACTCGGCGCTACATTTGAAAAAGACGTCATCATCGGCCGTACAGTAACTATCGACGAGTTGATGGAAAAAGAAAACTTCGAAGCTGTATTCATCGGTTCAGGCGCAGGTCTTCCTAAGTTTATGAACATCCCAGGCGAAAACCTCTGTGGCGTCGTTTCAGCTAACGAATTCTTGACAAGAAACAACTTATTATTCGCATATAAAGAAGGTTTTGAAACACCTAACTTCGTAGGCAAGAAAGTAGCTGTCGTCGGTGGCGGTAACGTCGCTATGGACGCTGCTCGTACAGCATTGCGTCTCGGCGCTGAAGTTTACGTCGTTTATCGTCGTTCAGAACAAGAGCTTCCAGCACGTGTTGAAGAAGTACACCACGCTAAGGAAGAAGGCGTTATCTTCCGTCTCTTGACAAACCCTAAAGAAATATTAGGTGACGAAAACGGCTGGGTCAAAGGCATGACATGCGTTGAGATGGAACTCGGCGAACCAGATGCATCAGGAAGAAGAAGCCCTGTTGAAAAAGCAGGTTCTGAGTTTGTCCTCGACGTCGATATGGTTATCATGTCACTCGGTACATCACCAAACCCATTGATCCTTAGCACAACAGACGGTCTTGAAGCTAACAGACATAAATGCTTGATCGCTGACGAAGTCACAATGCAGACAACACGCAAGGGCGTATTCGCCGGCGGTGACGCAGTGAGCGGCGCTGCAACAGTGATCCTCGCTATGGGCGCAGGTAAGAAAGCAGCTAAAGGTATTGATGAATATATTAAGTCAATAAGTCAATAAGACAATAAGTCTATAAGTAGGGACGCGGCTTGCTGCGTCCTTATTTTATCTTAGTCGCATCCTTTGCTTTTTAAAACATTAATAAAAATTAAAAATTGGACAAGGACCGTTGACTGTTGTCCGTTGTCCGTTGACTTTAAAAACATGAAAAAGATCATTTTCACATTAGCGATGATGATGTTTGCTGTGGCGTCTTTTTCACAGCAGATATATAACGTCAGAGTCAGCTCGATGGAAGACGGCGCTTTTGAGCAGATGTACGGCGCCATCAAGGTATATGGCGATGTGTTGAACGGAATGAAAGACGGCGCTTGGGTTGAGACACATCCTAACACAGACCTTCCTCGTTATATCATTCATTATAAAGCAGACAAGAAAGACGGCCTTTATCTTGAATTCGACAAGCTGGCAAATCTTATCAAGAAGATAGACTACAAAAACGATATTATTGACGGCGGTGCCTATTCCTGGAATAGAGGCGGCAAAATCGCATCGAAGCAAGAATATAAAGAAGGACAGCTTGACGGCAATTCTGTGCTTTACACAGACAAAGGTTTCATCCAGGAAGAGTCGGGATACAAGGCTGGCAAGAGAGATGGCGTGACAACATGGTATTTGTATGCAGATAAAGCACAAGGACCTAAATATGTCATGTACACTTACAAAGACGGTAAGTTTGAAGGAGTTCAGGAGACATATTATGAAAACGGAAATGTTAAGACAAGAAAGATGTTTTCTGATAATGTCGCCAACGGACCAGCGACAGAATATTACGAAGACGGAAGCGTGAAGAGCGAATGCACATATAAAAATGGCGAGGTTAAGGGAAGAGTGAAGGAATATAAGATGGGAGAGAGGTTTTAGTTAGGAGTTAGGAGTTATTGTAGAGACGCGTCAACGTTACCTTGAAAATAAACACACGTTGACACGTCTTTTTTTTTAGACAACGGACAACGGACAACAGACTTTGGATATTCTGTGCCAACAGCCAACAGCCTTAGTAAAAAATAATTCCTCATTCCTAATTCCTCATTCCTAATTTTTATATCTTTGCAAACGATAAATGGTGTCCGTAAGGACTCAATAGGGAACCGGGTGTGAATCCCGGACAGTTCCCGCTGCTGTGATCTCTAACAGCGTTCGACATTATGTCACTTTCTTTTCTCCAAAAGATGGGAAGACGCCGAATGTAAGGAGTAAGTCAGAAGACCTGCCGTTTGTTGTTGAAGTCAATAAGTCAATAAGACTATAAGTCAATAAGTTTAAGATGCTTATAGACTCATAGACTTATAGACTCGTAGACTTTAAAAAGGACTTTCGGGATAAGAGTCTGTCGTTATCAATAAAGCATCGACGAATTTTTACCCGAATTTTATTAAATGAGTAATGATTGTAGAGACGCGTCAATGTAACCATAAAAATAAACACACATTGACATGTCTAAAAATTAGTCCGTTGACTGTTGTCTGTAGACCTTAAAAATGAAACGATTGTTGATAATATTGTCGATTTTATTTGCGCTGAGCGTCACTGCTTTAGCGCAGAACGATACTATTTATCTGCAGTCGGTGGAGGTGATGTCATCTTACGTGTCAAACAAGGTATCGAAAGAGACTATGGAACGTAAGATCGATACTGCTATAATAAAACGACTCAAGACTGTTTCTCTATCGCAACTCCTCATCCAGCATTCGCCAGTTTTCATCAAGACTTACGGTCCTGGCTCTACTGCCTCGGCATCATTCCGTGGCACGACGGCAAGTCATACCTTGGTTTTATGGAATGGAATTCAGCTGAATTCACCAACACTCGGAGAAGTGGATTTCAGCACTATACCAGTCTTCTTCACCGACGAGGTCTCGCTTCAATGGGGTAGCAAGACATCTGCCAACAGCGGCGGTCTCGGCGGCGTGGTGAATGTCGCTAACAAACAGAAATTCAACGAAGGACTGATATTAGACGTGCGACAGACTTACGGCAGTTTCAATACCTGGGGCTCATATCTTACATTAGGTTGTTCAGCAAAGAATATCATCGTAAGACTTAAGGCGTATCGTAATTCCAGCGATAACGACTTCACTTACACCAATATCGCAACGATACCGCATCAGGAGATGAAGCAGAAAAACGCCGATTTCGTCGATTATGGATTCATGCCGGAAATGCAAGTGCGATTCAAGAATTCTCTTCTCTCGTTGGTATCTTGGAATCAGTTCAGTCATCGTAACTATCCGCAGATAATGCCTAATGTGTTCAACAACACTAAAGAATATGCTGATACCGACTTTTCGCGTAATATCCTGTCTTACAAATATTATTGGAATTCAGGTAGGGTAGAAGTTAAGTCCGCTTATTTCCATGAACAACAGAATTATTTCTTGGAATCATATACGTCTAACGGAAAGCCTGTCACGCAGAACAATTCTTTGAATAAGTCGGATGTGTTTAGACAAATCGTTGATTTACAACAAGACTTGTATAAAACTTGGAAATTGTACGCTAAGATACAATACGATTACGAAAGTGTGGAATCATCTTATTATATTGGACGAAAAAATAGAAACCTCCTTTCTTTTTACGCTGCCGTCGATGGAAAAGTTTATAAGGATTTGGATTTAAGGTTGACATTGAGAAACGACATCATTGGTAGAGACGTCACTCCTGTGGCGTCTAAAAATGTGGCGCCTGAAAACACGGTGTCTGAAAAAATGAAATCCGAAGGATTCTTCCCGACAGCGACACTCATTTACAAAGTTCCATTCGTCAAAGGATTGAGTTTCAACGCAGGTTATAGCCATAATTACAGAAATCCTACTTTGAATGATTTGTATTGGAATCCAGGCGGTAACGAGAATCTCAAAGGCGAGAATGGAAAGACAGTAGATCTCGACATAAATTATCTTTATGAAGATCTTAATTTTAATTTAGATTTAAGGGCAGGACTTTATTATTCTAAGGTGAAAGACTGGATACAATGGGTTCCGACGAACTATCGCTACTGGATGCCGAAGAACGTGTCAGAAGTCTTGGCACGCGGACTTGAACTGCATCTCAACGCTAACTACAGATATGCTTTGTGGAATTTTAACATTTCAGGAAATTATGTCTATAGTCATACCACTGACGAAAGCGAATACGCACAGCAGTATGGTTCCGATGGGGAACAGTTGATTTATATCCCATTGCATCATGCCAATGCCTTCGCAGAAGTGAAGTGGAAGACATGGAACTTGAATTATACTTTCGAATTCACTGGCGAGAGAAATACCTCAATGAATGACAATGAATTCTTCGCTTATCGATTGCCTTATTATATGTTACATCATATTTCATTGGGTAAGCAGTTGAATAAGTTTAGATTGGAATTTAGAATTAATAACTTGACAAACAACGAATATCAGACTGTACTATGGCGCGCAATGCCAGGACGCAGTTGTGAGATTTATTTGGAATTTAAATTATAAAAAGACAACAGACAACAGACAACGGACAACAGATATTATTCACGATGTCTTGGCGTTTCGACAAGCTCAACGACCGCATGTACAAGGACTGTTGACTGTAGTCTGTTGACCGTTGACATTAAAAAGAAAAACTATGAAAAAGACATTATTGGACATTTTTATTTTAGGAATTATATTATCATTTGTTTCATGTAATCCGGATAATAAAGAACCGGAGGAAAAAAACATCGCTAAGGGATTGTTTATTTTGAATGAAGGAACGTTCACATACGCCAATTCCTCATTGACGTTCTATGATCCGGAGGCAGATACAGTGGAAAACAATCTTTTTTACAGAGTCAATCTCGCTCCGCTCGGCGACGTTGCCAACTCCATGGCGATTGACGAAAACGGAATGTATATCGTGGTGAATAACAGTAAGTATATTTATAAAGTCGATGAGAAGACATTGAAATACGAGGCTAAGTTAGACGGTCTGACATCGCCACGTCATATCATGTTGATTGATGAAAACAAGGCGTATATCTCAGACCAGGAATCCACAGGACTTTGGATTTTTAATCCTTCGACAATGCAGAAGACAGGATTTGTTGAGACAGGCAACACTACAGAGAAGATGGTACGCGTCGGCAATGAAGTCGTGGTGACCAACTGGTCGAATTATTATCAACCTAATACATCGAATTCTACAATACAATTCATTGATATTGAAACTGACAAACTCGTTGATGAGATGACTGTTACTGCAGAGCCTAATTCCATCGTTTTAGATAAGAACAATAACATCTGGGTTTTATGCAGCGGCGGTTATATGCCACCATGTGAGCCAGCCTTGTTCTGCATCAATCCAGCGACACGTCAGATTGTCAAACGCTTCGACTTTGCAGACGGCGAATATCCATATTCAATGACGATTGACAAGTCGGGAGAGAACCTTTATATCTTGAACGGCACTTTCGGCGCATTGGATTTATATAAGATGTCTGTTGAAGACGCTGAGCTTCCTGTGACTCCGTTAGTCAACAGTCAACAGACAACGGACAACAGTCCTAAGGTATTTTCTACAGTTGCGGTATCACCAGAAAACGGCGATATTTATCTCACTGACGTTAAAGATTATATGCAAAACGGCGATGTGTTGCGCTACGATAATAACGGCCACTTCCTCAGTAAGTTCGAGGTCGGGATTATACCGGGAATGATGATGTTTAATTAGAGGCTAACGGCTAATGGCAAAGGACAAATGGTGAAAGTTTAATGGAAAAACCTTTGGTCATTAGTCTTTTGCCATTTGTCTTTTTATTGGGTTGGTGACTTTTGTTTTCGCTATAAATAAGTAACGCCCCCCCCCAAGTGTGCTGTCTTGCGACTCGCATGGGAGGCTTATTATCGTTGTTTATTAACGTCAAATTTTATGCAAAAGTATATATTATTTTCAAAAGGTGCAATTATTTTGAGAAATTATTTTTCCACAAAGGATGATCCTGCCAATCAGAAGGAAATCCCATATTGTGGACATTAACATTCGGATATTCATCAAGTAAATCTTTGAGATGTTTCCTGAATTTAGTGTCAGGATTGATGGTTTGCAGCATGTATAAAATTATACATAAGAAATAATATAATTTTGAACTTTTGATTGTTTCCACTTCTTTTTTTGAAAACCAGATTTTTTCGCTTTTGGGATTTTTATACTTTGCAGGTTGAATGGCAAAAATATGATTCCAAAGACGAGAATGATGAGCGCATAGCAGTTCTATCTGCTGTTCAAAACTTAATGCAGGTTTTGTATATGTTTGCATAATTTTGGATTTTAGAAAAGCAAAGATAGGAAAAAGTTTGTTATAAACTTGATTGGCGTTAAACTTCATCAGTTTTCAAGCATCATTCCCCTCAAAGTTATCTGTCGAAAAAATCTTTTTTATCGTGGCATTGCCTCCGAGTTTCTCCATGTTCTCCTTTATGCTTTTTGCCGATTCGATGAGGCCGGTGAGTTCTTCTTGTAGTTTCTTGTAACTTACAAAAAATGTCAGTTTGCTCTTTGGACTGATTTTCACTTCAACCTTCGCCCTGAACTGCTGTGCCGTGAAGATGAATTCTAATTCTGTATTTTTCATCTCGATAGATATCAGGGCTTTCAATTTTCAATTCGTCGCAATGCGTTAGGGATTGGAGCGGCATCCTTTGCGAAGCTCGGACTTTAGACTTCGGTATTTTTGGAGCGAGGCGGAATTGAAGCGAGTAAAGATAGAGCGGAAAGCCCGACGGCGATAGCCGGAACGCCCAATGAAAGACTAAAGTCAAAAGATTAAGGACTTGGAAGATGAGCAGTGTAACATACTTGCGCAGAGATATGCGTTCCGCGGCGGGGTTTAGCTGTTAACGCTAACCCCTAAGATATTGATGTTGATGTTCTTTAATAAAACGGTATGTTCCGGATTCCAGTAGTGATCGTGTTTCGGAGTCGATAGATAAAAATGCAGTTTGCTGCCTTTGTTGTTGTTTTCTATGTCAAAGGTCTTCGTGATTTCCAGTTTGAGCCATTCTTCAGGTCTGTAGTCCTTCTCAACGATGTTTTTTGATATTACATCTGGGTACCAATTGGAATTGTTGCATTTTATGTTCATATTGATAAAATGTTGATGATGTACATCAGCGGTGTATTTCAAATCAGCAGTGAATATGACCTTGATGTCGGAATAGCCAGCTTTGATTTTGCTGGAAAATATGTCAACGTTTTTAACGTCGTAGATGCTGGGCTTCTCTTTGCCAGACGCGCAGAATGCAGAGTCGATGCTTATTGATTCAATCAACTCGTACTTCTTGCTCGGGATTATTGGACTGTTAGTTATGCAGTTGCGGGTGTATGTATAATAGTCGATGTATTGTATCGTCTCCATACGTTCTTTCATGCTTTGTGCCAAGTCGCTGTCTTCAATCTTTTTCACGTTGAGGTTTTCATATATTCTGTATAACTTCTTCTCGTTGTTATCCTCTACATAATATAGGTCGTTGAAGACCAGATTTGTAGAGTTGTTAGACTGTGTTATGAAATATGTGATAGCCTTGCTTCCGAAGTTTATTGTAGTGTCAAGACCGTCACTTATCCAGTGTACGTTTTTAGGTGTCTTGATATTGAAATTATCTCTCAATAAGGCTGTTACAGATGGTGCTATGTCATTGTGCGATACTATAGATTGGAAATGTTGTGCCTTTTTGAGATATGGCGACCAGATGATCAGCGGCACGTGATATGCGTTCAAAGGATTGTTGTAGTTTATGTTTAGACTGTGGTCGCCGGTGATTATGAAGATCGTATTGTCGTGTTTTTTCGTATACGAATGGAAAAAGTCTCGCAAGGCATCGTCGCTGTATAGGAATGCTGCAATGAAACCTTTTCTGCCTTTCAGTCGCTTGTATTCGTTTTCAGGCATAGATTTCAATAGCTCTTCTGCTTTGTTGTAGTAATGCTCTTCTAGACTTTTGTTGTTAAGAACCAGTTTGTTGTCGTGTTGTGATATGGTTAGTATGATGTCGAGGTTAGGTGTGTCGTCATTGCGTTCACCAATAATCTCTGCGCTTCTTTCGAACATCTTTTTGTCATGATATCCCCAAGAGGTATAGTCGAAGTCAGCCGTTTCCTTATTCTTGTCGCATTCTTTTTTGAATGGAGACATATAGTCAACTTCTTGAGTATGCAAGAAGTCTGAAATCCTGTCGAAATTGAAAGCGCATGCATAAAAAACGTTGCTTTTGTAACCGTTGTTTTTTAATATTGGAAACAATGAGTTACATTCTGGGATGTCTCCGAATTGGAATCCTTTTCTGCCGTGAGGAACAGAGGCAGTTACCGCAGGGATCACGCCGGCGCTGCGAGGTGTTGTTGAAAGACAGTTGCTCCATACTAAAGAATGCCTTGACAGCGAATCCAAGAATGGAGTCATCGTGTAATCGTATTTTTTATTTTTGAAAAAATCGCTTCCCAAAGACTCGATGATGATGAAAGCTATGTTTGGTTTTGTGTCGGATTCGTTGAAATAAGAACCTAATACATTGTTGATGTTGTCTATACGTTCTAGAGGATAATGATCGTTGATGATCTTCCTGTTAGGATATAGTTTCTTGTATTTGTCAATGTATGACTTGTTAAAGTCAATTTGTGATAGGTTGTAATTGCCGTCACCGTTTTCGCTTTCGGTGCTTGAATGCAGGCAGTACCATATCTTGTTAACTATATTCTTGTCTTGCTTTGGTGATAATAAGAACGTCATAGGAATGGAGAGAAACATTAGAACCATAGTGATTCTAGAGCATAATTTGCAGGTCCTCCAATTGGATATCTTTATAAATGTGAAAGTTAGAAATGCTACTGATAATAAGATGAGAAATATTGTCCAGGTGTTTGTGACATTTTTTATTGTAAGGAGTATTTCCCATAAAGGCCTGTTGAACAGTTCGGAACCCATCAGCAGACCTGTCGTTCTATAATAGACGATAAGTCCTATTTCGCTTATTGTCATTATTGAAAAAAGCATCGCTGCGGTATGTCTCGCGACTTTTTCTGATAATAATGAAATGAGGAAGTATATTATGAATACGCATAAGCTTATGAATGATGCAGATATGAAATTGCCGTATATGAATCCGGAAAAGTCATCGATATAAGTGCCTGATGTTAATGTGAGAATCAGTTCCCCGGATTTTGTGACAAAGGTTAAAATTAAATAATATATGGCGAATAAAGAAAAATTGCCGATGTTTTTGATGCGTCTTTCCATAATAAACAACTTTATGCAAAAGTAATGTTTTTAAGATAAACGACATTGGCGAAATGCTCTAAAAATGAACTTTTTTTTCGTATCTTTGCACTCTTTGCCATTAAATTCATGATTCAAAAAAAATACTATAAACAAAATCTTCATATCGCGTTCCCGGTGATATTGTCGTTCGTCGGACAGCAGATGGTGCAGATCATGGACACTATCATGGTGGGTCGCCTCGGTGCGGTGGAACTGTCTGCTGTGTCGCTATCAAGCGCTATAATTCTTAATGTCACGATGATCGGTCTCGGCATCGCGATGGGTCTCACGCCTCTCATCGGCATACATCATGCGAGACACGAACGTCAGCAGTCTGGCGTCTTGTTCCAAAACTCGATGCTGCTTAATGGCGTGATAAGCGTCGTTCTTTGTCTGCTTCTCCTCCTCATAAATCCTCTGCTGACTTACTTCGGACAGCCGGAGTCGGTGCTTGAGATTCTTGACGGTTATTATTATACTGTAACCTTGTCGCTGATACCATATCTTCTGTTTATGACATTCAAACAGTTCCTCGAAGGTCTCGGCAATACGTTCTATTCCATGCTGATAACGATAGGCTGCAATGTCTTGAATGTCTTCCTTAACTTCGGTTTCATCTATGGTTATATGGGATTTCCGGAACTTGGCGTAACTGGCGCAGGCGTCGCTACTCTCATATCCAGAATCATGATGCCAATAGCATTCCTTGTCATCGTTTTAGTCAAAAAAGAATATCGTCATTATTTCTCATATTTCACTCGTGCGGCATTGTCGCTTAAGAAACAATGGGAACTCGTGAAGGTAGGTTTTCCTATTGCGACACAACTCACTCTCGAACTTTTCTCCTTGACATTCATGACTATCATGATGGGATGGCTAGGGGAGAAGACGCTGGCTGCGAATCAGATCACCCAGACTATGATGGGATTCTCATTCATGATTGCCAATGGCGTCGCTGCTGCATCCACGATTCTCGTCTCTCATGACGTGGGACATAAAAACATGACTGGCATTAAGAATCACACTTATTCCGGGCTGCATCTTGGCATCGCTATTATGGCGTTCTTTGCCTTGGTGTATGCTTTCGGCGGAGAATACTTGGCAAGGATATTCAGCGCCGACGAAGAGGTGATCGCGATAACAGCGAAGTTGTTTGTCGTCGTCGCTTTGTTCGAAGTCATCGACGGCACTCAGGTCACTATGCTTGGTGCTTTGCGCGGTCTCACCGATGTCAAGTTCCCTATGTATTGCGCGGTAGTGTGTTATCTCTTGGTGGAGATACCTGTAGGTTATCTTCTTGGCTTCAAACTCGGTCTCGGAGCAGAAGGCATCGTCGGCGGTTTCATGGCAGGGATCTCGCTCGCCGCAGTGGCGTTTATACTGAGATTTAGGAAACTTACTAAAAACTCAGAAATTCAGAACCTCAAAACCTTAGAATCTTAGAAACTCAGAAACTTATCATGTTAGCATATACATATATAGAGAAAGGAAGGTTTGCTTTTGTTGACAAGGCAAAGCCTGTGATTGTTGAACCGACTGATGCTATAGTTCGTGTGACAATGGGTAGCATTTGTTCAAGTGATATCCATATCAAGCATGGAAGCGTGCCACGTGCCGTGCCTGGAATTACCGTAGGACACGAGATGGTTGGCGTTGTCGAGGAGATAGGCGAGGATGTTGCTAATGTGAAGGTCGGAGACCGCGTTACTGTCAATGTGGAGACTTTTTGTGGCGAATGTTTTTTCTGCAAGAATGGTTATGTCAACAATTGTACTGATTCTAATGGAGGTTGGGCGTTAGGTTGTCGCATCGATGGTGGACAGACTGAATATGTGCGTGTTCCATTGGCAAATCAAGGCTTGAACAAGATTCCTGATAATGTTAGCGATGAGCAGGCATTGTTTGTCGGAGACGTATTGGCAACTGGTTTTTGGGCGGCTCGTATTTCTGAGATTACGGAAGAAGATACGGTTCTCATTATAGGTGCTGGTCCGACCGGAATCTGTACTTTGTTATGCGTGATGCTTCGTAAACCAAAGCGTATCATCGTTTGTGAGAAATCGGAGGAAAGAAGGGATTTCGTTCGCAGACATTATCCTGAAGTCTTGCTTACGACACCTGAAGAATGTAAGGATTTCGTGATGAGCAATAGCGATCATAATGGGGCGGACCGTGTGCTGGAAGTGGCTGGCGCTGATGATACATTCCGTCTGGCATGGGAATGCGCTCGCCCTAATGCTATAGTGACTGTTGTGGCATTGTACGATAAACCGCAAGTTCTGCCTTTGCCGGATATGTACGGTAAGAACTTGACATTCAAGACTGGCGGCGTTGACGGCTGCGACTGCGAAGAGGTGCTTAAATTGATAGAAGAAGGTAAAATAGATACTACACCTCTCATCACTCATCGATTCTCTTTAAAAGAAATAGAAAAGGCATATCATATCTTCGAAAATAAACTCGACGGAGTAATTAAGATAGCAATATGCTGTTGAATATTAGAATTATAAATGAAAAAACAAAAAAACTCAGAAGCATACTTCTGAGTTTTTTTATTTTGAATTTTTTGAATTTTTGAGTTTCAAAAAAAATCATCCAATCAACTCCAATTTATCGATATTAGTGTCGTCTTCCATTCTGAGGTTATCGATGATGTATTTCTGTCTCTCTGGTGGGTTCTTGCCTCCCATATAGAATTTCAGCAGTTCCATAATACTTGAGTCGTGGCGCAAGATAATTGGTTCCAATCTTATGCCAGGACCGATGAAGTGGCTGAATTCGTCTGGTGAGATTTCACCGAGACCTTTGAATCGTGTGATTTCAGGATTTGTTCCCAAGCTCTTGATGGCCTCGATTCTTTCTTCGTCAGTGTAACAGTAAATGGTCTTCTTCTTGTTTCTTACGCGGAACAACGGAGTCTGTAATATGTAAAGGTGTCCGTCGCGAACTACGTCAGGGTAGAACTGAAGGAAGAAGATGAGCAACAAGAGGCGGATGTGCATACCGTCGACATCGGCATCGGTTGCGATAACGATATTGTTATATCTTAAGTTTTCTATTGAATCGTCGATGTTAAGAGCTGCCTGCAATAAGTTGAACTCTTCGTTTTCATAAACGACTTTCTTTGTCAGACCTAAGCAGTTCAATGGCTTACCTCTCAAGCTGAATACGGCCTGTGTCTGAGCGTCGCGGCTCTTTGTGATGCTTCCGGATGCTGAATCACCCTCAGTGATGAATAGGGTTGTCTCAAGACGTTTCTCGTGGTTTGTGTTGTAGTGGATACGGCACTCACGGAGTTTCTTGTTGTTGAGGCTTACCTTCTTCGCGCTTTCCTTGGCGAGTTTCTTGATGTTAGCCATGCCCTTGCGTTCTTTCTCGTTCTGGAGAATCTTACGCATAAGAGCTTCTGCTACTTCAGAGTTGATATGTAAGAACTTGTCGAAATGACGTTTGATGATATCTGTGATATAAGCTCTGATTGTCACGCCGTCTGGCTCCATGAAGGTAGAGCTGAACTTGGTCTTGGTCTGTCCTTCGTATTCAGGGTTCATGACCTTGATGCTTATCGCTGCCACGAATGAAGAGCGGATGTCTGACACCTCATAGTCCTTGTTATAGAACTCTCTGATGGTCTTGGCGATAGCCTCGCGGAACACGTTGAGGTGTGTACCGCCGAGTGGGTTGTGCTGACCGTTGGCGAAGGAGAAATACTCTTCGTTTGATGTGAGGTTTGAGTGTGTGAAAGCGCATTCAAAGTCGCCTTCTTTGATATGGATGACAGGGTAGGCGCAAGTTTCTTCTTTGCCTATCTTACGGAGTAACAAGTCGTAGAGACCGTTCTTCGCCTGGAACTTCTGTCCGTTGAGGTATACTGCGAGACCGCTGTTGAGGAAGGCGTAGTTCCAGATCATCTCTTCGACATACTCCATGATGTAGTGGTAGTTGCCGAACAGTTCTCTGTCTGGAGTGAAAATCATCTCGGTGCCGTTCTTTTCTTCGGTGTCGATGATCTCTGATTCTGTTACGATATTGCCTTTGGAATATTCAACGTATTTGGTCTTGCCGTCGCGATATGACTGTGCCTTGAAATGTGATGACATGGCGTTCACGGCTTTGGTACCGACGCCGTTGAGACCTACTGATTTCTTGAAGACTTTAGAGTCGTATTTACCGCCGGTGTTCATCTGTCCGACGCAGTCGCGGAGACTTCCGAGCGGGATGCCGCGGCCGTAGTCACGGACGCGTACCGTACCGTCAACGATGCTGACTTCAATGCTCTTGCCGAAGCCCATCACGTATTCGTCGATACTGTTGTCGATGATTTCCTTGAGAAGGACGTAGATGCCATCGTCGTGTGCTGAACCGTCGCCGGCCTTGCCGATATACATGCCAGGACGCGTTCTGATATGCTCAGCCCACTCCAAGTGCTTGATACTGTCTTCGTTGTAATCTACTGCCTCAGGAATGTTTACAAAATCCAACTCGTTATTTTCCATATCGCTTTACTTAAAATTTTCGTGAAACGCAAAGATAAAAAATAATTAGGAATTAGGAGTTAGAAATTAGAAATTAGGAATTATTTTTTTTGTTTGAAACTCAAAAAGAATAAAAATTCAAAAACTCAAAAAAATTTAAACTTCTGAGATTTTGAATTTTTGAGTTTTTGAGATTCAAAAAAGTCCTGAAAGGACGACAGAGCATAAGCTGGTGATGAAGCACGTAGTGCGGAATTCCTGCAAAGAAGATTTGCTAGATAAATCAGAGTGCCGAAGGTACGACAGAATATTCTCGCAAAGCCGCAAAGGAACGCGAAGCTAGGGAAGCGATTCATCGCGTCCAATAATGTAGAATACGTCACTCCTGTGGCGTCTGAAAGGAAAAAAGTGGCGTCTGAAAAACACCTATAAATTTTATCTTGAATCAAAAAATGATGTTGTTGATAACTAGTTGCATCTAGTTGAATCTTCGAGGAGACGCCACGGGAGTGACGTCTCTACAGGGACGATGGTGAATAATAATCGTCGTCTTTCCAATTGGATATGTTGTTTTTGATATAATTGTCAATTACAATGAAATCTGCGGGATTTCTTATGATGGTGTCGTAAAAACGTGTCTGCCACATAAAAGGAATGTCGTTGTCTCTTGCATGTTTTGTTATAAATGATTTGAATCTTGAGATAATGTGTGACAATCTTCCGCATTGTCTTGCAATATGTTGCATTTCTTCATTTACGTCATCGTTGTTATTGCTACCATTTCTTTTATTCGTTTTCTCTACGGCAATAATCATGTGGATGTGGTTTGGCATTATGACGTATGATAGAATTGCGGCGTCATCATAAATTAAATGCAATTCATCCAGTCTATTTTTTGTAAATGTTCCAATTGGGGATAAATGCATTGTTTGCTTTATTATCTCTCCAAAATAATGTTCGCGCTTGTCGGTGCATATTGTTATGTAATACCAACCGACATTGTATTTGTGCCAGTCGGCACGGGCAGAAGGAATCCTGTATTTATTCCTGAAAAGATCGTTTGACATAAAAATGGTTTTAAAATTCTGTTTCAAAAATACAATAGAATTCCGAAATAAAAAAGTTAATATTTTTTCACAGAATCTCCCAGTAGAGACGTCACTCCTGTGGCGTCTAAAAGGAAAAGCATTTGTTAGAAAAAAGGAAGCAAAGGTAGAGACGTCACTCCTGTGGCGTCTGAAAGGAAAAAAGTGGCGTCTGAAAAAAAGGAAACAAAGGTAGAGACGTCACTCCTGTGGGGTCTGAAAGGAAAAAAGTGGCGTCTGAAAAAAAGGAACAAAGGTAGAGACGTCACTCCTGTGGCGTCTAAAAGGAAAAAAATGTCGTCTGAAAAAAGGAAGCAAAGGTAGAGACGTCACTCCTGTGGCGTCTGAAAGGAAAAAAGTGGCGTCTGAAAAAAAGGAAGCAAAGGTAGAGACGTCACTCCTGTGGCGTCTAAAAGGAAAAGCATTTGTTAGAAAAAAGGAAACAAAGGTAGAATACGTCACTCCTGTGGCGTCTGAAAGGAAAAACAATGTCGTCTGAAAAAACATCTCAATAAAAAAGGAGAACAGTGATCACCGTCCTCCTTTTTAAGTTTTTGAGATTCTGAACTTTTGAGCTTTTTCTTTGGGCGTTCCGGCTATCGCCGTCGGGCTTTCCGCTCTATCTTTGCTCGCTTCATTTCTCCCCGCTCAAAAAAATCTCCAAATTCCCAAATCCCCGTTCCCGAATCCCATTTCCCGCTTCGCTTCGCAAAGGATGCCGCTCCAATCCCTAACGCATGAAACTATAAAAAGGAATTAAGGGTATGAGGGTATGAGGGTATGAGGGTATAAGGGTATGAGGATCTTGAATTCCTCAGTTCCTCAGTTCCTCAGTTCCTCAAATCCTCAGTTCCTCAAATCCTCAGTTCCTCAGTTCCTCAATTCCTCAATTCCTCAATTCCTCAAATCCTTTTAACGATTCTCTTAACTATCTCGCCATTATCAGTGCTTATCTTGATGAAATAGATTCCGCTGTTTAATTCTGATAAATCTATTGTCAAAGTCTGTTGCCCGTTGTCTGTTGTCTGTTGTCCGACCATTACGCCAGTGATGGTGTAAATAGCAACATTTTCTATCTCGACATTTGTTTCGATATAAAGTTTGTCATTGACAGGGTTAGGGTAGATGCTGAGTGATGAAGGTAATTCTTCGACTCCGTCGTCGTTATTATCATCTTCTTCCTCTTCCTCTTCTTCTTTTGCTTTTTCAGTCTTTGCACAAGCCGCTGCTGATTTGTCAGATTCTGCCTCACCGTTGAGTGCTGTTATTGTGAAGCAGTATTCTGTGTCTGCAGTCAAGCCTTCAACTAAATATGATGTTGCAGTGACGTTAGCGAGTTTTTCTGTTCCACGATAAACGTTGTAGCTTGTTGCGTTTTTGGCTGATGTCCAGCTTAATGAAATTGAATTTTCATTGATTGCATTGGCAGACAAGTTTTGAGGAACGCTTGGTGTCTCTTCTTCTGTTACGGCTCCGAACTCGAATTTCACGGTGTTGACATAATATTGATTTGCAGGAGTTGAGTAGATACTTGTCTTTAAGTCGTAACCGTAGACTTCTTCAATATGATAGATGTCTATCTTTGAAGATGATGTCTTGTAAAGTCCTCTCAATGTGTCTGCTGCTGTTGCGTAGAAAGTGTCGTGGCTTCCTGAGTATCCTAAGTTGGAATCGCTGTTGTCGTAAATTGTCAAGGCGATGTTGTTTCCTTCATATACGAATGGCTTTTGTAATTCTATTGTTGTCCATTCATCCTGACCGCCGAAGGTGAACTCATCGTTGAATACTATTTCAGATTCTTTTATTGTAACCCAATCGTGACCATCTCTGTAAGTGTCTTGTTTTGTGTTGCTCATGTAGATGGTGATGTTACGGGTGTTGTTGTTGCCTTTTTTATTACGGAAAGAGATGCTTGTGATGGCGCCGTTTTCTTTGTTGATGAGGTCTTTAGCATAGATCTGTTGTGAAACGGAGAAGTTAGCAGAGCCGTAGTTTGAGATAGGTGCATAAGAAGACTCCAATTCACTTTCGCCAATGACGATTGTCTCTGATGATGCATCCTCGTCGTTGAGTGTTACGTTTTTAGCTGCTGTATATTCGCTGTCGATAGTTCCGATGATGTTGTTGTTTGCGGAATATACGTTTTTGCGAGCCGCCACCTGATAGTATAAAACATCGTTTAAGAAATCATTCTTGACATTTGCCTTGTAAGATGTTTCATCAACGATGGTTTCATCAATTACTAATGCCTTTGTCTCGCCGCCTTTTATTGTCTGTGACAATTTGATGTCGTCGAAGAATACGTTGCCGAAGCCGAAGCTTGTTATCTCTACGTAAGCGTCATCTGTTCCGTATGAGAAGTCTACAGAATATTCATTCCAGCCTTCTTTTTCTACGATGATAGATTTCTGGTCAGCGACGTCGTAATAGCCGTATTCAGAAGTAATCAATGATACGATGAGTTCTTCGTTGAGGTCAGCGAGGGCTTTGAAAGAGAAGTTGATTTTTCCGTTGTTTGAAGATAAGTCAAATACAGGAGATGAGATAGAGCCGTATACTTCGCTGCTTGCGTATTTGCCTGTGAATCCGATGGCTTCGTTGACCATAGCTGGCATGTAGATGAACCAGTTGTCTACTGTCGCTTCCATTTCTTTGGTGATTTCCGGGTCGTTGATTGTGCCGGTAGAAACTACATTGTCGAAGCTTGTGTTTGAGTAATAGAATGTCTCGTCAGCTGTTGCTGTATGTTCTGCTGTGAGTCTGAAGATGTAAGAATCTGCGTCTTCAACTGCATCCCAGTTTGCTGTGAAGCTGTTGCTGCCGACGTTTGTCTCTTCTTGTAATGTAGGTGTAGGAAGTTCTACTGAAACGATTTCAATGTCGTCGATGAAAATGTTTTTGCTGTAAGCGAAGATGTAGATGTAAGAGTTTTCTGCTCCTGCTGATGTGAACCAAGATATCTCGGTCCAGTTGCTTGTCGCTCTGAAGAAGTCGACGTTAGCGTCATAAAGTTCCATGTCTTCGCCGATGATGTTATATCCGATGACGTCACCTGCTGGGTCGACGGTGCGTACGCGGCAGTTGATGTAGATTGCGCCAGTAGTGTTGATGAGAGGTGTTATTATGAGGCCTGGCTCTTGATATGTCTCGCTGAATCCGATGTATGCGCTGCCGCCAGCTTGATAGACTTCGCTGCCTTTCCATCCAGGGGTGTTGAAGTATTCATCGCTGATGATGCCGTCTGCGTCGTCAAGGCGAATGTAGTCAGGGTCGCCGTCGCTGCCTGCTGTGAACTTTGAAAAGTCCTCGCTTAATATCGTTGTCTCAGCGATGCCGCCTCTGTTGAATGTTGGCTTGACATTGGCTGCCTTGTCGTTGACAGGATTGCGGAATGCCTTGTGTTGTGGCTCAGCCATGAGGCTGGTCATAAGCATTGTCGCTAATAATAAGAAAGTAAGTTTTTTGGTCATAGTTTTTAACTTTAAAATTTAGAGCACAAATCTAGTTAAAAATCCTTAATTCTCATGGTGATTTTTACTAAATTTTGTAAATATAATGGATGGCTTTAAGCGAAAAAAATCTTATCTTTGCCCAAATAAAAAATTAAAGATGAATTATTTATCAATCGACAATATTTCCAAGGCTTTTAGTGATAAACTTTTGTTCGAGAACATAAGTTTCGGTATTGAGAAAGGGGAGAAGACTGCGCTGGTCGCGGCAAATGGAACTGGTAAGTCAACGATGATGAAGATACTTGTCGGCAAGGAGGAAAGCGACAAAGGTTCTATAGCTTATAATGAGAATATAAGAATTGGTTATCTTGAACAGCTTCCTCAGTTTGATCCTGAGCTGACGATACAAGAGGTCATCTCTACGGGTCATACCGATATAATGGCGGTGATACAGCGTTATGAAAAAGCCTTGCTCAACCATGTCGATGATAATAATCTTAATACGAAGCAAGAGCTCGAGATGGCGATCTCTCAGATGGATTCGCTTCAGGCCTGGTCTTACGAGCAGCGCCTCAAACAGCTTCTCTACACTTTTGAGATAACGGATCTCACACAGAAAGTGGGCACGCTCTCCGGCGGTCAGGTGAAGCGCCTCGCACTCGCACTCGTGCTCCTCGACGATCCGGACATTCTCTTCCTCGATGAGCCTACCAACCACTTGGATATGGGCATGATCGAATGGCTTGAGAAATATCTCACTCAGTCTACAAAGACTCTCTTCATGGTCACTCACGACCGTTACTTCCTCGACAGGGTGTGCAATAAGATCTTCGAGCTTTATCAAGGAACGATGTATACTCATAACGGCAACTACGACTATTACGTGAGGAAGAGCCGTGAACGTGAAGAGAACAAGCGCATCGCTGCTGAGCGCGCGGGCCAGCTCTTGAAGTATGAACTCGAATGGATGCGCAGCACGCCTCAAGCTCGCACCGGAAAGGCAAAGGCTCGTATAGACGCTTTCTACGACCTTCAGGAAAAAGCCAAGATGCGCCGCGACAATAACGAACTGCAGTTCGGTTCCGACATGCAGCGCCTCGGCGGCAAGATACTCGAGATGGACAGAGTGTCGAAGGCATACGGCAACACCACGATTCTTAAAGATTTCGATTATATATTCAAAAAAGGAGAACGTATCGGCATCATAGGAAAGAACGGCATCGGAAAGTCGACATTCCTTAATATGATAACCGGAAAGGAAAATCCTGACTCGGGAACAATAGTCACAGGCCAGACTGTCGCCTACGGATATTACACTCAGAAAGGCATCAAGTTCGATGAGCGCAAGACTGTGCTAGAGACGATAAAGGATATTGCGGAGGTTATTCATTACGGCAAGGACAAGACATATACAGCCGACCAGCTGCTGGCGCATTTCATGTTCCCTTATTCCATGCATCGTCAACCGGTCTCCTTGCTGAGCGGCGGTGAGAAAAGACGCCTCTATCTTCTGACGGTATTGGTGGCTAATCCTAACTTCCTCATCCTCGACGAGCCTACCAACGACCTCGACCTTTTGACATTGCAGAAACTGGAAGACTTCCTTCAGAATTATAAAGGCTGCCTCTTGGTTGTGTCGCACGACAGATTCTTCTTGGACGAGACCGTCGACCAGCTGTTCGTCTTTGAAGGTGACGGCAAGGTGAAAGGCTTCATGGGTAACTATTCTCAATATCGTGAGTATTTGGAAAACAAGACCAAAGAAGAGAAAAGAGAACAGGCTGCCCAGAAACAAGAGACACGCGCTGCGGAGAAACCAGCGACAGAACGTAAGAAGAAAAGAACATATAAAGAACAGCAAGAATACGAACAGCTTGCAAGAGATATAGAGGCTCTCGAAGCAGAAAAGACAGAGCTGACTGCCCGATTGGAACAACAACTCGACTACCAAGAACTCGAAAAGATAGGTAACAGAATCAGTGAGATAACTGACCTTATCGACGAAAAAGAACTACGCTGGCTAGAACTGGACGAAATTTAATTAATTAGGAATTAGGAGTTAGGAATTAGGAGTTGAAGAGTTTTGAACTTTGAACTCTGAACTCTGAACTTCCCAACTACTATAAACTATGAACTATAAACTATAAACAATATAAGAAATGGAATTATTGAAAAACTTTATTTCAGAGGTAAGAGAAAATGATATGTTATGGTTGCTTGAGGCAAAACCAGGTCTTTTTGCTATGGTAGAAGATGGCGATGAAAACTCATATATTCCTGTATGGAGCAGTGAGGCTGAGGCTGTCGCTAATATCAGTGAGGACTGGGAAGAGTATTCCGTGACAAATATGAACATCGCAGAATTCGTCGGCTGGATGAACGAGCTTCACGAAGATGAAATCGGCATCGCGATATCAACAGGCGAAGGCGGACAGATGTTGCCAGTGCCAGCCAAGATGATGAAGCAGCTCTTCAACGGCATGGCGATAGATGCTGAAGAAGACAAGAAACTTGTTGGTGAGGAATATTACGATGAAGAATGGGCTGAAGGTATTCCAGATAACTGGGAAGAGGAATATCTCGACAGTCTCGATGATGAAGAAGATGAGGAGTAATGACTAACGGCAAATGACTAATGGCTAACGGCTAACTGCCAATGGCTAAAAATAAGATTATGATTAAAAAGACATTGACATTATTTTTAATGTTTATTGCTTTTGCTATTAATGCACAGAATGCAAGTGTTGATATAAATAGTATAAAAAAAGGTAATAAATATTTCTGGGGACAAAGTCCTGTCTATGATACTTATGACAAGGCAAAGAGCAAGGCTACGGAATTGATGTATAATCATATCGTTGAAAATTATGATGCTCATCCTATTGATCTCGGCATTGACGATTTCGATAGTCATATGAAGAAAATCATGATTACCCTCGAGAAGAAGATTTCGTATAGACGCAAGATTCACAATGTCGTGCGAGATACCAAAAACGACAAGTATGAATGTCTGGCATATATCAGCAAGAGCGACTTCGATGAGGTATGTAAGGAAAGAGCCGAAGACATACAGCGTTTGGTGAATATCGGACAAAACAAGGAAAGCGAGCATAATATGACAGACGCTCTCAGAGCTTACTATTGGGGTATGATGTCTTGTCTCGCACATCCTTATGGCAAGATATTGAAGATAGAAGTCGATGGTGAAGATGTGATGGCATATAGCTATCTAGAAGAACGCGTGACAGAAGTGCTTGGAACATTCACATTCTCTATATCAAAGGAAAACCCTGGCGAGTTCAACGATGAAGGTATCTCCGTCATTATGAACGTAAGAGCTGATGACAATGATGTCTCAGGATTGCAAATCAAATATTATAATGGCGTCGACGATTATGTCAAGACAATGGTGGATAACGGAAAAGTGCAGATGCAACTTATGAGTCAAGACGTTAGCGAATTTGATTTTAAGATAGAATACGATTTCTCTCATCATATTATCTCTCATCCAGAGATGAAGGTAATTATGGATAATATTGATAAAATCATAATAAAGGAAAATGTAAACAGAGAGTTTAACTTGACACCTTATATTAAATATCTTAATGGAAGTGTTGATGCAAAAACTGAAACCAAACAGGAATCTAAAAAAGAGACAGCTAAAGCACCTTTGTTAACAGATAAGGAAATGTATTTTCTTAAAGTGATGAAAGAGATAGAACAGGCTTTCCGTGTGAAGAATTATGAGTCTGTCAGAAAGTATTTCACCAATGAGTCATTCGGAATGCTCGATACTTTGGTGAGAAACGCTGATATAACAGTAGTCGGCAACCAGCAATATGAATTGATAACATGCGGAAACACAACAATATGTCGCGATATAGACCTTAAGTTCCAGTTCAGAAACTATGCCTCGTTCATCAGAGAAGTGGTATTCCGTTTCGATAATGAGTCAAAGCTCATCACATCATTGGCGTTCAGACTTTCTTCTATTGCTGAAAACGACATCGCTACAAAAAACAAATGGAACAACGACTGCAAACTGGCTCTTGTCAACTTCTTGGAAGATTATCAGACAGCATACGCACTCAAACGCTACGACTATCTTGAAAGCATCTTCTCCGATGACGCTCTGTTCATTGTGGGTCACGTGTTGAAGAAGAACGAGAATGAATTGAAAGATATCAAGCAGTTCAAACTTCCTGCAGAAGAGGTGGAACTCTTGCGTATGGACAAGAACTCATATTTTGAAAGATTGTCAAAAGTGTTCAAGTCACAGGAATATATCAATATCAGATTTACTGAAACAGACTTCAAGAGACAGCTTATCTCAAGTGATGAAGAAGGTTCAAATGGCGAAGACATCTTCGGCGTAAGACTCTTGCAGGAATATCATTCAACAACATACGGTGACGTTGGTTATCTCTTCCTTATGGTTGACTTGAGAGATACTAAAAGACCAGTCATCCATGTACGTGCATGGCAACCTGATAAAGTCGATCTTAGCAAACTTGTTAATTTGAAGGATTTGGAATAGTATTATGAAGAGGTTTTTACTGATAATATTTACATTGATTTCGTTAAACGCTTTCTCTCAGCTTCAGGTGAAGGAAGGCTCTTTTAAGTATGTGCCTGGAGGTGTTATTGAAGATAAGGAAGAATACACTGACGGTAATGAACTTCCGATGGCCTTGATAAAGATATCAACGGAGAATATCAACGAGCAGGAGAGACTTAGACTTAAGTTCTCAGGCAACAGAGTTACCCAGATCATCAAGAAGCCAAGAACAGGTCAGATGTGGATTTATATATCTGCAGAAACAGCTACCTTTATTAATATAATGCATCCAGACTATGGAACCTGCAAGTATTATCTCCCAGAGGAACTCTGTGATTACTGCGTATATGAAATGGTGTTGCAATATATACCGATAGCTGTAAATAATGAACCTTTAAAACCTCAGAATACTTATCTCGTCATCAAGGCTGACCAGGATGATGCTGACATTTTCATCGACGGTCAGTTTGTTGGAACTAAACAGGTTTCAAAGTCGTTCGACATAGGCTCTACACATACTTGGAAAATAGAATGTGACCTGTATCATGAAGAGAGCGGCACCGTGACTCTTGATGAAAAGAAAGAGATAGTCAAGTCCTTGCGTCCTGCTTACGGATATATGAATGTCAGCAGTTTGCCTGAAAGCGGTGCTATGGTCTATATCAACAACAAAAAAGTAGGATTGACGCCATATAAATCAGAGCGACTAGCAAGCGGTACTTATTCTGTCAAGGTTGTGAAGGAAATGTATCAGACAACAGAGATGACTTTCACAGTGACAGATAATCAGACCACAAACGCAGTCTTGAATATGAGTGCAAACTTCGTCGATGTCACAATAAACACAGACTCTGAGTCAATGATTTATGTCGATGAGGAATATAAAGGCAAAGGCACATGGAAAGGCCGTCTTTCAGAAGGTGTTCATTTCGTGGAGGCAAAGAAAGAGTCACACGAGACTAGCAGTAAAAACGTCAGCCTTGTCTTGGGAAAGAGCGAGACTATCAACATAAAGGCGCCAAAACCAATATACGGTTTCTTGGATATCAACAGCGATCCGATGTCCGCCAATATTTATCTTAATGGAGTGAAATACGGACAGACACCAAATGTCATCTCCAACTTGTTGATCGGCGATTATGAACTTAAACTTCAGATAGAAGGCTGTCCAGTTTTGAAGAAAAACATCACTATTAAAAAAGGTGAGACATTGTTCCTGAACGAGGTGTTAGAAACAGGCAAGGATGTCAGAATCAAAACCGATACCGATGGTGATAAGATTTACGTTGATGGAAAATATGTCGGACCTGCACCATTGAATATCAATCTTGCTTATGGAACTCATGAAATAGAAGCAAGAAGAGGAACTCAAACGACAACGGAAACTATAAATGTTACTATTGCTGGCAGCAGTGAGTTCGTTCTGGCTTTCGGAAAGCTTTTGTCTATAAATTCGTCAAAGTCAGGAGACGATATCTATATTGACGGCAAGAAGGTTGGTGTTACGCCAAAGACAATAGATGTCTCCTTAGGCTCGCATAAGATAGACGTCAAGAGAGGAAGACTCTATGACTCCAAGACGGTCAATCTTGCCTATAACAGTGATGGCGCATATTATTTCACACCTAAGAAAGAGCCATTGTATAAGTATCTGCGTAAAGGTGTTAACTATGTGACTGTTAACGCAGCATATTCATTCAGGCCTCAGTTGTCATACGGCTTGACATTCGGTTCGGTGAGAAGGGTTGGATGGTACGCCTCGTTTATGTCAAACTTCGATTTCACAGGTTTCAGTGCATTGGAAAACTCATACGGAGGAGTCGTCTTGAGTGGCGAAAGCTGTACGACACGTCTGTCTGTTATGGGAGGTTTTATCGTTAGATTGGGTGGTCCGGTCTATATGACTTGGGGTGCTGGTTATGGAACTAGAATGAAATGTTGGGAAGATACCAATGGTAACTGGTATAAGATCAAGAGCAATTCTTATAGAGGCATTGACCTTTCTATGGGCTTGATGTTTAATTTTGTCGGAACGACATTTAGTGCTGATGTGCTGACAACCAACTTTAAGATGTTGGAAGTCAAGGTCGGTTTTGGTTTTAACAAAAAGAAATAGGAGAGTTGTATGATGAAGAAGATATGTTTTTTATTAGCGATATTTGCTTTCCTTTTTATATCATGTAAGAAAGACACTCAATTTGAAACTGGAGATAATGTTTTTGTTGTTGATTGTAAATATACTGTTTATATTGACTTAGGTTTGCCTAGCGGATTGATATGGGCGACATGTAATGTTGGTGCAAGTGCGCCAGAAGAGAGTGGTGATTATTTCGCATGGGGAGAATTGTCATCTAAAAGTGATTATTCTGGTAGCAATAGTGTGACATATAACAAATATATTGATGATTTCAGTGGCAATCCGATTTACGATGTTGCTAGAGAACGATGTGGAGGAAATTGGCGTATGCCTAACACAGCAGAAGTGCAGGAATTGAAGGATAATTGTACATGGTTATGGACAAATCTGAACGGTGTTGAAGGATATGAAATTACGGGACCTAACGGTAAAAGTATCTTTATTCCGGATGTTGGATTTCGTTTTAATGAAACATCTTATACTTATGTTAGTGCTTATTGGACCTCTACACCTTGTGGCGATAACAAAAATGCATATATTTTAGAATTCGATGAAGACGATCGAGATGTGGTCTCAGACATTCGATATCAGGGCTGTTGTGTGCGCCCTGTATTGGAGGCAGCTGCATTGTGTGCATCGGAACCTGTAGTTGTTACAAATGAAGTGAGTGATATTACCGTAAACTCAGTTATATGTGGTGGCATAGTTAAGTCAGAGGGATATCTGCCAGTGACAGCTCGTGGTGTATGCTGGAGTACTAATCAAAATCCTACGATATCAGACCCTCATACAACAGACGGTAGTGGCATAGGTTTATATAAGTCATCTTTAACTCAATTGATACCGAATGTTACTTACTATGTTAGAGCTTATGCTACTAATAAAGAAGGTACAAGCTATGGAGAACAAAGGAGTTTTATTATTAATGAAGAAAATGGTCATATTTATGTTGACTTAGGCTTGCCTGGCGGAACAAAATGGGCGACATGTAATATTGGCGCAGATGTGCCGGAAGGTTTTGGAAACTATTATGCTTGGGGTGAGACGGCGACAAAGGGTAAATATTGGACAACAGATTGTATAACGCATAATGATGTCTTGATTAAGGATTTTTCTGGTAATGCGAACTATGATGCTGCTACATATAATTGGGGTGCTGCTTGGCGTATGCCGACATATTCTGAAATGAAAGAATTGGTTACTGAGTGTGAATGGTTATGGATAACTCAAAATAAAGTTGATGGATACAAAGTGATAGGTCCTAATGGTAATTGTATATTCCTTCCTGCTGCGGGCTTTCGTTCTATTGATTCATATTATACATATGAAAATAATTATTGGACGTCCACTCCAAATAATACGATGTCATATTGTTTGATATTTGACGAGAGTGATCGTGAAGTAAATACAGAAGATCGCTTCCGAGGCTATGTCATTCGCCCCGTGATTGATTAGGAAATAGTAGTACTTGCACTGTTAAAGAGTAAAAGTGGAAAAAGCATATTCATAATCGATTATGCATTATGAATTATGAATTATGAATTAATTAATCACCACCTGTTTCCATGTCGCGCTGCCGTCGCCCCAGTTTCCTACTAGTGACGGATGCTTGATGTAGCATTTCAACAACTTTAAGAAGTCCTTTCTAGGAATGGTGTAAGCACCCATGCGCCTGAAGTGTGGAGTGTCTTGCTGTACGTCGATGATGTCGAAGTTGTTGCTGATTAGGAAATTACATAAGTGGTTCAATGCAACCTTGGAGGCGTCGGTTCTGGTGTGGAACATCGACTCGCCGCAGAAGACGCTGCCTATTGACACACCGTATAAACCTCCGACCAGTTCATTGTCGTAATAAGTCTCGACAGAATGAGCGAATCCTATACGATGCAGTTCCTTATACGCCTCTATCATATCGGGACATATCCATGTGCCGTCCTGGTCTTTGCGTTCCACCTTGGCACACATCTCGATGACTCTGTCGAAGTTGGTGTCGATGGAACAAGAGAATCTGTTGGAGTCGATGGTTTTCTTTAAAGACTTGGTTATCTTTAGTTCTGTAGGTTTCATCACCATACGAGGGTCGAGGGACCACCATAATATAGGCTCGCCTTCGGAATACCAAGGGAAGATGCCTGAAGAATACGCTATGATAAGTCGTTCCGGAGAGAGGTCGCCTCCAATTGCGAGAAGGCCGTCCTGGTCTGAAAGATTCGCAGATGGGAAGTCAAACACATCATCTGCTAATAGATATACTGACATGGCGTTTAATATTAATGGTTTGCTATAAGTAGAGACGTCACTCCCGTGGCGTCTTAGAACAAATATTTACGTCATTTTCGTGGACGTGTTGAAAATTACTTCGTTACAAAGTTATATTTTAATTTTCTAAAAAGCAATACTATTTTTTATATTTTTGCGAAAAAATAATGTAGAGACGCGTCAATGATACCATAAAAAATAAACACCCATTGACACGTCTGATTAGTTGGAAATTGAGGGTATGAGGAATTAAGGAATTTCGTTACTACGTGACTTTTTTAAATCTCAAAACTTCAAAACTTCAAAACTTCAGAACTTTTGAATTTTTGAGTTTCTGAGATTCTGATTTTTAAAATTGTGAATTATGAAAAGGTATTTTTTACATCTCGCATATAATGGCGCTCGTTATCATGGCTGGCAGATTCAGCCTGGAGCTATATCAATACAGGAAGAATTGGAGAAATGTCTTAGCCTGAAACTAGGAGAGAAGGTGAGTCTCACAGGATGTGGCCGTACTGACACAGGCGTGCATGCAAGAAACTGCTACGCTCACTTTGATGTGGAGAAACCGATAAGCAATTGCGAGGAGTTGGTCCGTAGACTGAATATCTTTTTGCCTAACGATATAGTCATATACAAATGCTGGGAAGTGGATAATGACCTTCACGCTCGTTTTGATGCGAAGTCAAGGACATATCGTTATTATATCACCCAGAAGAAAAATCCTTTCCATACCAATGATGCTTATTATTATCATGGAAACCTTGATGTCGAGATGATGCAGAAAGCTGCTGATATCTTATTCGAATACACCGATTTCACAAGTTTCTCAAAGCTTCATACCCAGGTCAAGACCAACAACTGCAAGATCATGGGCGCTCGTTTCTTTGAAGAGAACGATTTGTTAGTCTTTGAAATAAAAGCCGACAGGTTTTTACGTAATATGGTACGTGCTGTCGTAGGAACGCTGTTAGAAGTAGGACGCGGCAAACTCAGCTTGCAGCAATTCCGCGACGTGATAGAGAACAAGAACCGCTGCTCCGCCGGAACCTCAATGCCAGCACACGCACTATTTTTGGAAGGAGTGGAGTATTAGGGTATGAGGAATTGAGGAATTGAGGAATTGAGGAATTGAGGGTATGAGGGTATGAGGAACTGAGGGATTTGTTGAACCTTTTTAAAAAAACTGAAAAATATGAATACTATAAATTTGCCAATCTTTTCTACTGAGGAAGAGAAGAAAAGAATGAGAGTTGATGAATTGTCTTTTGATTTTGCTAAAAGAATAGTTTTCCTTCGTAAATATCTCACGACTTCTGTTGATGATAAAGAGTATGTTATTTCAAAACAACTTCTTAGGTCGGGTACAAGCATAGGTGCAAATATTGCAGAGGCAGAACATCCTCAATCCAATGCTGATTATTTAAATAAGATGAATATAGCGCTAAAAGAAGCTAATGAGACAAAGTTCTGGTTAAGGTTGTTAAGAGATTGTAAATATATCTCAACCGAACTGGCAGAATCTTTATTGCTAGATTGTTATAGAATTATAAAAATATTAGCAACAATAGTCGGTAAAGTAAAATTGAAAATAAAAAATACTAAATAAAAGAATTAATAATAAATAAACCCTCAAATCCTCATACCCTCAAATCCTCATACCCTCAGTTCCTCATACCCTCATACCCTTATTTCCTATAGTACCGATAAATCATAATAATAGATAAAATCGTTGCTATAAAATCTGAAATAGGAATGCTCCACCAGACGCCGTTGATGCCGACGAATTTTGGCAGTATTATTAATAAAGGTGTCAAGAAGAGAACCTGGCGTGACAATGACAATAATATTGATTTCTTGGCTTTTCCTATGCTCTGGAAGAAGTTGCCGATGACGATAGGAAGCGAGATGATAGGGAAGGTGCACATCACTATTCTCATGCCGTCGATGGAGTATTTCAAAAGTTCTTCATCGGTGGTGAAGAGCGAGCATACGAATCTTGGTATTGTCTCTCCGATTGCGAAACCGATGCTCAATGTGATAAATGCCAATAATATAGCCTTCTTCAATGCTTCTGTCACTCTGTCGAATTGACGAGCTCCGTAGTTGTAACTTACTATAGGCTGCATGCCTTGTGTGATGCCCAAAACTATCATGGTGAAGAAGAATGTTACACGGTTGACGATGCCGTAAGCGCCTACTGACAAGTCACCTCCGAATTTCTTCAAGCCAGTGTTGATCAAGATGATGATGACGCAGAGCATTGAGTTTAACAAGAATGGGGATAAACCAATTGCGAGTATGTCTTTGATAATCTTGATGTCGAAGACGAAGTCGCTTCTGTCGAAGTGAACCAATTCATTCTTATTTGAGAATATCTTGAAGAGATAAATCAAAGGTATTGTCTGAGCTATGACGGTTGCTATTGCAGCGCCGCGTATTCCCATTCCGAGAGGGAAGATGAAGAGCCAGTCAAGGAAGACGTTTGCGATAACTGTTATTATAGTTGCTATCATAGCCTCGTTAGGGTGCCCGGAAGCTCTTAATACCGAATTCAATCCGTGGTATAAGTGTGTGATGATGTTGCCGATGAGGATGAATTGCATGTATTCGTATGCGTAAGGAAGTGTCTGCTCGCTGGCGCCGAAGAAGAAAAGGATAGGCTTAAGGAATGCGAGGCATACTACTGTGAATATTATTCCGAAGAACACGTTGAGCATGACGGTGTTTGCCAAGGCGCGGCAGCTCTTCTTGTAATTCTTCTTGCCGAGTTCCATGGCTGTCACTGTAGATGCACCGACGCCTACCATAGCACCGATGGCTGCACCTAAGTTCATGAATGGGAAGGTGATAGCTAATCCGGAGATTGCCAAAGGACCAACGCCATGTCCGATGAAGATGCTGTCGATCATATTATATAATGAAGAGGCAGTCATTGCGATGATGGCAGGTGTTGCATATTTCTTCAATAACTTGCCGACGCTTTCTGTACCTAATAATAATGCTCCTTTAGGTTCGCTCATAATGTTCTTTTTTGAAGGTGCAAAATTGCGAAAAAAACTCCAAATAAGGATTGATTTTTCTTAAATAATTTTTTAAATAACAACTATAATAATCAATGTTTTAGAAAATAAGTACGAAGCCGCCGCCCTTACTCATTTTCGCTTTGTAAACATTGTTGTCAATATTAATGTTTTTCTTGACGTAATCTTCTGCGATTTTGTTTGCGTTCACGCCATCGCGAAACTCTGTTGCGTGTTGGCGTTTCAGTTCTAATTCGCTTAAATCGATTTCTATCTCACGTTCATCCCAGTTGGTGATGCCGCCCACATACCATCTGTCGCCGGAACGACGAGCGATGACAACGTATTCGCCTACTTTTCCGTCCAAGGCGATTGTCTCGTCCCATACTGTCGGAATCTCTGCTATATATTTGGCGCATTCTTCTTCGTCTCTGTAGCTGCTCGGACTGTCGCAGAGCATGTTGAATGGCGATTCGAAGATGACGTATTCTGCAAGTTGTCTGCATCGTGTGCCTTGGCTCATCGGTTCGCTCCACACGGCTCTGTAGTTATCTCTGTTGGCATTACGCATAGCACCTTGAGTGTAATCCATTGGTCCTGCGAGCATTCTGATGAAAGGTATTGTGGTCTCGTAAGTCACGAGGTCCAGATTCTGGTTCCATTTGACGTTTTCCAATCCGTAGACGCCTTCGAAGTTCAGGACGTTAGGGAATGTGCGGTTGAGCCCTGTTGGCTTGTATGCTCCGTGGAAGTCGATGAGGAGGTGATATCTAGCAGCGGTCTCGGCCATTCTGTAATAGAAGTTTACTGCTTTCTGGTCGTCTCTGTCGATGAAATCTACCTTGAATCCTTTGACTCCTAGTTTGGAATAGTATTTACATACTTCCTCCATGTCGCGGTCGATGGCGACATATCCAGCCCATAGTACAATGCCGACGCCTTTGGAATCAGCGTATTCAACTAAATCTATTATGTCGATTTCTGGTATTACATCAAACAGATCAGCCTTTTTGTTGACAGCCCAGCCTTCGTCTAAAATCACATATTCGATGCCGTATTCTGAGGCGAAGTCGATGTAGTGTTTATAAGTGTCGTTGTTGATGCCTGATTCAAAGTCGACGTCTTTGATGTTCCAAGCGTTCCACCATTCCCAAGCTACTTTTCCAGGAGCGATCCAGCTGTTGTCTTCAATGCGTGAAGGTTCGGCAAGTCTGTAGACCATATCGTTGTTTGCCAGTTCGTTGTCTTCTTCAGAAATAATCATACATCTCCAAGGGAAGTTCTTTGTGCCATCCACCTTTGCAATGTAATTCTCACGTTCTTTAACAACATATTGCAACATGTTGTAACCGCCTTGTTCTTCGACTTTTGGATAAGTGGCGTGTACGCCTTTGAGACTGTTTCTGTTATTCTTGTTTTTACTTAAATAAGTGCCAGGATAATCCTCTAAGTTTGCTTCAGTGATGACGACTTTTTTGTTGTCTTCCAGATTTATCAAAATAGGTAAGAAAGCGAGTCTGTCATCTTCCATTTTAGATATAGGTGAGATGGTATATACGTTTTCAAAAGAATTGAAAAACTGCTTGCTTGTCTTGTCACCATATCCGTTGCTTGCGTTGACGTAAGGAATGTAAGCAGTGTAGTCATTGTCGAAATTGTATGTTATATTTTCATTTGCAACAATGATAGGTTTAGGAAACTTGGTGCAGAAGCGATATGCGATGCCGTCGTCGTAAGCCCTGAACTGAATGCTGTAATATCCTTTGAAGTTAAGTGTCAGTTCGTTGTAGTTGTTTTCGACATACTCTTTCTTGTAAAAGTCGGCTTTTATGGTTTCTTTGATGCTTTCATTTTTTAAGCTTCTGATGATAGGAACGGCTCCTAGTACTTTGCCGTCGCTTAATTCCATAAAGATGGGAGAGTCGTTTATGATGACGGTGTTTTCGTGATTTACGGAATATTTTAGAAAATCATCGTCTGCTGTTATTGTAACGTTAATTTTTTTTTGCGGAGATTCTAAATTATATGTCTTTTGTGAATAGGCTATATTTGAATTTATAATAAGTAAAAGACATATTATCAATAATTTAACTTTCATAATACTTATGCTGTTTTGTTTGTAAACTTTGTTTCAAAGATAGGAAAAATAATGTTTATTTGTTTAAGAAAAAATGCTTAATTTTGGCAAAACAAATAAATAAAAATATGAATCTTTTATTAATCAGTAATTCGACAAATTTTGGTGAGACATATCTTGCTTGGCCAATGAGTCAGCTTGAGTCTTTCTGTGAAAAAAATAATCTTACATCAGACAGCAAAATAGTTTTTGTTCCTTTCGCAGGAGTATTTATCAATGGTAATCCATATCCACAAAGCTACGATGCATATACAGCAAGAGTTAAAAAAGTTTTCGAGGAAAAATTAGGTCTTCGTAATTTTGTTTCTGTACATGAGGTTGAAGATAAGATTCAGCTTGTAAACGAAGCGGCTTGTATCGTCGTCGGTGGTGGCAATACATTCCACCTCGTTGCAGAACTTCATAGATATGGTTTGATGGATGCTATTGCAGAAGCAGCAAGAAAAGGTACAGCTTACATCGGTTGGAGCGCTGGTTCAAACATCGCTTGTCCAACATTATGCACAACGAACGATATGCCTATCGTACAGCCAGCATCATTCAAGACTTTGAACTTGGTTCCATTCCAAATCAACCCTCATTACCTTGATCCACATCCGGAAATCGACAAGATGATCAAGCATGGCGGTGAGACACGTCAAGATCGTATCAACGAATATCTTGCTGTAAATCAAAATATGAAAGTCGTTGGCCTTCGCGAAGCTTCAGCGCTTTGGGTTACAGAAGACAAGGTCGTTTTGAAAGGCGGCAAGAAATTGGTAGTTTTCAAATATGGCGTTGAACCTATCGAACTTGAACCAAATTCAGACGTCACACAATACGTTATGTAATTGAAAATTGAAAGTTGAAAATTGAAAGATTTTCAACTTTCTTTTTTAAAATTAAAACAAATGATAATATCTTGATGTTTAGGTGAGAAAAACATCAAGTATTATGAAATCTAAATTATTATCCTTAACATTGTTTCTGGTCTTGAGCGGCAGTCTTTTAGCTCAGAGTGACGCCAAGGCGGAAAGAATGCAGCGTCGCGAAGCTCGCAGGGCTCGTCAGGCGGCAGAATTGGCACAGTCGCGTGCCGAGATGGTACAGTTGGTTAAAGATACGGCCTTTGTCTTGGAAGCCAACACCTTCATCGGTCCTTTCGGACAAGAATCACCAGTTACTTCATTCCAAAATTATTTTGCTATAATCAAAGACAAGATAGCAATTAGTATTTCTTTTGATAATCCTCCAAGTTATATGTCAGGGTTTGCTTCAGCGCCGTTGTCTTGGTATGGTCCTGGCGTTCCTGGAGTAGGCCCAGGATATGGTGCTCCTGGATTTCCTGGTTGGAACTGGCAGTCGTGGGATACTCCTAACACACCAGCTACATTGACATCCTATGATGTGGATATGTCGGATCCGGAGGGACCATTTGTTATTACTGGCGCCTTTAGGACTTGGACCGGAGTGATACCTGTTAACTTTAAGGTATATGTGCAGGCAAATGGAACAGGCAGGATAATTTTCTATTCTAATGACGGTGGACAAGTTACATTTACCGGCGATATAGTGTCACCTGAAAATGCTTCTACAATATATCCTTTGCCATAATAAAATACTTGATAAACACTGCTTTTGGGGGAGTGAGCCTAAGTCGGTTCGCTCCTTGTTTTTTTTTATTTTAAAAGTTTGTTTTTCTAAAAAATAGATTTAAATTTGCAAGCATAAAGGCATTAAATTATTTCCCTTATATGAGAAAGAATATTCTAGTTAAGTCATTGTTTTTGATATCATTTATGCTTGTGCAATTTGTTGGTTTATCACAAAAGCCATATAAACTTGTAGAGCAAAGCGCCAAGGAAAAACCAAGTTGGACCAAAAGCAGTGATCCTTATCTTTTTCAGGCCATAAAAGCGCCTACTCTTGAAGAGGCCAAGAATATGGTCAAGTCAGACTTGCTTTCTCAAATAGCATCTTCAGTGGCATCTACAATCAGCGCAGATGTGACGGTTCGTAAAGATGAAAAAATTCAAGGAAATACAAATGAGTATAATGAGAGTGTTGAGATAGTGATAAACACTAAAGTGGCAAAGATGCCGGCTCTTCAAGGCATTAGCTTGGATAATGCTAATATTTATTGGGAACGTTACATTAACAAGAAAACCAAAGAAACCTGTTATGATTATTATATGCTTTATCCTTTCTCATCATTTGAGTTACAAGAACTCATAGATGCCTATAACGCACAGGAAAAAGCTATAAATGATAAGATCGACAGCTATAGAGAAACTCTTGAAAGCATTGATAATATTGATGTTTTGGTGGAAAATATTTCACAGATGGAGAGAATGAAAAAGGAACTTGCTGACGATAATGATAGATGCAATAGATTGAACGAAATCATAAGATTGTACGAAAAGACTGTAAAGAACATATACGTTGAAGTGGTCGAAAATCACAATCGCAATAATATTGGTACTCTTGTTATCCAGCTTAAACATGATGGAAAAGTTATGAAGACCAAGACTTTGCCAAGCTTAAAAGGCGCTTGTGCAAGAGATTTTACCAAGAAACATGATGATGATAAGATAGTCGTTACATTTAATACTTACGATTGCTACGAACAGGATGATAATTATGTTGAGGTTCGTTTTTCATTTGGAAAAGCTAGACTGAATAATAAGATATGTATTAAATTGTAATTTGAAGATATTGGGAAATTAATTTTAAATAATATGCGGAAGCCGAAAAGCACAGAGTAGGCGTAAATTAAAAAATAAACAAAATGAAAAAGATTTCTTTATTATTAGGTGTTGCACTTATGACATTGGTTATGGCTTCATGTGGTTCACAAAAACAAGTAGCATCAAATATGCCATGCCCAGATTGTAAATCAACAACAGAAGTGTTCCGTTATTTAGGTCAACATGTGGCAAGTAGTGATAGACAAATGCAACAAGCTCGTTCAATGGCTGCTAATGCAGCTCGCGCAGAATTGGCTGCACAAGTTAGCGCTACAGTTAAACGCGTTGTTGACAATTACACAAGTGAATATATCGCAGGTAATGAAAGCGATTTCAACCAAAGAGTACAAGATATCGCTCGTACAGTTGTTAACCAATTATTAGTTGGTACACCAGTTGTCTGTGAAGGTACAATGCCAGGAAGCACTCCAGGTAATACAATCTGCTTCGCATGTGTTGAATTAACAGGCAAATCTGTTTTAGAAGGTATCTCAAGCAAAATCGGCAATGATGAAAAGCTCAGAACAGACTTTGAATATGAAAAATTCAAAAAAGTTCTTGAAGAAGAAATGAGCAAATTACAATAATAGAATAGATAGAAAGTTTGAAAACACTATTAGTTTTATTACTTGTATTTAATTTAAATACGATGAAAGGTACGGGGAAGACATCTTCTCCCGTATCTTCTCATAATGAGTTGCCTGCATGGTTCCTTAATTGTGAATGTGTTAATATAGGAATATCAGATCCGACTACAGATACGGTGGTTGCCTACAGCCAGGCTGTTAAAAGAGCTCTCGCATTTTATGCCCTAAACCAAAAGATGGAACTTTCTTCCGTTTATGAGTATTATTATAACAACAATAAGTTGAATGATAATTATCACAACCAAAAATCACATTGGATAGCAGAATTTGAAACCAAAATAGAGAATTTCTCCTATGAAGTGGAGAATGTGTTCCGTACTAAATACAATGAAACAATAGTTTCAATAAAAGTAATAGAAGATAAGACATCAGATGATATGCTTGATGTCAAAGGTTCATTTATGTATCATTATGATTACATAGATAATAAAACAGAATATGGAGAAAAGCAATTGTTGTCTATTTCGATGGAGCAGGATTTTATTGAAGAAATCTTCTGGATGTCGACAATAGATAATCTTGATATAGTTAAGGTTACATATATCAATGAATTGCCGTTTAAGTTGAAACGCTCTATATGCAAATATAATGACTGTGGTCATGTCAACGATGATATGGTCTTTGTTGACAACAAATATGGACTTTGGGATTGTTATATGGATTCGTTCTTGCAGGCAGTCTCTAATTTTGAACCGGAAGGCATTGTCTTGAAAAACTCAACAAGACAAATCACACAAGAAAATAATGGCGATTACGGAGATAAATCGCAAGATATAATGAGAAGAGTGATAAAGACAGATGTTTCGTGTTCTTTAAAATCACTTTCGTTTAAAAATGGTATGTTGTACGCAGATTGGGAGATTGTGGAAAAATGAAAAAGGTATATATTTGTCTTCTGATATTGCTTTTCGCTGATGTCTTGAATGCTCAGAAAAACGACTGTTCTGCTTACAAGTCGGATGATATGTATTTGAGATATACTGCAGTCGGATGTCAGGAAGTCGTAAATGGAAATCATTCAAAAGCAATAAACGAATCAAGAAAGATTGCCAACATAATTGCTGAAATAGAATTGTCGAAGATGGTGAACTCTACAGTATCAATGATTTCTGAACAGATGACATTGGGTAGTAGGGATTACTTGGAGAAATATGTTGATACAGTACTGGTTTCTTCTTACAAGGTCTTTAATGGAATGAAAACAGTCTGTCAATCTGAAACGAAACTTGTTGATAAGACCTATTACACTTATGTTACAAAAGAGATAAGCTTTGATAATGTAAGTGAGATGTTGTTTTTTGAGGATGAGAAAACAAAAAAAGAGTTTAGAAAATTGATAAAGAAAAAATAGTTTTTTATTATGATACATAAAGGTTTAACTAACGAACAGGTTGAAGAGAGTCGTAAAAAATACGGTTCTAATATTTTGACTCCACCAGAAAAAGAATCTCTCTGGCATCAGTTTTTACAGAAGTTTACAGATCCTATTATCAGAATTTTATTGATAGCATTGGCATTGTCAGTGGGCGTTTCTCTTTATCAGTATTTCACAACAGATGAAGGTCTGGCCGTTTTGTTTGAGCCAATCGGAATTTTTGTTGCTATTATGTTGGCTACTTGCATCGGTTTCGCTTTTGAAGTCAGTGCAAACAAAAAGTTCGAGGTGCTTAATAAAGTCAGCGATGATGAAGAAGTGAAAGTCGTTCGTAATGGCAATATCACAGTCATAGGTCGTAAGGAAATTGTTGTCGGTGATGTTGTAATCATCGAGACAGGTGACGAGGTTCCTGCCGACGGTGAACTCATCGATGCGTTTTCATTGCAAGTCAATGAGTCTGACCTTACAGGCGAACCAATGGCGACAAAAACTATTGACCCTAAAGACTTTAAACACGACGCTACATATCCTTCAAATTACGTCCTTAGAGGAAGTAAAGTTATCGATGGTCATGGCGTGATGATAGTTGATAAAGTCGGTGATGCTACAGAATGGGGTAAGGTTTATCAAGGTTCTCAAATAGATAATAACATTAAAACTCCACTTGATAATCAGCTGGATAATCTTGGAAAGATTATCACGGTCGCTAGTTATTTCATCGCAGGAATTATCCTTGTGATGCGTCTCGTTATGTTCTTCACTTCTGGAGAAACATTCGAATGGTTAAGCTTCGCTCAATATCTTCTCAATACTTTGATGATGGCTGTGACTATCATCGTTGTCTCTGTTCCAGAAGGTCTTCCAATGAGCGTAACTCTCAGTCTGGCTTTGAGTATGAAACGAATGCTTACAGCAAACAACCTCGTTAGAAAGATGCATGCTTGCGAGACAATGGGTGCTGCGACAGTTATCTGTACTGACAAAACAGGTACATTGACACAGAATCAGATGAGCGTTAATGACTTGAGTTTTCCTGCTCTTCCGGAAAAACAACTCGGCGATAATGAAATCAGCAGTCTTGTAAAAGAAAGCCTCGCTCTTAACACAACAGCATTCCTCGACTTCAGCGATGAGAAGAAAATCAAGGCAATCGGTAATCCTACAGAAGGTGCCTTGTTGCTTTGGTTAAATAAACAAGGCGTTGACTATATGCAAGTAAGAGAAGGCGTTAAGATGTATCAACAAGTGCCTTTCTCGACTAAATATAAATTCATGGCTTCTATCGTAGAATCACCTTCGATGGGAAAACCGATTTTCTATGTCAAGGGAGCTCCTGAAATCTTGTTGAAACATTGTAACAAAATCGCTACTCCAGAAGGTAATGTCGATATCACTCCTTATCGCTTGGATGTTGAACGCCAGCTTCTTGAATATCAAGGCAAGGCGATGCGTACTCTAGCTTTCGCTTATAAAGTCGGCGACCCTAACGAACAGTCATTCGATCCTAATACAGACGATCTCGTAGCGGAAAACTTTATATTATTAGGTGTTGTCGCTATTGCGGACCCTATCCGTGGTGATGTTGCAGAAGCTGTCAAGAACTGTATGTCAGCAGGCATTGATGTCAAGATCGTTACAGGCGACACTCCAGGTACAGCAATAGAAATTGGCCGTCAGCTTGGATTATGGCTTGGCTCTGACTCTAAAGACGTTAATCATATCACAGGTAAGGATTGGGAAGCTCTTTCAGATGAAGAGGCGCTTTCTGTTATACATAACATCAAGATTATGTCAAGAGCACGCCCTATGGATAAGGAACGCCTCGTAAGATTGTTGCAGTCTGAAGGTGAAGTGGTGGCTGTTACCGGTGACGGCACTAATGATGCTCCTGCATTGAAAGCGGCACAAGTCGGCCTCTCAATGGGCGATGGAACAACAGTGGCTAAAGAGGCCTCCGACATCACTATCCTCGATAACTCGTTCAACAGCATCGCACGTGCAGTGATGTGGGGAAGATCATTGTATATCAACATACAACGTTTTATCGTGTTCCAAATGACAATTAACGTGGCTGCATGTCTCATCGTTATGCTAGGCGCATTACTCGGATCGGAGATGGTTCTCACTGTAACACAGATGCTTTGGGTTAACCTCATTATGGATACATTCGCAGCGCTCGCTCTCGCTTCATTGCCACCATCAGAATTGGTGATGAAAGAGAAGCCTCGTAGCAGAGAAGCTAATATCATCACAAAACCAATGATGTGGCTGATATTCGGCGTTGGTATCTTCTTCGTCGTGTTTATGTTCGGTCTCGTTCAATATTTCAAACACGCTGATGTTACAGCATTGGCAGACTTCTCCTTCGCTGAGTATTTCAGAAATTATTTCAATTTCAAGATGGAATCTCACGGAATATCTCATCTTGAACAGACATACATCTTTACAATATTCGTGTTCTTGCAGTTCTGGAACTTGTTTAATGCAAAGGCATTCCATAGTGAAAGTTCTGCTTTCAAAGGCTTGTTTAGAAAAGACGTCGTTGCAGGATTCGGATTGGCATTGTTCGTTATCGTTGCAGGCCAATTGCTTATCGTAAGCTTCGGCGGAGAGATGTTCAACGTCCAGATAATGAATCTCAAAGATTGGATGTATATAATCATAGGAACAGCACCTGTATTAATTATAGGTGAAGCGATGAGAGCGATAAAGAAATTGTTAAGTTAAAGATACAATAAAAACAAGAGGCGTTTCTATTTAGAGACGCCTCTTGCTTTTAACTCCTAACTAATCATATCTCTACAATAACTCCCAACATGAAATTTATCCCCGCCTGTGGGAAATATCCGTCTTCTATATATTCGTTTCCGTCAACGATAGCTTTGTAAACCCAGGCGTTGCTGCAATATTTGCTGTTGAAGATATTGTTTATCGCAAGATTGAAATTCAATGTCTTGAATAAAGACTGTTTCCATTCATAATTTATATTAACATTACTTGTGAAATATGGGGCTAAACTTCTTGAAATGGTAGAGGTGTTGTCGATATATTGTCGTCCTACATATTTCTCCTGAAATACGATGTCTAAATATCTTATTGGCGTAACTTTTAAATTCAATCCTGAAATTATATTAGGTGAAAATGAAATGTCGGTAGTTCCTAAGTTAGTCTTGCTTTGTCCTAAATAATTCCATTCTTCATCGTAAAGTTCCACATAATCAATGAAGTCGATGATTTTGTTCTGACTTAATGCGAAGTTGAAATCCAGAGCGAAATATCTATTCATCTGATAAGCGAGACTTCCTTCCAATCCTAATCTGTAGCTTTTGTCTACATTCATCATGATACTGTTGCCGACGTTGTTGATTTCTCCCGTAACAACTAGTTGATCTTTGTAATCCATGTAGAAAAGATTAGTGTTTAACGCGATTTTTCTATTTCTATATGAATATCCTAATTCATAATCAATGAGTTTCTCGTGCGTTACATTCTTTCTCTGAATCTCGTCTGCGTCGGTGTAAATGTCTCGGTTTGGTTCTCTGTTGGAATATGCTGCTGAAAAATATGCTGAGTTATTTTCGTTTATTGTATAAAAGATGCCGCCTTTAGGATTCCAGAAATTGAAGATATGTTTTTGTGTGATGTCGTTTAAATCGTCATGAATGCCATTCAAATCATAATTGATATGTCGATATTGAATTTCTGCAAAGAAGTTTAGATGTGGGTTTAATTCGTAATTGCTTGATACATAAATGTTGTAGTATTCTTTGTTTCCGGTGTTTTCATACCATCTGTAATTTGACGGAATTGCATATTCTGCCCAATTGATAATTCCGTAATGATCTCCGTAGTATTTGTTCCAGCTTCCGCCGTAATTGATGTCGAATTTATTTATCTTGTGATTCAGGTTTATGTTCAAACCATAGAATTTGTTGTCTAACCATTTCTGCTGCGCTAAGTTGAGACGTTTTATTATTGTGTCTCCAATGATTATAGGCTGCAATCCGTAACTGGATAATTTCTTGTCGTTCTTATGGTTTTCGTAATAGCCTTTTCCTGTAGTTAAAAAAGCTGATGCAGTCAGTGTGAGATTTTGTGAGAAACTATGTGCGTAATGCAATTGATAATAAGTCTGATTGTATTTGTCTATTTCATTTTCGTAATAACCGATGAAATTTCCGTCTTTGTCGTACATCATTCCTGCAGGATTGAAAGTCGGATTGGTGGCGATGCTGTCTTTAGGACAACCGTTCCATGCTTGGTATGTCTGTTCTTTACCGTTCATAATCATAAACTTAATGAAGTTGTTTTCATTTGACCATGATGCTGAAAGTTGATGTGAAAATAAGTCGGAATAAGCTCTGTCGATGTATCCTTCTGAGTTTATCTTGCTGATTCTTCCGTTGAAGTTGAAACCGTTTTTATTTCTTCCTGTCGAAAAGTTGATGGTGTTTTTCAATGTGTTGAAAGAACCAACAGAGCTGCTCAATCTTGCAAAAGGATCTGTGGTTTGTTCGTCTGTTTTGATGTTTATCGATGCTCCGAATGCAGCGGCGCCATTGCTTGCATTTCCTACGCCTCTCTGTATCTGTATGTTATCTACAGAAGATGCTAAGTCTGGTAAATCTACGAAATAGACAAGATTCGATTCTGCATCGTTGATAGGCACTCCGTTTAAGGTGACGTTGATTCTTGTCAAGTCGCTGCCACGAACTCGCATGCTAGTATAACCCACGCCGGTTCCGGCATCGGATGTCACGATAAGCGAAGGCGTGTTTTGCAAGAGGAATGGTAAGTCTGTTCCTTGGTTGCTCTTTTTCAATTCGTTAGAACTAATTTCAGAGTAGGTGAGAGGCGTCTTTTGTCCAACGCGTGAGGCTGAAACGATGATTTCGTCTTCCATCATCGAATCCATCGTCATCGCGATTTTTATCTTACTGTCTTTATTGATGTCGACAATAGTTTCATAAACTTTAAATCCAACATAAGTTGCTTCTAATGTGTAACTTCCTTTTTGAATGTTTTCAAATCTGAAATGTCCGTTTTCGTCACTGACGGTCACGAGTTTTAACTCTTTGATGGAA
>JAFYUH010000065.1 GCA_017549605.1 Bacteroidales bacterium
CTTGGTATGGAAAGCAGTTCAAGCACTTCCAATCTTGAAAGAAATGGGCATCAATGCTGAACTCATCAACATCCACACAATTAAACCATTAGACGTAGAAGCTGTTTTAGCATCAGCTAAGAAGACAGGTTGCGTTGTCACTGCAGAAGAACACCAACTCAACGGCGGTCTCTTCGACAGCATCTCACAAGTTCTCTCAATGAACTGCCCAACACCTATCGAACCAGTCGCTATCTTCGACGTTTACGGTCAAAGCGGTACACCAGACGAACTCATGAAACACTACCACTTAGATACAGAAGATATCGTTGAAGCAGCAAAGAAAGCTGTTGCAAGAAAAAAATAATAGTTAGGAATCGTAGAGACGTCACTACCGTGGCGTCTTCCAAATTTCAACCAAATAAAAAGTCTTCCAATGGAGCTATCCGTTGGGAGACTTTTTTAGTTAGGAGTTAGGAGTTGAGGTGTGAGCCCTGAAAGGGCGAAACATATTTAGCATAAGGCAACGCCTTATGGGAATTGAAAATTGAAATTTGAAAACTGAAAATTAATTTTTAGTAGCCCCTCTGCGTTAGGGATTGGAGCGGCATCCTTTGCGAGCGGAAAGGGAAATGGGATTCGGGAACGGGATTTGGGATTGGGGAACGGGAATTTGGGAGCGTGGAGAAATGAAGCGAGCAAAGATAGAGCGGAAAGCCCGACGGCGATAGCCGGAACGCCAAAAATAAAGTCACCAAGACACCAAGTCACTGAGACACCGAGATGTGAGTATTTGAGGAGTGATTTGTAGAGAAGTGTCAACAATATTTTGAGATGCTAAGATACTAAGATGTTGAGATAAGGTGTTTTAAACTTTGCGTTCCTTTGCATCTTTGCGAGAGAAATAATGTATATAACAACAAAAGGCTGCCTTAAAACAGCCTTTTATCTGTAGAGACGTCACCCCTGTGGCGTCTCATAATATCATATCTTGGAGTCTCGGTGACTCGGTGTCTTGGCGTCTTATTCCAAATAAGTATATCCGTAAAGTCCTGATCTGTAGTTGGACAAGAATTCTTTTCCTTCTTCAACGGTGATTTTACCTTGTTTAACACAGCTTGTAACCCAAGATTCAACGGTTCTAACCAATTTCTTTGGACTATATTGTACGTATTCCAAAACTTCCGCAACTGTCTCACCGTCAATGATTTGGTCGATATAATAACCTTTTTCATCAACTGTGACGTGAACTGCATTTGTATCACCGAACAAGTTATGCAAGTCACCCAAAATCTCTTGGTAAGCACCAACCAAAAATACACCAATATAATAAGGATCCTTTGTCTTATTGTGAACTGGCAATGTATGTGATTGGTTTTTAGTTGTTACGTATGAAGAAACCTTGCCGTCAGAGTCACAGGTGACGTCTTGCAATGTTGCCATTCTGCTTGGTTGTTCGTCCAATCTATGAATTGGGATGATAGGGAAGATCTGGTCGATAGCCCAAGCATCTGGTAATGATTGGAATAATGAGAAGTTGCAGAAATATTTGTCAGCCAATAATTTAGGCAAGTTATTAAAGTCTTCTGGGATACGTTTCAACTCTGATGTCAACTGGTTGATTTCTCTTGCGATAGACCAGAACAATCTTTCAACTTTAGCTCTTGATTTGATATCCAAAAGTCCGAGACTGAACAAATCCAAAGCTTCTTCACGGATTTGTTGCGCATCGTGCCATGTCTCAAGCATTGATGATTGTTTGTTTGTGAGCTTATCCCAAGCTTCGTTGAGCTCGTGAATCAATTCGTGATCATCTTCCAAAATCTCTTCGCTTTCGTCCCATTCTGGCAATGATGCTGTTTCAAGAACTTCGAAAACGAGAACTGAGTGATGTGCTGTCAAAGCACGACCTGATTCAGTAATTACGTTAGGATGTGGCAAGTCGTTTTTGTCGCAAGCGTCAGCAACAGAGAAGATTACGTCGTTGACATATTCTTGGATGCTATAGTTGACGCTACTTGCGCTGCTTGAACGTGAGCCGTCGTAGTCGACACCTAAACCGCCACCGACGTCGACGAATTCAATATTGAATCCCATTTTATGTAATTGAACATAGAACTGAGCAGCTTCTTTCAAAGCGATCTTAATGCTTCTGATCTTAGTTACTTGGCTACCAATATGATAGTGAACAAGACGCAAGCATTCTTTCATATTGTTCTTTTCGAGATATTCAAGAGCTTCGAGCAATTCTGAAGTTGTCAAACCGAACTTGCTGCCGTCGCCACCTGATTCTTCCCATTTGCCGCTACCAGAACTAGCCAATTTGATTCTAACGCCGATGTTAGGAACGACTTTCAAACGTTTTGCAACACGAGTGATGAGTTTTAACTCATTGAGTTTCTCAACAACGATGATAATTGTTCTGCCCATCTTCTGAGCTAAAAGAGCCAACTCAATGAAACTCTCATCTTTATATCCGTTACAGATAATCAATGAGTTAGTATCTGTATTTGATGCAATGATAGCATGTAATTCTGGTTTAGAACCAGCTTCCAAACCGATATTGAATTTCTTTCCGTGGCTTACGATTTCATCCACGACAGGACGCATCTGGTTGACCTTGATAGGGAAGACGATGAAGTTCTTTCCTTTGTATTCATATTCTTCAGCTGCTGACTTAAAACATGAATTGATTGTTTCAATACGAGTGTCGATGATGTCTGGGAAACGTATCAACATCGGAACTGAAACGTCACGAAGTTGCAATTCATCAACCAATTCGCGTAAATCTACAGAAGCACAACCTTCTCTTGGAGTCACGACAACATTTCCTTTATCATTGATAGAGAAATAGTTGACACCCCAGTTATTGATGTTGTAAAGTTCTGCTGAATCTTCAATGCGCCATTTTCTCATAATTCTGTTTACTTTTTTCGTTAAAAATAAATTCAGTTACATGCTCATTATAAAATGAGATGCAAATCTAATAAAAAAAACACATTATTCATATTTAATAAAGAAAAA
>JAFYUH010000066.1 GCA_017549605.1 Bacteroidales bacterium
CGGCATATTGACTTTACGTTTCCTTATCATCTCCATATTCATCGTATCATGAATCCCGTTGTCGATTTCTATCATAGTTCCACTTCCAGTCCAATTGTTATTGTCGATATTATCACGCAACGACACAATCAGAAACGTACTATCGTTGGCTCTATAGGTATAATCCGCCATGATGTTGTGGGTTGTGTAATAGAAAGGAAAGTTCATGCTCTGCTTACGTTCCACTATTCTGTTTTCATTGATGTATTTGTCTGTCATCTCGTATGGCACATCATCGTAGTTACGATGACTGATATTATACTGCACCAGAATCTCCGACTTACCTCTGTTGTAAGTTCCCATCAAATAGCCATCGGCGAAACCTGTAGTGAAAGCAGTCTTTCCATTAGCGACGATAGAACCTCCGTCTTCAACTTCCTTCAAAATGATATTGATAACACCGGACGCACCACGATCCATATAACGCACTCCAGGATTGTTGCTGTATTCAATACGTTTGATTTTATCAGAACTTACATTGATGAATCTCTGATAAGAAACCTCTTTGCCATTGATTTGATATATAGGAGTTCCGCCATCAATAGTGACCGTCTCTTTCGCCACGTTGACTTCCAATCCCGGGAGCTGTTGCATATTAAGGAAGTTCAATCCTCTGCCAGAACTCTCAACTTCCGTCGGATCTGGAAGCACCACATAATGCAGAGGCGTTTCTTCAATGCGAGAACCTTGTATTGTAACAGCATCCAGCATTTCTGATGTACGAGGCATCTTCAATTCACCGAGATCGGCAGGACGGCAATATATCGAAAGACGTTCGTAACCGACAGCGGAAGTCATGAGAATGTATTTGCCATCTTCAACATTAAGGATAAAGTTACCGTTTTCATCGGAAGAAGTACCGGCAATGATACTGTCGTTGTCAACCATCTTCAGAGAGACGTTAGCGAATTGAACAGGATTTTTTTCCTCGTCAACGAGACGAGCTTTCAGTTCTTTAGTTTCATTCTGCGCGAATGACATTCCGCAGAACAAGAGTAGCGATGTTATTAGTAGTAGCTTTTTCATAGTGGTTTATTTTTTACATCAACGAGACAAATGTATATATTATTTTTTAAATATACAACTAATTTTTTAGTTACGAATAAAAATATTTAGATGTTTTCTTTTTCTCACGCAAAGACGTAAATTCTCGGTCACTGAGCCTGTCGAAGTGCCGAACTTATGCCTTCGACAAGCTCAGACACCGATTCCTTAATTCCATTTTTCTCTCCATTTATCATTCACGATTTCATCTTCCGTTCTTACATATTTGCCATTTTCAAAATAATAGAGATGACACTTTTTCTTGTACTTATTGCCTAAAAGTTGTTTATAGAATTTATTTTCACTTTTATATGAGATATCTGTTATATAATCACCAATATTCATTGAAGACATCGGATTCTTAACATTATTTATCTCTGTAAATGCCGATTTATATTCATTTGTAATGACATATAATTCAATATTATTTTCATTGCAATATGACTGTACAAAATATATTGGAATAACGTTTTCCATTTCATACGGTGACCATCTATAAACGAGAGCTTTTTCTTTAGTAACAAGCAAGTCTCTCATCTGATCAGGATTGATGGCATAGATGCGACTATCGTTAGTCAAACCGATTAATGAAGTTGTATCAGAAGTCCAACAAATATTATTTTTTTGTTCAAGTGTTAGATCATAATCGGTATACGCTGAAACTTCTACCGTTATGTTGCAAGATTGCATCATCAATGCCACTGTAAATAATAAGATTAGCTTTTTCATAGTCGTATTTTTTAAAGGGTTATACATATTGTTATTTTTTTATTTGTTCATTTTTTTATTGTGTAATTGATACGTCTATACCTCAATTCCTCAACCCCTCAATTCTTTTTAGACGTGTCAATGTGTGTTTATTTTTAAGGAAACATTGACGCGTCTCTACAAACAATTATGCATTATGAATTATGCATTATGAATTCTTTAAAACTTCCTCAATCGAGATTCCAAACAGCTTCATCTTTCTGATTATCTCCGGAAGTTCCTCTTCGATGAACTGTTTCTTCTGTTCTTCAAGAATTATTTCCTTGGCGTTTTCCGCCACGTTAAAACCAATGCCACGCTGGTTGATGACGATGTTCTTGCTCTGCAACAACTCGTACGAGCGCATCACCGTATTGGGATTCACGCCCACTTCTACCGCCATCTCCCTCACAGACATTATCTTCTCGCCTACCTTGAACTTATCGTTCAAGATCATCTCGCAAATGTGAAAATATATTTGCAGATATATAGGCTGGTGCGACTTGAATTCCATAATCAATAAGTTTGTTTCTTGATTCTACGATATGTGAAATAGAGGAATATTATCGACAATGTCGCTGCTGTACAGAATACAAAATGAAATACACAGTCATAAACTCTAATCATATAATCCACAAGTTCATCTGCTGTATAATCTTCCAAGAATTCATAATCAATATTTACAGTAAACACAACTGTCAAAATCATAAAGATTATTCCAACAAGAGTAAGTATTCCGATTGTCTTGCTGAGCTTACGCTTTTTGAACAGCATATTGGTAAACATAAATATTGAAGAAATACATAATATACATACATATCTATAAACCCATAGACTTTTAGATGCTATATACTCAGCTATTATCGCATTCGCTCTTCTATCTCCGACATAGTTTATAGTTACAGAACTATTAGACAAATTATGATTAAACAAATCTCCCAATATAAATCCATCGTAAGGATTAGTTCCTGGTTTTAAGGCAAGAAGTGTATCAACCGCTATTGCGCCAAGCATATATATAGTAGGTGTCACAATAACACAATAGAGAAACATGCTGAGGAATTTCTCCAATGAAGACGCTGGCGTCATTGAATATAACATTCCTTTTCTTGAATCGTTTACATTTTTATAAAGTCTTGAAGGGACAATAATCAACGAAATCAACCGCAAAACAGAAATCAATATATCCCGCCTGGCAACAACCTCCGAATCCGAAGTCTCCATAGAAACGTATACCATAATCCAATGTAAGATTGGTATCGACCATAACACCACCAAGGTCCAGCCGAAATTCTTGAAATAACTCATTCCGTCACGTCTGACAACATTGCCAAAACGTCTTATATCAAATGTATTGTTCATAATATTTATTTTTTAGTTTATTTTTTTGCCTTGAGCCTTGAGCTTTGAGCCTTTGCCCGTAGCTCACTGCTCACAACCCACAGCAAAAATATCTCTAACAACCTTCTTATTATTTCTCACCGCATTGAAAAGTGCTTCCACATTGACTTTGCTTTCCATGCCGTATTTATTCTGAAGCACATTGATATAACCTCCTGGTATCATCTCAGTGTAAAGTGCCTCGTCTGATTTTTCAGAGCCATAATCGAAATAAAGCTTCGATGAAATCTCCTCGAATGTCGCATTGAGCAACACCTCCTCATGATCTAAAATCACTATCGGGTCAATGAGGTTTTCCACGTCTTTTACTTGATGTGTGGAAATTATTATCGTAGGGACTCTTCCACCACAAGTATCACTCGTACTATTTTGTCCACAAGCAGATACGTGCGAATCCGCGAGATCCGTGGAGACACAATGTTGCAGAATCACTTTCCTGAAAAGTGCCTTCGATGGAATGTCGAGACCGTTGGTTGGCTCATCAAGAAGCAGATAATCGGTACGAAGCGACAATGCACATGCCAGCAAGGATTTCTTCTTCTGTCCATACGACATCGCATTGAATTTCCTCGAAGGATCCACTTCTAGTTCTTTCATAAGATTCAAGAAATATGCATAATCGTAACGAGGATAGAACACTCCTATTTTATTGATGAATTTCTCCGGCGTCGTGTCTTCCGTTATCACTTCTTCCGGAAGGTAAAATATGTTTTGCAAGAAATAAGGATTTCTCTCTGAAGGAATAAAATCATCGACGACACAAGTTCCGTTCTTTGGAAACTGAAGTCCGCTAATGATTTTTAACATCGTTGTCTTGCCCACTCCGTTTTCACCGAGCAGACCATATACATTGCCTTCTTTAAATTCAAGGCTGATGTTCTTGAAAACCGCCACATTCTTGTAGCTGAAGTCTAGGTTGTTTATTGTTATCATTGTCTTAAGGTTTAAAGTTAATAGTTAATGGTTTAAAGTAGTTTTGTAGTGGAAAGTTATAAGTCGATAATTATCTAGTCAAATACACTTTTTAACTATACACTACTTAACTTACAACTACTATACACTATAAACTTTCAACTATACACTGTATTAGTTAACTAGTACACTACAAAAATAGAGATTATTTTTTATTTGTCAAGAGGAAAATGAATTTTTTTTTGAACTTTGAGCTCTGAGCTTTGAACTTTGAACCCAAAGTCTGTTGTCCGTTGTCTGTTGTCTGTTGTCCTATATAAACAAAAAAAAGCCGCTTCACAGCGGCTTCCTTTTACACTCATTTAGTGATTATTACTTTATTTTTTCGACGATTGCTTTAAATGCTTCTGGATTATTCAAAGCTAAGTCGGCTAAAACCTTACGATTAAGGTCGATGTTAGCTGCGTGAAGTTTACCCATGAATGTGCTGTATGTCATGCCGTATTCATGTGCTGCGGCA
>JAFYUH010000067.1 GCA_017549605.1 Bacteroidales bacterium
AATAACTTTGATGAAAACGTTTTCATCAAAGTTATTTTTTATGTCAAAAACAAGGAGAGAAAGTATACTCAAATCAGCTCCGTAGGAGCGGCAGTTCCTAGGCAGGTGATGAAGCGCAAAGCGCGAAATCCCTGCAAAAAAAGATTCCCAAACAAATCAGAGCGCCGTAGGTGCGACAGATGTAGTCTCTGTCGTCCCTACGGGACTAGGATTGTCAATCAATCATTTAAGCAGGGGTTCCGTGCTACGCACTCCACCGCCTGCCTAGAAACTATCGTCCCTAACGGGACTTATGGGTGTTTAAGAACAATGTCAAAAAAGACAGGTAATTTGGGCTGTTTTGTATGCCCGTTACCTGTCTTTTTTTTCGCTCAATTACCGGCAACATTACCAAATAATTTGAAGTTCTGAGGTTTTTTTGTTTTGGGGTTTTGAGTTTCTGAAATTCTGAGTTTTTATATCAAAACGTTAAGTTTTTTAATTCGTTATTGAGGTTGTCGATGTAATTCAAGACATCGTCTTTTCCTATTTCTTTTTCCGATGAAGTTATGAAAATAGGAGGGAGTTCTTCCCATTGCTCGGCGAGTTTGTCTTTGTAAACCTGAACGTTGCGTTGAAGTTCTGCCTCTTTGATTTTGTCAACTTTGGTGAAGATGATAGAGAAAGGCATCTGTAATTCTCCGAGGTGACTGATGAATTCCAAGTCGATTTTCTGTGGTTCGATGCGGCTGTCGACAAGGACGAACATGCATACCAAATTCTTTCTGTTTTTGATATAGCTGTCGAGCATTACTTTCCATGACTCGCGGTCTTTCTTGGAGCGTTGCGCAAAGCCATAGCCAGGCAAGTCGACGAGGTACCATTCGTCGTTGATCATGAAATGGTTTATCGTGATTGTCTTTCCTGGAGTGGAAGATGTCTTGGCAAGCTGCTTCTTGTTTGTCAGCATATTTATCAAGGATGACTTGCCTACATTGGAACGTCCGATGAAGGCATATTCCGGTTTGTTTGCTGCAGGAAGCTTGTCGACCTTAGTGTTGCTTTGGAGAAAAATCGCTTTTCTTATGATCATAACTTTATGTTTTTAGGATCTGAGGATTTGAGGATTTGAGGGTCTAGTCTTTATGTTATAAAATTCCTTAGTTCCTCAATTCCTCAGTTCCTTAATTCTATTTCAAATGTTCTGGTTTTTCATCTTTGTTATAGATGAGGTGGCGTTCTATCTTTTCTGGATATACGTCTTCTATTGTAATCAAGATTGCTGTTTCTTCGACGTCGCCGAATGGCGCGTTCAAGGCTGTTCCGAATGTCTTCATTGTTGCGGAAAGGCTCATGTAAGCGTTGAACAATGGAGGTATCACAGAACCATGTTCGCGGATGTATTTGCTGAGAGTGCGGTAGCTGTTTTGGTAGTTGTTTCCGTCGAGTCTCAGTTTCATGATGGCAGTTCTTGCCTTGGTCTTGATAGCCACTTCTGGATAAGGGTAGATGAGGTTATCATTGTCTGGGAAGAATTTGTGCATGAAGAAGAGAATCATGTCACGGAGAGCCTCGTCGTATTGAGAATACATTGTGACTTTTCCGAAGAAATATTTAGCGTCAGGAGTCTGTGTGAGCACTGCGCCCAAGCCGTCCCAAAGGTTGTCGAGGGTGAAGATGCTCTTTCTTACGTTGCCTGTTGATTGATATTTAGGCTGTACGAAAGAACGGCCCAATTCTATAGTGTAAGGCAAGTAATTCTTGATGAAGTCTTCTGAATAGTAGAATAACTCTGATGTTGGAGTGTCTACCTGACCGTTATTTTTTATTGGTAATTTGCTGCATTCGATGAAGCGGTAGCCGCCGAGGATTTCTTTTTCGACTGGATCCCATACGATGAGCTGTTCGAAGTAAGCCTCATCTCTTGTGTCGAATTCGTCGATGTCGATGCTTTTGCCTGTGCCTCCGCCAGATTCGCGGAAAGCCCATTCGCGCAAGCGACCGATTTCGCGCATTGTGTTAGGTGCGTTATGTGCATTGACGATGTAAATCTCGTTGTGGCCAAAATTTGTTTTTCTGACAAAACGTTCCTCAGTAAGTTCTTTTATGATGTCTTCTACTGGAACGGCATCGATGATTTTTTCCATAATTTATATTGTATAATTTTTTTCTGGGTCAAAAGTTTGTTCGCAATCGTTAGGGAGGTTGTAGGCGAAGTTTCTCAATTTCATAGCCCATTCGGCGTCAGTATGTCTTTTGTCGAAAGTCTGCCATGGAATTGGTTTGCCGAAAGTTATGGTTAAAGTCTGATTCTTTTGTTTGTAGAATTCATTAACCAAAAACAACATTTCTATGTTGGCTTTGATACCTAACTTTTTGCGTAGGTTAGAAAAGTTATAGAAGAAGTTGCTGTTTCTTCCTGAAATGTGCGTTGGGATTATGTCACGATGAGAAGCCTTGGCTTTTGCAATGAAAGTCTTCTTCCATTCCAAGTCGATGATCTTTCCGTTTTGTTTTCTAGAACATAAGCCAAAAGGATAGTAGCAAATCGTTCTGTCGCCAGCGAATGTATCGTTGAGTATCTTGATATTGTCGGCGTTGCTGCCAAGTTTGTTGACCGGGATGAAAAGAGGTCTTAAGTTTGGAACGAAAAGAAGGAAATCGTTTACAGGAGTGATGACGTCTGGCTTAACCTTGCCGACGGTGTCGATGAGAGCGATTCCGTCGAGTCCGCCAATTGGATGGTTTGCTGCTATGACGTAACGGCCGTCTTTTTCAATGTGGTCGAGACCTACGGCGTTTACGGTTGTCTTGAATTCGTTCATGGCTTCGGCTACGAAAGGTAGTCCTGACACGCCTTCTGTTCTTGCCAATAAACCGTTGATGTCATCCTGATGAAGAATCTTCTTTAAATATCTGAATACGAAACGAGGAAGTTTCTTGGCGAGTTTTGGAATCTTTTCTCCAATAATCTTCTCAATGTCAATTTGTAATGCTTCTTTATTGCTCATTGTGTTCAATATTATAAAAACCGATTTTGAGAAATCGTTTCATTTCTGCAAAAATAAATAATTATTGAAATAATGCAATAAAGTTTTTTTTTCTGGATTTGAGGGTATGAGGGTATGAGGGTATGAGGGTATGAGGGTCTTCCTTAAATCCTCAATTCCTCAGTTCCTCAATTCCTCAGTTCCTCAATTCCTCAATTCCTCAATTCCTCAATTCCTCAAATCCTCAATTCCTTAAACCCCTATGTTTTGTTGGCTGTTGGAGCATTGTTGAAAACTTTTTGAAAAAAAATAGACGAAAGTGGTGGAAAGTGGGAAAAAATGCACTAATTTTACAAGTTGAAAAAATGATTTGATAATGAATTATCCAATAGGCGAATATTATTGTAAATTAGACAGTAAGGGCAGACTGCTTCTTCCTAGCAGTTTCAAGGAACAGCTTGGAGATGTGGTAGAAGAGGGCTTTGTGTTGCGTCCTAGTCTTTTTGGCGATTGTCTCGAGCTTTTTGGAATGAGCGACTGGCGTGCGATGCAGGAGAAACTCGGCAAGTTGAATCCTTTCAAGGCTGAGAATGTGATGTTGATTCGTCGTTTTAATGCAGGCGCTCGTATGGTGAAAGTCGATGCTAATGGTCGTCTTCAAATCCCAAAAGATTTGATGGAGAAAACAAATCTTGTAAAAGAGGTTGTTATGACTTCTTTGATTGATAGAATGCAGATCTGGGATCGCTCTATGAAGGAAATAGAGGATTCTAAGATTTCAGAAAAAGAATTTGCAGAGATGCTTACTGCAAAATTAGGTGATTGTGATTTTATTGGTTAACAAATAAAAAAATAAAGAGATGTATCATATTCCTGTAATGTTGAACGAAAGTATTGAAGGTTTGAATATCAATCCTAATGGAACTTATGTTGATGTGACATTCGGCGGCGGCGGTCACTCGCGTCGTATTTTGGAATGCCTTGGTGAAGGCGGTCGTCTCTTTGCTTTTGATCAGGATGAAGATGCGGCTAAGAATGTTATCGATGACAGTCGTTTTACATTCATTCAGCAGAATTTCCGTTATATGAAAAACTTCCTTCAGCTTTATTGCGGAGGTAAGGTTGATGGCATTCTTGCTGATCTTGGCGTTTCTTCATATCAGTTCGATACTCCTGAAAAGGGTTTCTCTACGCGTTTCAACGGTCGTCTTGATATGAGAATGAATCAGAACGCTGCTGTGGATGCGTCAAGCGTTGTCAATACATACGACGTGTCGTCTTTGGCGTCTGTGTTTTCTCGTTATGGCGAGTTGAGAAATGCAATGGCTATAGCTGATGCGATAACTATGGCTCGTGAGGTGAGTCCTATAGAAACTACAGATGATTTGAAAGCTGCTGTAGCAAGATTCTTGCCTAGAGGTTCGGAGAATAAGGTTTTGGCTCAGATATTTCAAGCTCTTAGAATTGAGGTCAATGAAGAGATGAAGGTGCTTGAGGCTTTCTTGGGTCAGTGCGCTGATGTTCTTAATCCTGGCGGAAGACTTGTTGTACTTTCTTATCATTCTCTTGAAGATAGACTTGTTAAGAATTTTATGAAGACTGGCAATGCTGAAGGTAACTTGGAAAAGGACTTCTTCGGCAATCAGCTTACACCTTATAAATTAATGACAAGTAAGCCTATCGTTCCGTCTGATGAGGAAATTCAGTTGAATAGCAGAGCTAGAAGTGCTAAGCTTCGCGTGGCGGAAAGGAGAACCAAATGAGAATCTTTAATAAAATAAATGAAGATCCTGAGGAAGGTCTGGTCGGTGGCGTGGATTCTCCTAAAAAGAGGGCGAAGGTCAATAGGCTGATTGTTGATATAGTTGGCGGTGATGTGTTCTCTAAGGATGGTTTTGTTGGTATGTTTCCTTTTGTTTTTTATATAGTCTTTTTGTCAATGTTGTATATTACAAATATTTACATTGCTGAAGATATGAGCAGGGAGATTGCTGCCTTGAATCGTAAAGTTGAAGATCTTCATGTTGAGTATGTGTATCTTGAATCGGAGATAACAAAGATAACTAAGCAGTCTAACATGGTTAGCATGTTGAAGAATAAAGGTATAAAGGAATCTGTTGAGCCTTTGAGAAAGATTGTCGTTGACGAGAAAGGAGGACGTTATGAAGATTGATCCTAAGAATGATGTATTGTGGAGGGTGTTTCTTGTTTACTTTATCGTTGTCGCTGTCGGGGTGTGGGTTATCCTTGCGATGGTTAGGATACAGGTTAAGGAGAAGGATGAACTTCTTGAGAGGGCAAGTAAAAGAGAACTGAAAATCAGAGATGAGAAAGCGCATAGGGGTAATGTCATCTCTAAAAACGGAACCTTGTTGGCTACTTCGGTGCCAAGATATAGCATCTATTTCGATCCTGTTTCTGTTGAAAAGGAGTTGTTCAATAGAGAAGTTACTCAGTTGGCTGATAGCTTGAGCCGTTTGTTGAAGAACAAGTCGAAACAGCAATATGTCTCTTATCTTAAAGACGCTCGCGCTAAAGGAAGACGTTATGTTAAGATTGCCAATAAGATAAGTGTTGCTGATTATAAAAGGATGCAGAAATTTCCAATCTTCAGAGCTGGAAAGAATAAAGGCGGTTTTATAGCAGAGAGAAGTTATGTGAGAGAGTTGCCTTATGGTGAGTTGGCGGCTCGTACCATCGGATATGTCAGGGAGGAAGAAAATATTTTCGTAGGACTTGAAGGTGCTTATAATAGTAGTCTTAGAGGCAGTGACGGAAAGCAGTTGGTCAGGCGTATCAACGGTAACTTCTGGATGCCAATGCCTTCGTCTGATAATGTTGATCCAGTAAACGGTGATGATATCTATACTTCTATAGATATTGAGATACAGGATGTTGCGGAGAATGCGCTTAAAAAATGCCTTGTAGAAAATGACGCTCTTCAGGGTTGCGTGGTTCTTATGGATGTCAAGTCTGGCTTTGTTGAGGTCATGGCGTCTTTGAGCTATAATGAAGAGAAGAATAAATACGAAGAGGCTTATAACTTCGCATTGCGTCATAATGTGGAACCAGGTTCAACATTCAAGGCTATAACGATGTGTGCGCTCCTTGAGAACAATCCTGGTTTGGATATAGACAGCAAGCTTCATTTGGGAACTACCGACTATAAGGTCTTCTATAAAAGAACAATGCGTGACTCGCATCGCGTTACTGATGAGAAAGGTTATACAACAATACGCAATGCCTTTGAACAGTCGTCGAATATCGCTTTCGCGACATTGGTGGAAGATGCTTTTGTTGATAATCCTCAGAGATATATCGACTTTATTTATAAGACAAAGATTCAGGAACCTTTAAACCTTGACATAAAAGGCGAAGCTAAACCTGATATCAAAACTACAAAAGATAAAAGATGGTCTAAGTTGTCATTGCCATGGATGTCTATTGGCTATGAGGTGATGATGACACCGATACAGATACTTACGTTCTATAATGCTATAGCAAATGACGGCGTGATGGTTAAGCCTCAATTCGTTAAGGAGATACGTCACGGCAATGAGGTTAAGCAAGTTTTTGACACTATAGTGATAAACGAACGTATCGCTTCAGCGGGAACGATAGAAACCTTGCAAGAGCTTTTGGAAGGCATTGTGCAAAATGGTACGGCTAAGAATATGAGCAAGTTGGGTTTCTCTGTTGCTGGTAAGACCGGTACAGCTCAGATCTCACAAGGTTCTGCTGGATATAACAAGAAAAACTATACTGCTACATTCGTGGGCTATTTCCCAGCTGATGAACCTAAGTATTCTTGTATCATAGTTGTCAGCAACCCTCGCGGCAAAAAATATTACGGCAGCTCTGTATCTGGTCCGGTGTTTAAGGAAATTGCTGAGAAAATCTATGCGACACGTTTGGGAGTCGTTGATGAAACTGGCGAATATCAGGCTGACTGCAACTCTTTCGTAGGTTCATCGATGGTGTATTTCAACGATTTCCTTGATTATTGCAATACGGAAAATATATCATTTGTCGATAACGTACAAGATAACGAATGGGTTTCTGTAAATCAAGCCAATGATGAATTGTTTGTGAACTCTGTGGAGTTTGAGGATAATGTAGTTCCGGATGTTAAGGGTATGAGCGTGACAGATGCTGTATATCTTTTGGAATCGATGGGATGGAAGGTGAAGTTTGAAGGATATGGCAGGGTGAAGTCACAGTCTGTGAAACCTAATTCAGAATTAAGAAAAGGAAGTGTTATTAACTTAGTTTTAAGTTCAAAATGAAAAAGATAAACGACATATTAAAAAGATGTGACATCATTGAGACTGTCGGACGTGACGACAGAAGTGTCTCGGGTTTGGCTTTCGACTCTAGAAAGTCGGCTGAAGATGTGGCTTTCTTCGCGGTACGCGGAACACAAGTCGATGGTCATGACTATATTTCTAAAGCTATAGAACAAGGTTCTAGCGTCATCGTGTGCGAACGTCTTCCTGAGAATGTCAGCGATGAGGTTACTTATTATGTCGTGGAAAATACAGCCAAGGCTTTAGGTTATGCTGCTTCAGAGTTTTACGGAAGACCGTCAGAGAAATTGCGTCTCGTCGGCGTTACCGGCACTAATGGCAAGACAACCATTGCGACTTTGCTGTACAGGCTTTTCTTTAACGCTGGATATCCTTGCGGCTTGTTGTCGACAATAGAGAATAGAATCAATAATGTTGTGGTTCCGTCGACACATACTACAGGTGATCAGCTGCAGATCAACGAGATGTTGAGAAAGATGGTCGACGCTGGATGTGAATATGCTTTTATGGAAGTCAGTTCACATGCCGTTGATCAGGATAGAATCGCTGGACTTCGTTTCGAAGGCGGCATATTCACCAACCTCACTCATGATCATCTTGACTATCATAAGACAGTGGCGGCATATCGTGATGCCAAGAAGAAATTCTTTGATAATCTTGAATCATCGGCATTTGCTCTTACAAACCTCGATGACAAGAACGGCATGGTGATGCTTCAGAATACAAAGGCAAAGAAAAAGACATATTCTTTAAGAACGGATGCTGATTTCAAAGGCGTTGTCTTGGAAAGCTATTTCGATGGTATGGAACTTAAGATCAATAGAAATAATGTGTTCACATACTTAGTCGGAAAGTTTAATGTAAGTAATTTGCTTGCGATCTTTGGCGCAGCCTCATTATTGGGAATGAATGACGACGATTTGTTAAAAGGTGTCAGCCAGCTCCAGAGCGCTCCTGGCAGATTCCAAGTCGTTCAGTCTGAAGCGGGAATAGTCGGTATCGTGGATTATGCCCATACTCCTGATGCTTTGAAGAACGTGCTTGACACTATCAATGAGATAAGAACGCATAATGAGACTCTTATCACTATAGCAGGCGCCGGCGGCAACAGAGACGCTGCCAAGAGACCGGAGATGGCGGCTGTTGCAGTGGCGAAGAGCGACAGACTCATACTCACCAGCGACAATCCTCGTTTCGAAGAACCGGAAGAGATTATAAGACAGATGCGTGCTGGTGTCGGCGGCGAGTATTATAATAAGGTGCTGAGCATAACAGATAGAAGAGAAGCTATCAGGACAGCTGTGGCGCTAGCGAAGAGAGGCGATATCATCCTCGTGGCAGGAAAAGGCCATGAAGACTATCAGGATGTGAAAGGCGTGAAACATCATTTTGACGATGTTGAAGAATTGACAAAAGCATTTAACGAAAAATAAAATTATTAAAAGATGTTGTATTACTTATTTGAATATCTGGATAAATGCTGCGACTTCCCTGGCGCAGGTATGTTTACATACGTAACATTCCGTGCCTTGTTCGCGATAATATTGTCATTGGTGATATCGATATGGTTCGGCAAATATTTTATCAAGTTATTGAAAAGACATCAGATATCAGAGACACAGAGAGATGAGAGCATAGATCCATTCAATACACAGAAAAAAGGCGTGCCTACAATGGGCGGTCTCATCATCATAACAGCGATCTTGATACCATGTCTCTTGATAGGTAAGTTGAAAAACACTTATATGATATTGATGATAATAACAACAATATTGTTGGGTGTTGTCGGTTTCGCTGACGATTATATCAAGACTTTCAAAAAGAAAAAAGACGGTCTCAATGGCTGGTATAAAGTAGCGGCTCAGATACTTCTCGGACTTATCGTCGGACTTACATTACGTTTCAGTCCAGCGGTGGTGATGAATGAGAAGGTTGAGACAAAGATTGAAAACAACAAGGAAGTTGTCATCAAGACTCCAGACGTAAAGTCAACAAGAACAACTATCCCTTTTATCAAGGATAACAACTTGAACTATTCAGATTTGTTCAGATTCTTGGGCGAGCCATATAAATATTGGGCTGGCTGGATCTTCTTCGTGGTGTTGACAGTCTTTGTCGTGACAGCGGTGTCTAACGGATCAAACCTCAATGACGGCATGGATGGCATGGCGGCGGGCAACTCGTCTATAATGGGTATCGCCATCGGAATCTTGGCGTATGTGTCAAGTAACCTCGTCATGGCGGACTATCTGAATATCATGTTTATTCCAGGCAGTGAGGAAGTCGTGGTGTTCATGTGTGCCTTCGTAGGTGCCTTGATAGGATTCTTATGGTACAATTCATATCCTGCACAGATATTCATGGGCGACACGGGCAGCCTTACAATAGGCGGCATCATCGCTGTGTCTGCCATCATAATACATAAGGAATTGCTGCTTCCATTGATATGCGGCGTCTTCTTGTGGGAGAGCGTGTCTGTGATATTGCAGAAGTTCTATTATAAAGCAGGAAAGAGAAAAGGCGTCAAACAGCGTCTTTGGAAAAGAACGCCGGTGCATGATCATTACAGAACATCATTGGCATTGGTAGAGAAAAACGACCCTGGATGCAAGGTGATGTTCAAAGGCTCGTCTCAGCTTTATCACGAGACAAAGATAACATTCCGCTTCTGGATTATAAGCATAATACTTGCAGCAGTAGCAATATTAACATTGAAAATTAGATAACGATATATAATACACTAGATATTATGACATTAGAACAATTGGCAAAGCAAGGTAGAAGAACAGCTACAATGACAACAGCTGCTACTATCACATCAAAAATGAGTCAGATAAGAAAAGAAAGCATCAGACAGGCTTTCTGTGATTTTGAAAATGTGAAATATAGATATGAATATGTTGACGTCGTTGATGGTGTTACATATTATGATGACTCAGCGGCATCTTCAACAGAGGCTACTTGGTTCTCATTCGACAATATGCATCAGCCAGTGATATGGATCACTTATGGCAACAACAACGATTGCGAAGACTTGATAGTTCAGGTAAAGAGACATGTCAAGGCTATAATATGTATTGGCAATAACACAGAAAAGATCCATAGGGTTTATGATGATATCTTGAAGGACAATGTCGTCGACTGTGACTCTTTGGCTAAGGCTGTGAGATTGGCTTCTGTTATGGCAGAGTCTGGCGATAGCGTGATGCTTTCTCCTGCTACATATGCTAATTCTGACTATGACTCATATATGGACAGAGGCAACGATTTCAAACAATTGGTTTATTCTTTAAAATAAAAATAATGAAACTGTTTAATAAGATATTTCAAGGAGACCGGGTCATCTGGATGATTGTTGCCATGTTGACTTTGGTATCGCTGTTGGCTGTATATAGCGCGACGGCCACCTATGCCAATGTGAAATACGGCGGCAGCAATACACACGCCTTGTTGCGTCATGCTGTGACGTTAGCATTGGGTCTGGTTGCTGTGTATGCGTCTCATCGATTGAAATATACTTATTATTCTAAATTGTTTCAGATCGCATTCTGGGTCTCGATTCCTTTGTTGGCTTATACGTTGTTTCGTGGGGCTGACTATAACGATGCGAAACGTGTAGTTGAGATTTTCGGCATTTCGTTTCAGAGTAGCGATTTCGCCAAGATAGCTCTTATGGGTTATCTGGCAAGAGAACTGACTATAAGACAGGACGAGATAAAGAGTTTCAAAAGCGCTTTTATTCCATTGATGTTGCCGGTCCTGGTGATAGTGGGTCTGATATTCCCAGAGAACTTCTCAACAGCGGGTATCTTGTTCGCCAGTTGCATGGTGCTCTTGTTTGTTGGAAGAATCAATATGAAATATCTTGCTATATTCTTGGCTGGAGCTTTGGTCATCATGAGCATATATATAATAATAGTGTTGAACGTTGCAGAAGATAAAGGTAGGACAGGAGTTTGGGTTCAACGTATAGAGAGTTTCGTTGAGAAATTCAAGAAAGATGAAGATAAAAGCGTTGAAGATATTGCTAGAGAAGAGAATGCCGAAGACTTTCAGGCGATACAGTCTAAGATTGCCATTGCTGGCGGCGGATTGTTGGGAAAAGCACCGGGAAGAAGCACTCAGCGTAACTATCTTCCACACCCATATTCTGATTTTATATTTGCCATTATCGTAGAGGAATATGGTTTGCTGGGTGGTGCCTTCGTGGTATTGCTTTATCTTATATTACTATATCGAGCCATTCGGATTATGGTCACGATACCGCAGTCGTTCGGCGGTTTCGTGGCTTTCGGTCTGGCGTTCATGCTGGTGATGCAGGCCATGGTGAATATGGGCGTCGCTACTGGAATATTCCCTGTGACGGGACAGCCGCTGCCGTTCGTGAGCATGGGCGGAACGTCGCTGCTGTTTACAGGCTGTGCCTTTGGAATAATATTGAGTGTATCAAAAGAAATAGATAAGATAAATGAAAGAAAAAATGAACTCACAACAACCGAAAGTGATAATTAGTGGCGGTGGTACAGGAGGTCATATCTTTCCTGCTATAGCAATCGCCGACAGTCTGAAGAAACGTTATCCTCAGGCTGAGATACTTTTTATAGGTGCCAAGAACCGTATGGAGATGGATAGAGTGCCGAAGGCCGGTTATCCTATAGAGGGATTGTGGATTAGCGGATTTAAAAGAGAACTTTCATTGGATAATCTCAGCTTTCCTTTCAAGCTTATCAGCAGTATGATAAACGCAAGAAGGATATTGAAGAGATTCAGACCTGATGTGGTGATAGGCGTGGGAGGATTCGCTAGCGGCCCTACTATGAAGACTGCCGCCTCGATGAACATACCTATCGTGATACAAGAACAGAATTCCTATCCGGGAATAACAAATAAGATAGTAGCTAAGAAAGCCGCCAAGATATGCGTGGCTTACGACAATATGGAACAGTGGTTCCCTAAAGATAAAATAGTCTTGACTGGTAATCCGTTGAGAAATAATATAGTCCCGATGGATGACAGAAGAGACGAAGGCGTGAAGTTCTTTGGCCTCTACCCTGAAAAGAAAACGATATTGTTGGTCGGCGGAAGCCAGGGCGCTCTTGGAATCAACAGAGGCATCTCTGCACAGCTCGCTTCTTTTAAGGAAAATGACTATCAGATGATATGGCAGACCGGTAATCATTATTACGAAAAGGCTCTTAAGGAAGTGGAGGAAAACGGACTTCAGGACAGAATAAAATGCACTGTCTTCATCGATAGAATGGACCTCGCTTACGCTGCGGCTGACGTGGTCATCTCTCGTGCCGGCGCGATGTCGATATCAGAGCTCTCTCTGCTCCATAAGGCGGTGGTGTTCGTGCCGCTACCTACAGCAGCAGAGGACCATCAGACTAAGAACGCGATGAGTCTCGTGAATGCCGACGCTGCTATGATAGTGAAGAACTCGGAGACAGAGAAAGAACTGCTTCCTGCGGTATTCGGCTTGTTGGGTGATGTCGACAAGCAAAATGAAATGAAAGGCAATATCGCTAAGTTCGCTAGACCTAATGCGGCAGAGGATATTGTAGATCAGATAGAAATGATATTGAATAAATAATATTTGTCATGAATAAGATTGCTAAACAAAACATATATTTCTTGGGTATAGGTGGCATAGGAATGAGTGCCTTGGCTCGTTATTTCTATAACAAAGGATGTCAGGTGTCGGGTTATGACAAGACACCGTCGCCATTGACCAAGAAGTTGGAAGAAGAAGGCATTCTTATTCATTACGAAGACTATCCTGCATTGATACCTGAGAATGTGGATCTCGTGATACTCACTCCGGCGATACCTTCGGATTCTAAGGAACTCGCTTATCTTCGTGAAAAGGGCGTGAGGATAATAAAACGCGCTCAGGTGTTGGGTGAGATATCTCGTCAGTGCGACACTGTGGCTGTCGCTGGCAGTCATGGCAAGACAACCGTTACATCATTGGTATCGCATCTTTTGCATTATGCCCAGAAACCGATGTCGGCTTTCATAGGCGGCATAGCAAAGAATATAAACAGCAATGTGATTATCGGTGATGAAAACGATGAGGTAGTTGTCATGGAGGCTGATGAATTCGACAGGTCATTCTTGCAGATAACACCCTATATCAGCATTGTGACATCAATAGATGCGGATCATCTCGATATCTATGGCGATGAAGAGCAAGTCGTTGAGGCTTTCAACCAATTCGTTGACAAGACAAAGTCTGATGGCGTGGTGATATGTAATAGCGCATTGCCTATAGTCACAGATAGAAAGAAACTTACTTACGGCTTGAAAGACGCCGACGTGATGGCTCGTAACATAAGGGTGGTAGACGGCATGACGAGATTCTCTGTCGTGACATCGGAAGGGATGGACTTTGGAGAATATAAGATGCAGCTCTTTGGCGAGCATAATGTCATGAATGCCTTGTCGGCTATCATGGCATGTCTGCAGCTTCATGTCGATATGAAAACCATAAGAGAAGGCCTCGCTGCTTTCCAAGGAGTGGCTCGTCGTTTCGACATAAGAGTCAAGGATGAGAAGGTGTGCTATATCGACGATTACGCTCATCATCCAGAAGAGATAAAGGCCTCGTTGAAAGCGGTCAAGACGATATTCCCTGATAAGAAACTGACTTTGGTGTTCCAGCCTCATCTCTTTTCAAGAACCAACGACTTCATGGATGGATTCGCAGAGGCGCTGTCGCTCGCCGATCAGTTGCTGCTGATGGAGATTTATCCGGCTCGCGAAAAGCCGATGCCTGGAGTGACGTCATCGGTCTTGCTTGAGAAAATCACTTGCAAGAAAAAGCAGATATGCCAGAAGGAAGATCTTCTTGATACGATAAAGAAAATAAAACCAGAACTTATTGTGACAATGGGAGCTGGCGACATCGACCGTTTTGTGCCACAAATAGAAACATTGCTTAAGTCATGAGAAAAGTCCTTAACATATTAGTACTCGTATTGACGCTGTCGGCATTGATTGCATTGTCGGTGTATTGCGCCTACGATCATTTCCATGATAATCTTAAAGATGTCAACCTGGAAATCTCAAGGAAGACCGAGAAAGGATTTGTGGATTATGACAAGACTTATAAGATGATACTCGACATCTGTGATACGGCGAATAACTATCAGGTCAATATGATAGACGTCGATTCTGTCTTGAATGCTTTGAACGCTAATCCTTGGATTATCAAAGCTGAAGCAAATATAAATCTCAAAGCATATCTCGACGTTGAGATAACAGAGTGCGAACCTATTGCTCGTATATATGGCAAAAACGGAAAATCGGTATATGTCGACGATGAAGGAAATCTTTATCCAAGCAGCAGTCAGTATGTTCCACGCCTCCTGATTGCTAGTGGACTTGGCTTCCCTGCCGACAAGTTGGGCAACGTCAATGATGAGCATTATGCTAATACGGAGTTGCCTCAGACATTCGGTCTTATAAAGGAAGTTTTAAGTGATGATTACGCCAAAAAATGTGTCAGACAGATTCATTATGACAAGAAGAAAAATTACATTTTTTCAGTAAATAACACGAATATTATTGTTATCTTTGGCGATGTTAATTATACTGGAGAAAAGTTGTTGAAAATGAAGCATTTCTTTGATAAAATGCAAGGAAATCCTGAACTTGATAACTATAAAGAAATAAATTTGAATTATAAAAACCAAGTAGTTTGTACCAAAATAAAAAATAAGAAAATATGAGTGATCCTGTATATATAGTTGGTCTGGATATCGGCACGACAAAAATTGCCTGTATCGTTGGCGAGAAAATGCCTAATGGAAAAATAGAGATACGCGGTTACGGCAAGACAGAGTCAACCGGCGTGAAAAGAGGTATGGTCTTTAATATCGAAGAGACCGTAGATGCTATCAAACGCGCTGTCGCTGAAGCGTCGGAACAGTCAAAGGTTGAAATTAAAAGCGTCAATGTCGGTATAGCAGGTCATCATATCAAGAGCCTTCAACATCGTGGCGTGTTGATCAGAGAGAATGCTGATGTTGAAATATCAGATCAGGAACTCGATAAATTGAGACAAGATATGTATAAGATTGGTGTCTCTCCAGGTGAAGAGATTATCAATGTTATACCTCAAGAATATATCGTTGATGGTGAAGTCGGCGTACGTCCTAAAGGTATGGTGGGTAATAAGATTGAAGCTAACTTCCATGTCATCATCGGACAGACTTCAGCTGTTAAGAACATCATCAAATGTATAGAACATGCAGGTCTCGAGATGGAGAATATGATACTCGAACCTATAGCATCTGCTGCTGCAGTGCTCGGCGAAGATGAAAAAGAAGCTGGCGTAGCTATCGTCGATATTGGTGGTGGTACAACAGACATCGCTGTGTTCTATGACTCAATAATTTACCATACAGCTGTTATTCCTTTCGGAGGTAATATCATAACAGAAGATATCCGTCAAGGCTGCTCAATCATCAAGAAGCACGCTGAAGAAATCAAGGTTAAGTTCGGTTCTGCAGTGGCAAGCGAAAACAGCGAAGACGAAGTGGTTTCAATTCCAGGAATACGCGGACGTGAACCAAAAGAGATTTCTTTCAAGAACTTGGCAAACATCATCCAGGCTCGTCTTGAAGAGATATTCGACCTCGTGAACTTTGAAATTCAAAAAGTTAACTCAGAACATAAACTCATAGCAGGTATCGTTCTTACTGGTGGCGGCGCTATGATGAAACATATCCGTCAACTCGCTGAGTTCAAGACAGGACTCGAAGTAAGATTGGGTTATCCTAATGAATATCTTGCAAACGAGACATCAGAAGATTTGGCAAGTCCTTTATATTCAACAGGTATCGGTCTCGTGATAGAAGGTATCGCTAAATATGAAAACGACCTTAGAAGAGGCAAGAGCGAAGGCATCGCAAACGGACCTGTCAAAAGTGTAGTGGCAGATACTGCTAACAATGTTAATGTAGAAGATGAAGAAGAAGGCGAAACAAGAACAAGTAACTTCTCACTCGGTAGCATTATCACTACAATATCAAAGATCTTCAAATCAGAAAACTTAGACAAGGATATTACAGACAAATAATAAATAACTATGACAGAATTAATTAAATTCGATACTAAGGAAGAAAGACCTAACATCATCAAAGTCATTGGCGTTGGTGGCGGTGGTAGCAATGCTGTTACTCACATGTTTACCGAAGGTATCCAAGGTGTCGATTTTATACTTTGTAATACTGACTATCAGGCTCTTGAAAAAAGTCCTGTGGCTATGAAGGTGCATCTCGGAAAACGTACCCTCGGTGCTGGTAACAAACCAGATGTAGGTCGTGATGCAGCTTTGGAGACGACAGACGAATTGCGAGAGATACTCGGTGAAGACACTAAGATGTTGTTCATCACCGCTGGTATGGGTGGCGGAACTGGTACAGGCGCTGCTCCAGTCGTTGCTGCAGTGGCAAGAGAACTCGATATACTAACAGTCGGTATAGTGACAATGCCTTTCAGCTGTGAAGGCAAACGCCGACAACAACAGGCTCTCGATGGTATAGCAGAACTCCGTAAACATGTAGATACTCTCCTCGTTATCAGCAACGACAAGCTTCGCGACGAATACGGTGACATGAAACTGACTCAGGCTTTCAAAAAAGCTGACGACGTGCTCAAGACTGCCGCCAAAGGTATAGCCGAAATCATTACTGTGACAGGTTATGTCAACGTTGACTTCCAGGATGTCAATACCGTTATGCGTAACAGCGGTAAGGCAATCATGGGTTCTGGTTACGCAGAAGGCGAAGATAGAGCATTACGCGCTGTGGAAGAAGCAGTTCATTCTCCGCTCCTCGATGACTCTGATATCAAAGGCGCTAAGAATATCCTTATATATATCACATCAGGTACAGATGAGGTGTCTCTCGATGAGGTTATGGAAATAACAGAATACGTACAAGATGCAACAGGAAATTGCTCAGAAGTGATATGGGGTAATGGCGAAGATGTAGCACTCGGTGATGGCATCAATGTCACACTCATCGCTACAGGTTTTAATGATGCTGACGATAAACGTTGCGGTTTGGCTGATAGCGACTGCGATGTAAAGGTACATAGAATGTATGGCGATTTGACAGGAAATGTTCCTGCAGAAGAACCACAACAAGAGATATGTAGGTTCGAAAAACCAGAACCTGCACCAGAGCCAGAGATTCAAGTCATCGACAAGAGAAAGGCGGAAGAACCTATTTCTTTTGAACCTAAAGAAAAAGAAAACAAGAAAATCCACACTCTCGGCGGTAATGATGAAGATGATAATTTCGGTGGCGGCAACGGATTCAATCCAACAAGAAATGCAGGCACTTCTTCTGACAGAAATGTAAATCCAACAACACCAACAACTCGCGTCTATAACAATCCATTCAATAATAATGATGACGACGAGGATTATGGAATAACATCTTATGTGAGAGATAGCGCAGACACTCAGACTCTCGTCAAACATAAGGTCAAGACAGAACAGGATAAAGCAATGGACCAACAGGAAATGCTTCGCCGTCAACGTCTGTCTTCTCTTAACATGAACTTAAGATCAATAGCGAAGATTGAAGAATTGGAAAACCAGCCAGCATACAAACGCATGGGCGTCAATGTCTTCAATAACAAAGAGGAACAAGAACTTTCATCTTATTCTTCTAATAAAGGAAAAGGACTACGTGAAAGCAATTCCTTCCTCCATGACAATGTCGATTGATTGATATAAAAGCAGAAAACAAATAAAGCGATAAGGTTTAAAACTTTATCGCTTTTTTATTGTTGTTTGTTAAAAATTAACAATATGTCAACAATAATTTTAGCAATAAGAACAGAAGTTTTTTATACAAGTATAGCTTTAAGCAAAGGTGAAAATATAGTATATCAAAGTGATATAGATCATTCAAGAGATGATTTCATTCTGATGGATGAGGTTGTCGATCAGCTTCCTTTCCGTCGTGACGCCATTATGAACAGACTGCGTCAAGATGCTGTCGATATAAAGTCGATAGAATATGTGGTGGCAGAAGGAGGACTGCTTAAGCCTTGTGAGTCGGGCGTTTATGAGATTGATAAGATTATGGTTGGCGATATGATTGATGGAGTGGGAGGTGACGACGTGATAAATATGGCTGGACTTCTGGCTTTTACCATCGCCAATACTTTACGTGTGAAGTCTTTGGTCGTGGATCCAGCTTCCGTTGATGAGCGTTCAGAGATAGCGAGCTTCTTCACACATCCGATAACAAGGAAAAAATCGCTTTTCCATGCGCTCGTGCATAAATATCTGTCAAATAAATATGCGAGATCTCTTAATAAAAAATATGAAGACATGAATATCATATTCTGTCATGTGGGCGACAGAAACGTCTCGGTAGCTGCTCATAAAAAAGGTCTCGTCGTTGATGTGAATCAGGCTTATATGGGATTCGGACCAATGGGATTCTTTGAGACAGGAACGATGCCTGTGTCGAATGTGATGGATATGCTGCTGAAAAAACATTATACCAAAGAAGAAATGTTAAAGCTTGTTAACAGAAATGCTACGTTCAATTATTATATACATACCAACTCATGCGATGAGATAATGTCGTCGCATAAAGATAACAGGACAGATACTATTCTGGATGTCATGTCTTATCAGATAGCCAAAGAGATAGCGTCTCATTATGTTACGCTGGAAGGTAAAATAGACGCGATTATTTTGTCAGGAAAAATATTCTCCGACAAACGTTTTTTTAAGTATCTTTCAACTCGAATTGAAGATATTGCGCCGATAGCTTCTTATCCTAAAGATTATACTATCGAGGCAATGGTTTACAATGTTTTACAAACAGTAAAAGGAGAGAAGAAAGTAAAGACCTATGACTGATCTGTTGAAGAAAATATCTTTTTTATCGCTGATTTTATCAATAATGATTTCGTTAGTGAGCTGTCTAGATGATAATCCTGATTTTGATGGTTCAAAGATGTTTTTCAATGACTTTGAGAATGTATATGAAAATTCAATATGGAAAAATATTTTGCGTGTAGAAAACGACGCTGCTTTCTCTGGTAATTACGTGTGTGAATGCACCGCTGATATGATATATGCCTTCGGATTTAATTGCGATATCGATGATAGCATTGAAAATGCAAACGCCTTGATTTCAATAGATATGAAACTTAAGGCTGAGCATAAGCTTAATTCTGTTTTCGTCGTTTCGGTTAAAAAAGACGGCAATACTAAGTTCTGGAAGTCATTCCCTATGTCAGAAGGATTCGTTGAAAATCAATGGTATGACAATGCTTTGTCTTTAAGCCTTCCTAACGATGTCATTGAAGGCGGTGAACTTAACTGTTACATATTGAACGATAAGCATGAATCATTCTTTATAGATGACTTTAATTTTGAGTTAAAATATTTTAAGACCCCAACTTATCTCGAAGATGTTGAGCAATATGATTTGCCTAAAGATTTGAAAAATGTTTTTAACACAAAATCTCTTAACATTCTTTATTCAGAAAAAAGAAAGCAGATAGTCATTGCAGATGAAAATGATAAGCCTTTGACAAAACCATTGTCCTTGTTTTATTCTTTGATCATTGACAACGACACTATTAGTTTTCAAATCTCAGAATTTAAAAACCTCAAAATCTCAGAACCTCAAAGTTCAGAGTTCAAAGCTCAAAGCTCAAAACTCAAAGCTCACAGCTCAGAGCTCACAGCTCAATTAATTGTATTTGAAGAAAACGCTTCTAATGTTAATTTCCATTTAGAAACAACATACGACAAAGACGTAAGGGTTTTGAAGTCATCTCTGATAATTCCATTCTTGAATGATGACTTTACCGTTTACAGAAGAAATCCGTTTGTCGACACTTGTGATTATCAGGATGTATATTATTTAGATAAGGAGGGATTTTCTCTATCCTTTGATGATAAGCAATTGAATCTTTATCATCCGGACAATGTCTCATCGATTCAGTTGGATGTGAAAAATGCGACAGCTCATATCAACGCGGATTATTATTACGACCATCTGCTGATGCGTTATGAGCTTTTGGATACATCTTATTATTATATAGACAATTCGTCAACATTCATGAAAGAAGGTGATGTGCAGAAGTCGTCTTTCGTGATCTCGTTGACAGATAAGGCAGAACTGCCTCGTATTATGCCTATCTTCGATGGTTATGAATCTGCTTTCATCTGGACGGAACATGCTGATTGGACGGATATCAAGACACATCGCGCCACATATTTCGGAAGCGATGATGTTGCGAAAGCAGAAGATGCGATAGGAGGTTTCGCTTATTACGACATTCCTGTGACAAAGAGCGTGTTCTATCATAATCCTGACTCTGTGACTAACTTTGAAAAAAATCCTGATTTCCCAGGATTGCATTCTACGATAAAGACTGACGAATCTTACTTCGATTTCTTGAAGCAGCTTAAAGACAATGGCTTCGATGTTTGTCTTCACACTCCAGAACAATATACGTCAAATCGCGAGTATCTGGAAGAGGCTCTCGCTTTTATGAAAGAGCATTTCGCTTCGCCATCATGGATTGACCATGGCTATAACAATGGCGCGAGAAACAACAGAGAGGATCTTGTATGTGACGGCTTGGATTCATCATCGCCTTATTATGCTTATGACTTATGGAGAGAATATGGTGTGAAGTATCTCTTCAACGCTTCATACGAGGAAATGATACCGCGTCCGTTTGTCGATTACGTCTTCGACAATGAACTGATGCGTCCGTATCCAGGCTTCGGTGATGCGATGCCGTTGCCTAAAGTCGGATATCATCCTTCATATCCCGACATACTCCTTTGGTCGACGCCATACACCATGGAACCGGGTGAGGACTGGGGCTGGGATTATTATCTGGCACAAGATAAGCTTGACAAGGTCCTTGACTTGAGATATGTCTTCATAACACATTTCTATGCTCCTTGGGTGCAAAAAGAACGTGGCTATTGGGATATGAAAAACGGTAAGTATGTTGCTAGAGAAGGATTTAACAAGGCTCTGAAGCGAATGTCGGATATGCGCGACAATCATCAGCTGCTGCCTACGACAATAGCGAAATATATGACATATCAGCAGCAGCTTCGAGCTCTGGAATATAGAGTCAATGATGATGGAAGCATAATGTTAAAAAATAATAACAACGAAACGATAAAAGGTTTATCTTTGATTTCTCTTAAGGAGATGTGTCTGGATGACGGAAAATCCTTTAACAAGAGAAAGACACATTCTGGTGATGAATGGATTGTGTGGTTTGACATGGAACCGAATGAGGTCGTAAGAGTTTTTAATGTGAATGAAAATTAATATTAAATATGAAAAGATTATCGATATTTGTCTCAGGAGGAGGCACCAATTTACAGAGAATAGCAGAATATTTTGCAGATAACAAGGAAGTAGAAATCGTAAATGTAATCTGTAACAATCCTAATGCATACGCTATCGAGAGAGCCAAGAACTTAGGAATTCCATGTAAGATTATCAACAGAGCAGAGTTCAAGAGCGAGGACTTCACCAAAGAGCTCGTGGAACAAAACATCGACCTCGTGGTATTGGCAGGTTTCTTATGGCTTCTTCCAAAACATCTCATCGACGCTTTCCCAAATAAGATCGTTAATATTCACCCAGCCTTGTTGCCAAAATACGGAGGCAAAGGATTCTATGGCGAACACGTCCACGAGGCAGTGGTAGCTGCTAAAGAAGAAGTCTCAGGCATCACAATACATTACGTCAATGAATGTTACGACAGCGGAGCTATCATCTTCCAGGCACAGGTCGCTCTTGAAGAAGGCGAGACAGCCGACAGCCTCGCAGCGAAGATTCATACACTCGAATATCAACATTATCCAGTCGTTATTGAAGAATTAATTAGGAATTAGGAATGATTGGTAGAGACAAATTCGTGTAGAGATACAAGGACGTGTGTCTTGAAATATTATACATGATGCGTCTTAAATGCAATTTATGAAAAAGTACCTTTTATTAATATCAATGCTTTTTGTCTCGATGTTCGCTTCGGCTCAGGTGGAGAAGATTTTGGGCGAGTGGCGTACCGTCGATGATGTTACTGGCGAGACTAAAGGCATAGTGGAATTTTATCAAGGCGACAACGGCCTTTATTACGGAAAGATAATAAGAGTCTTCTGGAAAGGGCAGGAACTGAAAGACACTGGCTTCGAGAACATGGTTGTCATCAAAGACATGGAAGCTGTGGATGGCATGTTGAAAAACGGCATCATCTACGAACCTGAAGGAAAGAAAGACTATTACGGAAAGATTTATTATAACAAAGAAAATAACACCATAACGCTGCGAGGTTCCCTTGGCAGAAGAGGCTGGATCGGGAGATCGCAGACTTGGGTGAGATGAAAATTGAAAATTAATTGTTTAACTACAAAAAGGAGAATTATGAAAAAGTATTTTTTATTACTCGTATTAGCATTTAGCTCGATGTTCGCATCAGCACAAATCGACAAGATCGTTGGTGAATGGTATACTGTTGATGATGAAACAGGTGCTGTAAAAGCGCTTGTCGATATCTATCAAGGCGATAATGGCCTTTATTACGGAAAGATTATCAAGGCTTTTAAAGATGGCGTAGAAAATCCAAACAGTCCAAACAAAGGCATGGTCATCGTAAAGGACATGAAGGCTGATGGCGGAATGTTGAAAGACGGTACTGTTTACGAACCAGAGTCAAAGAAGACTTATTACGCTAAGATTTCTTATAATGCTGCCGACAACACCATAACCTTGAGAGGCTCTATCGATAAGAAAGGTTGGTTGGGAAGATCGCAGACTTGGATTAAAGAACGTAAATAAAAAATGGGACTTTTAAAGTCCCATTTTTTTTCTTAATGATTCTATCATATCGACCGTCATCTTGTCGAGGTCGTATTTTGGACTCCAGCCCCATTCGTTGCGGGCGCAGGTGTCGTCTAAGCTGTTTGGCCATGAACTGGCGATGGCTTGTTTGATAGGATCTATCTTGTATTCCATCTCGAAGTCTGGAATATATTTCTTGATTGAGTTATAGATGATTTCAGGGTCGAAAGCCATTGAAGTCAAGTTGAATGAGTTGCGGTGTACGAGCTTGTCAGGGTCAGCTTCCATAATGTTGACCATGGCGTCTAATGCGTCAGGCATATACATCATATCCATGAAAGTGCCTTTTTCGATAGGGCAGACGAACTTCTCGCCTTTGACAGCAGCGTAGTAGATCTCCACTGCGTAGTCTGTTGTTCCGCCGCCAGGTAATGTGAGGTTTGAAATCAAGCCAGGGAAACGGACAGAACGTGTGTCAACGCCGTAACGTCTGAAATAATAATCACTCAACATCTCGCCTGTGACCTTGGTGATACCGTAGATGGTAGTAGGACGTTGGATAGTATCCTGAGGTGTGAAGTCCTTTGGTGTGTTAGGACCGAAGGCGCCGATTGAAGAAGGAGTGAAGAGCGCGCAGTTGAAGACGCGTGCTATTTCAAGACAGTTGATGAGACTGCCGATACCGACGTTCCAGCCTAACATTGGATTCAACTCAGCTGTGGCTGATAAGATAGCAGCGAGGTTGTAGATGGTGTCGATATTGTATTTCTTTACGACTTCAATAATCTGTACTATGCTTGTTGAGTCTATTCTTTCAAAAGGACCTGTTTCGACAATCTCGCCTGTGAGCTGACGTAAGTCGCTGGCGACAACGTTTTCATTGCCATAGATGCCACGAAGTTTCTTTACCAACTCTGTCCCGATTTGTCCGCCGGAACCAATGATTAATATCTTTTTCATAAATGATATGCTTTTAGTTAATGATTATTTTATTACTCCTAATTCTTGACCGATCTTGACGAATGCGTTGATACATTTGTCGAGATGTTCTTTTTCGTGAGCTGCAGAGATCTGTACTCTGATACGTGCCTGTCCTTTTGGAACGACAGGGTAGTAGAAGCCTGTCACGAAGATGCCTTCGTCTTGCATACGAGCAGCGAATTTTTGTGATAGAGGAGCGTCGTACAACATGACAGCGCAGATCGCTGATTCTGATGGCTTGCAATCGAAGCCTTTTGCCACCATCTCTCTGATGAAATATTCGGTGTTGGAGTGTAATTTATCTTGGAGTTCGTTAGTCTCGCTCATCATCTCGAACATGCGGATGCCAGCTGCTACCAGACCTGGTGCCATTGAGTTGGAGAATAAGTAAGGACGAGAGCGTTGACGTAACATATCGATGATTTCTTTCTTGCCTGTTGTGAATCCGCCCATAGCGCCGCCGAATGCCTTGCCGAGAGTGCCTGTGATGATTTCTATCTGGCCTTTGAGGTTGAAGCGTTCTGTCACGCCGCGACCTGTTACGCCAACTACGCCGGCAGAGTGACTTTCGTCGACCATGACCATAGCGTCATATTTTTGTGCGAGTTCGTAGATCTTGTCTAAAGGACATACGTTGCCGTCCATAGAAAAGACACCGTCTGTAACGATCAATTTGAAGCGGCAGTCTTTTGCTGCTTGGAGCTGAGCTTCGAGGTCGGTCATGTCGGCGTTGGCATAACGGAAACGCTGTGCCTTGCAGAGACGTACGCCGTCGATGATGGAGGCGTGGTTCAAGGCGTCGGAGATGATAGCGTCTTCAGCGCCTAACAATGGTTCGAAGACACCGCCGTTAGCGTCGAAGCATGCAGCGTATAAGATAGTGTCTTCAGTGCCGAAGAACTCGGAAATCTTTGCTTCTAATTCCTTGTGTAAGTCCTGGCAGCCGCAGATGAAACGTACAGATGACATGCCGAAACCGCGGGCGTCCATGCCTTTCTTGGCTGCTTCAATAAGTTGTGGATTATTGGCTAATCCGAGGTAGTTGTTGGCGCAGAAGTTGAGACATGTCTTGCCTTTGACAACGATTTCTGCACCTTGTGCGCTTTCAATAATACGTTCGTTTTTATATAAACCATCAGCTTCAATCTGAGCTAATTCCTTTTGTAAATATTCTTGAAATCTATTATACATAACGTAATTGTGTTAAATAATTTCTAAAATGAGTTTTGTGTCTCGCAAATGTAAACAATTAAAATCGAAAAAGGAAGAAATTTTTTTAAGAAAAATAACACCTCTTTATATTTTATCTCTCAAAATAAATCGTACCTTTGCATATTATTGAAAAAATTGTCACAATGGAAAACAACCTTTTTATATACAACAGCTTGACTCGTTCTAAAGAGTTATTCAAGCCTCTCAACGCTCCTCATGTAGGAATGTATGTCTGCGGTCCAACCGTTTACGGTGACGCTCACCTCGGTCACGCTCGTCCAGCAATCACTTTCGACCTCGTGTTCCGTTATCTCAAACATTTAGGTTATAAAGTGCGCTACGTCCGTAACATCACCGACGTCGGTCACCTTGAACACGACGCTGACGAAGGCGAAGACAAGATCGCAAAGAAGGCTCGCCTTGAGAACCTCGAACCAATGGAAGTAGCACAATATTATAAAGACAGATACCATGTAAGCATGGATAAGCTTAACGTGTTGCGTCCTTCAATCGAGCCACACGCTTCAGGCCATATCATCGAACAGATCGAGATGATTCAAAAGATTCTTGATGCAGGTTATGCATACGAATCAAATGGTTCAGTCTATTTCGACATAGAGAAATATAATAAAGACTTTCGTTATGGTATCCTCTCAGGACGTAATGTAGAGGAGATGCTCAATAACACTCGCGAACTCGCTGGTCAGCTCGAGAAGAGAAACGGCGCCGACTTCGCATTGTGGAAGAAGGCTGAGCCTAAACATATCATGCGCTGGAACTCACCATGGGGCGAAGGTTTCCCAGGATGGCACGCTGAATGTTCAGCTATGAGCTGCAAATACCTCGGCGAGCAATTCGATATCCACGGCGGCGGCATGGACTTGCTCTTCCCACACCATGAGTCAGAAATTGCTCAGTCAATGGCATTCAACGGCGGCAAACAGCCTGTCAAATATTGGATGCATAACAATATGATTACTTTGAACGGACAGAAGATGGGTAAGTCTCTCGGTAATGCAATGTCACTTGAAGACTTCTTCGCAGGCAACCACCCACTTTTGGAACGTCCTTATCCACCAATGACAATACGTTTCTTCGTGCTTCAAGCTCAATATCGTAGCACTGTCGACTTCTCTAACGAAGCATTACAGGCAGCAGAAAAAGGCTACAAACGCTTGATGGAAGCTACTAAGATTGTTAAGGGCATCAACGCTACAGAAGGCGCAGAAGAACTCGGCGTACAAAAAATCATGGATGCTTGCTACGAAGCAATGAACGACGACTTCAACAGCCCTGTAGTTATCGCTAACTTGTTCGAAGCAGTAAGAATCGTCAACACAGTGAAAGACGGTAACGCTAAGATCAACGCACAGGAATTAGAATTATTAAAACAATTGTTCCAATCATTCGTATTCGACATCTTAGGATTGTTGGATGTTGAAGCTGGTGGCGACGATGGCTTGGTAGATGGCTTGATGGAGACAATCATCGACATCAGAAAAGAAGCACGCGCTAAGAAAGACTGGGCAACCAGCGACATCATCCGCGACAAACTCGCTTCTTTAGATATCGTCTTGAAAGACGGCAAAGAAGGAACAACCTGGAGCAAGAAATAATGCATAATTCATAATTCATAATTCATAATGGGACGTCGATGCATCGCGTCCAATATAGTAGAGACGTATCATATTACACCATAAAAATAAACAATATGTAATTGATGCGTCTTTATTTGTCAATGAACTTTGTTAATTGTTAAATATTAAAAACTCAAAACCTCAGAATCTCAAAACATTTTGAAATTCTGAGGTTTTTTATTTATGAATTATGAATTATTAATTATGAATTATGAATTATGCAATGATTAAGATTATTTGTTGTTTTATAAAAAGTTTAAAGTATATTTAAAACTTTTATTATATTTGCATTATATTTAAAGTATACTTAAAGTTATGAGAATTCCAAGTGTGATATATAATAGAGATAGTTATATCAATCGAATCAAACCTTTTATGCGTACAAATACAATTAAGGTTATGGTTGGTCATCGTCGAGTTGGCAAAAGTTATATTCTTTATCAATTGATAAACTTGATCAATTCGGAAGAGTCTAATGCTAACATTATATATATCAATAAGGAAGATCTGGATTTTGATTTTATTCGCACTTATCGTGATTTATATTCGTATGTAAAAGATAGATTGTTGGAAGAGCGGAGAAACTATATTTTTATAGATGAAATTCAGGAAATAGAGGATTTTCATCTGGCAATACGATCTTTGGCTTTGAACGATAATAATGATATTTACATAACAGGAAGTAATTCAAAAATGTTGTCGAGTGAATTGGCGAATGAGTTAGGAGGACGATATGTTGAGTTTAAGATATATAGTCTTTCTTATATGGAATTTTTGCAGTTTCACAAACTTGATAACGATGATGAGTCATTGGAGAAATATATTCATTTTGGTGGTCTGCCGTATCTTATAAATATTCCTATGGAAGAGCAGATTGTGATGGAGTATGTTAAGAGTGTATATTCGACTATAGTGTTAAGGGATGTCATTCAAAGGAAAAACATTCGTAATACGATTTTCTTGGAACAGCTGATACGTTTTCTTGCAGATAATACAGGAAGTTTGTTTTCGTCAAAAAGCATAAGCGATTTTTTAAAGAGTCAGAATGTGAAATTGGCTTCCAATCAAGTTTCTGAATATGCTGATTATCTCGCAGAAGCATTTGTAGTGCATCGTATTGGAAGATATGACGTTATAGGGAAGAGGTTTTTTGAAATAGGGGAGAAGTATTTTTTCGAAAATATGGGAATACGCAATGCTGTTGCTGGTTATAAGATTCAAGATAGAGCGAAACGTATTGAAAATGTTGTTTGTAATCATCTAATATATTGTGGTTATGAAGTTAAAGTAGGTACAATGATGTCAGAAGAGATAGATTTTGTCTGTACTAGAAATGGTGAGACTATGTATGTACAAGTGTCAGCTGAATTATCTCGTCAAGAAACCATAGATCGAGAGTTTGGCAATCTTCTAAAAATAAAGGACAACTATCCTAAGATTGTCGTTTCAGGAGAGCGCTCATTTGGAAATACATATCAAGGCATAAAACATATTTATATAAGAGATTTCTTGTCGGAAGAAATATAAAGAAACTCAGAATATTAAAAACTCAAAACCTCAGAATCTCATATAGAAGTTCTGAGGTTTTGAGTTTCTGAATTTCTGAAATTTTTATTTAAAACCTAAATATAAATCCGTATTTGTGAGTTGTTAAAAATAAATTGCTGTAGTTTAACTCGAAAAACAAACCGAATGATTTGGTGATGTTGAATCCTATACCGCCACCGGCATTGAAAGAAAACAATGTCTGATTGTCTGTATTTAATGATTTGCCGTAAAAAAACGAATGAGCTCCAACTTCTAAGTTGCCATAAATATCAACACGATAAAATGAAGGATTTACGATTAGAGGAAGGAAATGTATTTTTCCTTTAATACCATAATTGAAAATATTTATTCTATTTTCACTATGTTTAGGGTAGCAAAAGATAGGAACATCTCCTGTATATAGAGTTGTAACAGCACCTGCTTCTAACCAATTGTTTAATCCATATAATGCTTCGCCAGAGATTGTATGAGCATTATAAAATGGCATAAGATGGTGATAACCTCCACCAATATTTATGCTTATTTTATCTTTTATGAAAGAATTTTCTGATACATTGCTTTGTGCATTGACATTGGTGATAAAAGCGCCAATGAGCAATAATATTAATAAGAACTTTTTCATACTGATTAATATTTGATTATGAATTTGTTTTAGTTATCAACGCAAATATATATAATTATTATAATTTTGAAGTTCTGAGTTTTTGAGGTTTTGAGTTTTTACTTCACACTAACTATCAAAAGTTCAAAGTAAGTCCGATGCCGTTGTTTGTAGCTCCGAAATTAAGTGTTATATCAGATGTATTGGGATTATAGTTTTCAACTACTTCGTTAAGATTCCTATTGCTGCATATTGTCAATATTGTTGATGGGATAGCGAATACCACAGCTTCTAACGACAAAAGTATTCCGCCGGCATAGTAGATAGCGAATCCTAGTCCGTTGCTGAACTCTTCGGAACTATTATTGGCAGTAGCGTTTTTCATTTTATTAGCCATGATGAAACTTGCTGTTGCCAGAGCAGCGCTGCTTCCTGTGTAACACCATAATGGTATTGAGGCAATGTGTTGTCCTCTGCCTCTTATATAAGTGCTGTATGATTCCTCGTCAAGCATCAGCTTAAGATCATTTTTATGAATCTTTTTGTTGGTTTCGGTATTGACTATTTTGCCATAACGTTTTTCAATAGTGTTGACGTCGTTTGATAGACTCTGTGAAGAAGCTGCTAAGCTTACAAATAAGAATCCGATAATGAATAATATTTTTTTCATAGTAGTTGATTTTTTGTTGAAGGCAAAGTTGATTATTTTTATTTTGAAAAACAAGAGATTTTAAAAAAATAAACACTCGTTGACACGTCTTATTAATTATAAATCGATTTTATGCTGTTATCGGTAAAAAAATTATATTTGCAGACAGTAGCAGTGGACGTAATTTATCACGTCCGAACTATGTGGCGTTTAAAATAAAAGACGCCACGTTTCACAACGCGGCGTCGGGAATAGGGATAAATAATAATATTAACTACTACAAACTAGGGAATTTGTAGTTTTATAAGGGCATGAGAGACCCTTATATCTTTATCAAGGACGAGGATTATTCTTCGTCCTTTCTTGATTTCATGGCGTATGCAACACCAAGTCCTGCTAATACCAATAATCCAGAACCGAGTGGAGCAGCGTCCTGGTCTTTTCCTTGTCCTTGTTCTGGGAACAAAGGCATACCGGCACGAGTTTTTTCTTCCATTTTGTATGATGAAAAGAATCCGTCTGATGATTGGGTGTTTTGTGCATTAGCATTGAGACCTAATGCAGCTATAATTGATAATGTTATTATTACTTTTTTCATTTATTTATCTTATTTGGTAATTAGTCAATTATTGCTTTTTGTGTTCTGATTCCGTTTGCATCTGTCATTTGGATGATGTAAACTCCTTTTTCCAATGATGATGTTGAGATGACAGCTGATTCAAAAACGTTGTATTTTGCAACAGTGCGGCCCATCATGTCGATGATGCTTACTTGAGCATTGCCTTGGATGTTGTTGATGACTATTTCGCTATTGTTGATGTAAACGAATGCCTCTAATGTATTGCTTTCGATGCCAGTTGGTTCTGTAGTTGTAAGTACGAATCTGTTAGCTTCATCGTTGCTTGTTGCCATGAATGTATAGCTGTCTGTGTTAAGGTTGATGCTTGCGCCTGTGAGCATATCTTTGAGATATAATGTTTCGAACTCGCAGTTTTGTGCTTCAACAGAAATTGTATATTCACCCATTGTCATAGCTTTGAATGATACTGGAATTTCTGTAACATCTTTGCTCATTGTTGCTACAGCGTAGTCCTTTCCTTCAGCTGTGATATAAAGCATTGCAGAAGTGCTGTTGTTGTGGCTGATTTTATCCAAGCCGATGCCTTCGTTGAAAGAAACGTAAGCGACGTCTTGGCAGTTGTTGCCGTTTACATTGATTCTCAAGCTGCCTTCAGAAACGCTTCTTGTAGCAGCAACTTGTTTGCTGATTTTAACGCTGCTATTTGCAGCTGTTGTCTGTACGAGAACTGACTGCATTGGCTCAATAGTTTCTTCACCGTCATATCTTGACAACCATTCGCCGTTTTCGCTGATTACGTAATAACCTTGAGAGAGGGCGGAGGCAGAGAAGTTGTTTTCGTTGATGTTATGTGTGAAAGGATTGCCTATAAGATTGAAGCCTTTGAGTTCATTGCCTTCAGTGTAGCTGAGTGGGAATTCAACATCAGCGACGTTAAGCTCGCCATTGAGTTCTACTGTGATGTCGTTTTTACCAGCTGCATAGAGATAGCCGCGGCCTAATTCCAAAGTAGGGAAACCTATTCCGTCAGCGTCTAAGTAATATTCCCATTCATGTTCTACTTCATCATAACGATAAAGGTCATGTGTGGCATTTGTTGGGATTGCGGCACCGCCAACGATAGGAGCGCTGATAGTGTTCCAGTATGATTGTGGAGTGAATGTTTTCTTCACTGTAGCCATAACGCCATCATTGTTGTGATAGAGCTGACCGCCGTTGATTATGAATTGACCAGCGAGGTTCATGCCGCCGGTTTCAACAACTGTGAGCACGCCACCTTCAACTACTTCTATGCTGTTACCTTCTGTAATTGTATATGTCTTTCCGTTAAAGTCTATTGTAATGTCTTTGTCGATTACGATGCCAGAACCTTCAGCATCTTTTAAAAGTGTTACAGTCTCTTCGTCTTGTGCTGCTTCAACAGCCTCTGCGAGAGATGTATATTTTGTGTCACCTATTTTAGCAATATAATCTGATTCGAAATAAACGATAAAAGGATTTTTTGTTGAACCAACCATTTTATCAGCTACAAAAGTCACAACCTCATGATTGGATGTTAAGTTTAATTCCTGTTTAAGATTATGATCATAAATTTTAAATGTAATAATGTCACCATTATCATCTTCTGCATTTCCATAAACTTGAAGATATATAATGTTTTTAGAGTTTGGTCTGCCAGCTCCACGACATTCGTTACCATTGAAAGCTCCAAGTTCAATATTATTGCCTTGAATTTCTCCATCAATTTTAACTTGAGCAACAACTGTCATGTCACCACCCATGTACGAATTGTATTCATAATAGTTTTGGCTGTTTTGTCCAAAACTAAAAGAACATAGTGTTAATAGTAATGTTAGTGTCGTTAAAATTCTTTTCATTTTTTTTTGATTTTAAATTTGATTTGACGTTCTTTTTTAAGCTTTGAGCTATGGGCTGTGAACAGATTTCACAGCCCTTTAGCCCTTAGCCTTTAGACATTAGTCTTATTTAACAACTAATCTGCAATGTTTAACATTGCCATTATTAGTAACTCTGATTACGTAAATACCTGCTGCTTCTAAAGCATCGATAGTGTCAACATTTTGATATTCTGCAACCTTAACGCCGAGTGCGTTGAATACTTCAACTTTGTCGCATGTTGTTGTGAGGTTGATTTCTCTATCAGTTGTTGTTGGGTTAGGATAGATGTTGAAGTTGTTTGAAAGTTCTTCAAGACCTAATGTGCCACGTGATAATAAGTATGGGTCTCTGATAGTACCGACTCTAGCATCGTTTGAATAGTTGATTACGTTGCTGAGAGCGTATTCTGTGTCTGTATCGATGTCGTAGCACTTGAATGTTACTTCTTCAACATCATCGCCGAGGATTGTGAGGAAGAACATATAAGCGTCTAATGATTCAACATAGATAGGACGTGCGCTGCCGCGTACTTCGCCGTTTACGAATGCTGCAACTTCATAGTTAGCACCTTTAACATCAAGCATAGCAACCATTGTCATATTGTTTGCATATTGAGCTACAGATGGTACCCAGTAGTTGTTTTCAGCAGTGATATTAGCTTTTACGCTTTCTTTTGAGGTTGTGTATGTGAAATCAACTGTTGTATTTGTGTTTGATCTGAAGTACATGTAACCTACACCTGGTTTCATGGTTTCGAGAGATCCCCACCATTTACCATCGATGTATTCTGCGAATCCATTACGTGTCTTGACCAAGTCTCCGTCTTCAGCCATTTCAACAGCGCTGAATGCTGTAGTAACAGAAGTTTCTTGTGTTAAAGGATATCCGATATAATTCCAACCTCTGTTATCTAATGTAATATAACATGTTGTATAATCTACGATATTACCTTTAATGCTTATTTTTTGATTGTTACTTACATTGATCTTGTATGATTGTGCTGGGTTTGTTGAATAGAGTGTGCCATTCCAGCCATCTGTAACATCGTATTCTGAGAATGCATTTCTAGTCTTAATCATTATTCCGTTTTCACCGAGTCCATTTTTTAATTGACCAAGAACATCACCTTCTACATAGTGTGAGAACCAATTCCAGCCTGATGCCAATTCTTGTGTGTTTATACGGAGAACAGTCCAGATTGCATCAACTTGATCTACAGTATATGTTTCTGGAACATTGCCTGTAACAACTGTTGATTCTTCATCAAATGCAGCGTTAGCGATAGATACTTCAACTGGCCATTCTGTTGAACCTGCTGTAACGTAGAGATATACATCGCCTTTGAGAACAGCGTTTGCACTTACAGTAACTGTACCGTTATTAGCTTTAGCGCTTGGATCGTGGAAGAAGATAGACTTGTTATCACCTTCTAAAGTACCACCATTTACAGTAAGATTATTTTCTTTGCTGTCTGAGTTGAGGAACTGACGTACTGCACGGTATGTTGATTTGATTGTACCGCCATTGATTGTTGTGTTAACATTGCCGATGTTGCCGTTTGTCAAAGCGTCGATACCGTAAGCCATGTCTGTACCGCCGAGGTGTTCTATTGTACCGCCATTGACTGTGAGTGTAGCACCTGGATTGTTAAAGATAACAGCTGAGTATCTTCCCCAACCGCTATTGACTGTAGCGACAACTGTCATCATACCACCGTTTGGAGCGTTGACTGTCAAAGTACCGTTGTTTTGGATAAGACCAAAGTTCTTTGTTGTGTTGTCTGTACCTTGGAGAGTCTTGCCGTTTAAGTTGAATGTAATAGTTTCACCAGCTTTGATTGTATAGACTTTATCAGTTGTTATGTCTTTTGATAAACCAACTGTTGTGTAGTTCTTGTCCATTGCAACAGCAAAAGCTTCTGTTAATGTTACATAACCAACTTTACGTTCTGTAGCATTTGAGCTTGTTGCTTTTTCTACAACGTATGCTTCTGCTTCAACAACTGTCCATGTACCATTGCCATTATTTTGGAGAGCTAATGTTTCTGGAATATAAACTTCATTTGCCCAGAATTGATGGTTGACATCAGCATTGAAGGTACCTCCATTTACAATTACATTGTTAGTGTTTGCTTCCAAAGCATTGAAAATCCATGGTTTACCATTTGTACCATCACCAACATTGCCAAGGTGGAAGTAACCTCCATTAACTACTATACCTTCATCTCCACCGGTGTACATGTGAGAGTCTATAGCTTTATCAAGTTTATATGTACCTCTGTTAATTGTGATTGTACAACCTGGCTCATAGTTTGCAATGAGTGCATATACTTTCTCATTTTTAGCACAAATATTAACTGTACCTGTCTTTTCTGTTGAATTATCTTCAAGGGTGAGGTGACCGTTGTTTTCTGTTGAGAAGAGACCTACGAGCATTGATGTGTTAGATTTATAATTACCGCTGATAGTCTTTCCATTCAAGTCGATAGTTACAGTCTTGCCTTCAACTTTGAAGTAAGTGTCATACTTGCCATCTAAAGTTTCAGTAGCGAGTTCGTCAATTACTACATCTTTCAATACAACAACAGTTTCGCCGTTTTGTGCTGCGTCGATAGCATCTTGGATGCTTCCGAATGAGTCAACATCTTTACCTTCTGCATCAACAACTTTTGCTACGCTAGGAACAACTGTGTAAACACCATTTATATGTTTTACAGTGTGTTCTGCAACTGTTGTTGTAACTGCTGCACCTGCAGGAGCTGTAATTGTTGCGTCTGTAGCTGTGAGAACGTATTTTGCATATTGTGATGCACTCAAAGTGCCAACTGTGTTATCGCCTTCAAATTTGAAAGTTTGAACTCCAGAATAACCGCTTCTTTCCCAAATAGCGATGCTGCTGATATTGCTGTTCTTGACTGTGATAGTCTTTGAAGCATAGTTTTGGATATAAAGACCCTTTGCTACGTTAGTCATTGTTACGTTTTCAAGAGTTGCGTTTGAACCATATACCCAGTGCATACCGTAGTTGGCACCATCAACAGTAACATTCTTAACTACAATAGTTGAAGTGCTCTTGTTAGCATATAAGAAACCATAATTATAGTTTTTAACTGTACAGTTTTCAACAGTAATGCTTCCAATGGTGTTTGTAGTAATAGCATAACCTGTACCGTTGATGAAATTAACGTTTTTAACTGTTACCTTAATATTTTTACCTGTAACTGAGATATTACCTGTATAGTTATTATTTGCACCATCAATTGTGAGGTTCTTTTTAACTGTAACATCATCTGTAATGTCTGCGATAAGAGTGATTGTTTCACCTGCTGTTGCTGCAGAAACAGCAGCTGAGAGAGTTGTATAGCCAGTTTCACCAATCTTAGCAACTATTGCTGCTGGAAGTGTTTCTGTATATTCATCACCGCAACCGCATTTGTATGTTACAGAACCGTCTACACCGTAAGTTGGTTCGACTCTGCTGATTTCTACATGGTTGTGTTTGATAGTTGCATCATTAGCTTTGATGTAAATGACGAGGTCTGTTTTACCATCGTTATTCCAGTCAATCTTATAATCGAATTCTCTTTTATATTGGATGCTTACCCACATTGAAGCGTAATTTTTGCCAGCATCGAGGATAGAAGCGAGTGTCTTTTCATTGTATGTGCCATTTGAACCAGGAGTAAATACTCTTGCAACATTAGCGTCTACGCCTTCTGGCATTGTGATTCTGAATCCAATCCAGTTGCTTACAATACCTAAACCGTTTGCGATGCAAGGAACTTCGCCGTCGACTGTAATTGTAGCAGATTCATAACCAAATGGACTTACTTCATAATCTGTAGAAGAAACGATTTTTTCTGCTGTAGGTAGAGCTACGACAGTCCAATAATCATCCTCACCTTTAACAGTGATGCAATTTGCAATAACGAAGTTTGTGCCAGCGCCTTCTGCTGCGTTGTTCATAGGGTCGAAGTTGTAGAACTTACCTTTTTGGATAGAAACTTTAGCTGTACCGTTTTTGTAGTTTGCATCAACGCAGTTGATTGTATATTCGTAGCTACCTTGGTATGGTTCAACTTGGAATGTACCATCCATAATTTTTACTTCACCTTTAGTGACAGAAACTGCTGTTGTAGCACCTTTATATGTGCCGCCATAGATTTCTACGCTAGCGCCAGAAGAACCGTCAGAAGCACCGACGATGATACAGTAGTCGTTAGATTCAATTGTCATGCCACCGAACCATACGTAAGCACCGTCTTGTACACGGAATGCAGCTTCACCGAATTCGGCTTTAACAGTGATGTTTTTCTTTGAATAGTTGATCCAAGCTTTGCTTTTTGTGATAACTGCAGTTCTGAGAAGTTCAATGACATCACCTGTCTTTGCTGCTGTGTATGCAGCATCGAATGTTTTGTAGTATTTTGTGCCTATTTTTGCAACAGCAGATGTGAAGTGTGTGATGTATTGATCTGCCAATAATCCAGTTTCTTTGTCTAAATAGGCAACACTACCTATGTGTGCGTCTTCTATATAATTTACTGTATTTTCACAAATAGAATTCAATACAGTGTTGTTTGTATGATCGTATAATTTAAATGATATCTTATCATTTTGTTCACCAACAATGGTTAAATATACTAAGCCATATTGACTGTCTGAAGGTCTTGCGCTTCCGCGAAATTCATCACCGCAGAAAGCTCCAATTTCAATGTTGTTACCTTGTATCTCGTTATCAATCATGATTTGAGTTACAATGGTCATGTTTGATGAGTACTTGTTTGGAGTTGTACCCCAATCTTGTCCAAAAACTACAGAACAAAACATCATCAAAAATGATAGAATAAATGTCTTTGTCTTCATCTTCATAGTAATTTGATTTAATAGATGTTATTTTACTCATAAAGCTATGAGCTGTGAGTTAGGGGCAAAACCCCATAACTCACTTCCCACAGCTCATTTGCTTTTAGCCATTGGCCGTTAGCCGTTAGCCATTAGCCTTATTTCACAACTAATCTGCAATTTTGTGTATTGCCGTTGTTAGTTACTCTGATTACGTAAACACCAGCTGCTTCTAAAGCATCGATAGTGTCAACGTTTTGATATTCTGCAACCTTAACGCCAAGTGCGTTGAATACTTCAACTTTGTCGCATGTTGTTGCAAGATTGATATCGTTGCTTGTTGTTGCTGGGTTAGGGTAGATAGCAACAGCGTTAGCTGAAACTTCACCCATACCGAGTGTACCACGCAATACTACAGGTTCTTCGACTGAACCGAGGATAGCATTGTTTGAATAGTTGATTCTTTCACCGAGTGTGTATTCAGTGTTTGTGTTGATGTCGTAGCACTTGAATGTTACTTCTTCAATATCGTTGCCGTTGATTGTGAGGAAGAACATATATGTATCTAATACGTCAACGTAGATTGGACGTGCGCTGCCGCGTACTTCACCGTTTACGAATGCTGCGAGTTCGTAGTTTTCGCTGTTAGCACCGAGTGTTGCAACCATTGACATATTGTTTGCATATTGACCTGCTGGAACCCAGTGGTTATTTTCTGTTGTGATGTTAGCTTCAACAGCACCTCTTGTTTGTGTTGGATATGTAAATTTAAATGTTGCTCCTTCAACTTTTCTTTCGTACATATAACCTACACCTGGTTCTAAGTTTTTGAGAGAACCCCACCATTGGTTATTGAAGTATTGAGCAAATTGACCTTGTGATTTAACGATGTCTTTGCTTTTAACTACACTTGCGAATGCGTCTGCAACGCTGATTGTTCTATCCATTGGTAAGCCAATGTAGTTCCAGTTGTAAGCATTATCTGCATCATATGCTAATGTGATAGCATAATCTTCTGGGTTTACGATATCACCGACAATCTTGATGGTTTTATCAGCATTAACATTGATTTTGTACATTTCTGAAGGTGTTGTTGATTCGAGGCTACCATCCCATTCGCCATCTTCATATCTCAACATACCTACTTGAGCTTTGATTTCAATGCCGTTTGCACCGATTTTTGTTTGTAACTGATCGAATACAGTTTCATAATCTGTTCCGATAACATATTGTGATACCCAGTTCCAGTCTTTCTTGAGTTCAATAGTTTGTACAGGTTTAACCATCCAAACATTTTCAGCTGCATTTAATGAACTGAAGCCTTCAGCGCAGAAGTTTGTATGTTCGCTTTCAGCTTTATTGTCTTCTGGGTTCCAGTTGTGGAATGTACCGCCATAGATAGCAACTGTAGCCAAATTAGCGCTGTAAGAAGCATCATAGCAGTTGATGAGGTATCTGTAGTCACCGGTGTATTCTGCTGGTGCTGGTTCAGCTGAGAATTCACCGCCGTTGATTGTGAGATTACCTTTTACAACATTAGCAACTGTTGTTTCACCATGGTATTTACCGCCGTTGATTACGAGGTTTCCGAAAGTATCTTCTGCTGATGCGCCTTCACCGAGTGTGAATACATAGTCACCGTTTTCGAAGTTACCGCCGTTGAATGTAGCTGTTGCACCGTTTTGGATACGGAACATTGGATATACGTCACCTACAACATTGATACCTGTCAAGTCGTATGATTTATTATTTTCTGTAATAACAACTGGGTTGAGAACTGTGATTGTATTGCCATTTTCAGCTGCTGTATAAGCATTGTTGAATGTTGCATAGTATGTATCAACTATTCTTGCTTCAACAGCTTTATGATTATCATAAGTAGCACCTACAACTGCTGTTGCGCCTGTTACGTTTTCAAATACAACGTTAGAGATTGTAGATGGACCACCCAAAACACCAGATACAACACCTACGCCAGCATTGCCGCTTAATGTAACGTTCTTAACTGAAGCACCGTCAAGTGTTTGTGTAGCGATGATACCGCTGATACCACCAACATTCTTTATACCTTTAACAGCAATACCTTGAGCACTGAAGTTATCATAATCTGCGATGAGACCGCCATTCATTTGAATGTTAGAAATTACACCACCAACAACTTGATTACCTTCAACGAATGAACCTTCGTTACCAACAATGCTTAAATTGCTTGCATTAACGCAACGTCTTGTGTAAGCAAGTATACCAGATGTGTAGTCACCACCTTCGATTTTGATATTACCGCAAACCTTAACATTATCTACAATAGTGTAGTAAGGATAAGCGATAGCTGCAGATACGATGTGACCTGTTGTTGTAATTGTAACATTTTCAATTGTGAGATTCTTAATAGTATTTTGGTTGTCCTTATCAGTACCTTCTGTTACAGCGAAGAGACCTGCATAAGCATAACCGTCGCTATCGAGAGTTGGATCTGTAATAGTAAGGTTCTTAATTTTAAAGTTCTTACCATCGAAGTTACCCATGAAACCGTGATCTGCTGTAGCTGAACCGATACCAACCCAGTTAACACCTGTCATATTGATGTCAGCACCTAAAGCTACATAAACGCCAGGAGCGTTGTATTTTGAATTAGCTACTGTGTTTACTTCATCGCGGAAGAAAATAAGGTCTTCAATTGTCATGATGACGAATGGATCATCTTCTGTACCTGAGCCTTTGAGACCACGAACTACTATATATTTGCCGTCTTCATACTTAACGATGTAGCCGTCTTCTTTAGCAGTAGCTGTAATATCATTTGGAGCTGTAAGTGTTGCGCCTAATGCGAGCTTGAAGCTGTCGAGAGATGCTTCTATTTGGAATTCACCAACTGTGTTGTCACCTTCGAATACATATGTTGTCTTGAAAGTGTCTTTTCTCTTCCATGTGCCTAATTTGTTGAGCTTGCTGTCTTTGATTGTTATAGTCTTATCGCCGTAGTTAGAGTTGAGAACAGCAGCAACGTCAGCTGTGATGTCAACGTTTTCAAGTACTACTGCATTGCTGTAGTCAACCTTGACACCGTAATTCATGTTAGAAACAGTAACGTTCTTGACTGTTGTGAGAACTGTGCCAGAAGCGAGTTGTACGAAACCGTATCCGTAGTTCTTAGCTGTACAGTCTTCGATTGTTACGTAATATGCGCCACCACCTTGGACTGCATAACCATTATAGCCCTTACCATCAAAGTTAACATTCTTGATTGTAATGTCAGCCTTGTTAGTAAGAGTCATCTTACCGGTGTAAGTTTTGCTTGCACCGTTGATAGTAACGTTCTTGCCAACAGTAACGTCTTCTGTGATGTCAGCGAGGAATGTGATTACATCGTTTGCTTGAGCTGCTGTAAGAGCTGATGCCAATGTGTGGTATTTTGTATCACCGATAGCTGCTACAGGTGTACCTAAAACTGTTACTAAACCGTTTGTTGCTTCGCTTACAACCCAGCCTTCTGATCTTAATTGTTCTGCGCAAGTAGCAGGAACTGTAATTGAATTGTCGCCTAATACTTGGTTGTCATGCAAGCCTAAGATAGATGCTTCTTTTTCACCATCTAAAGCCAATGTTGAATTTGCGTTAACGTTGATATCAAGGCCTGTAATGGCTTCTGTTACATATTCATTGCCAAGACCGAAGATAGCTTGTGGGTTGTTTTGGGCAACAGCTTTCAATGTACTGTTTTCAACATTGATTTCGATATTCTTGTCTTCAACCATAACAACGCTGAAGCTGTTTGTTTCACCTTCAGCAGCATTGTTTGTACCGATTAATTCAGAACCATTTACAATGTTGAATACTGAACCTGCTGAACCGACTGAGCTAGAGGCAAGCTTGATGTTAAGAGCACCATAACCTGATACTTCTGTAGCATTGAGTGTCATTACGACTGGATTGAATGTTGTGATGCCGTAGCCTGTGCCTGCACTGATTTTTGAAGATTTAGCGTTAACTACTATGTTGTTGCCATAACCGCCTACTGTTAATGGTTGTGAAGCACCATTTTTTGCGATTAATTCTACTTCGTTAAGGTTCAATGTGACGTTGCCTGTTCTTGTCTCGATACAACGGCCGCCTGAAACTTCGTTCAAGATTGTACCATTGCTGATTGTAACTTCTGACGCTGCTGTGATGCGGAAGAGGCGGTTGGCGGTACCTTCAACTGTATTGCTGTTGAGGTCGATAACAACGTCTCCTTTTATTTCGATAATCTTGTCTGATGTTTCGTTAGCGAGGAGAGTTACAGTTTCTCCATCAGCTGCAGCTGCAACAGCGTCTGCTAATGTTTCATAGATTAAACCGTTTGATTCAGCAACAGCTGCTGTTTCTAACACTGTAGGATTTTCAATGTCAGGAGTGTTGTTTGCTGCATAAGTTAAGGTTTCTTTCAAAACATATTCATTGCCGTTATAATATAACTTTAATGAAATAGTATTTGATGTTACGCTCGCTGGTTTGCAAATTGTCAAAAAAGCATAGCCATCTTCTAATATTGCACTTCCGTAGCAAACATTGTCAATGAACGCACCAACTTCAACGTTGGCAGTTTGTGGTTGACCTGCAATGTTTACTTTTACGAAAGCATTCATGTTTTCGGAACTCGTATTTTTAATAGGAGTCCAATGATTCTGTCCAAATAGGAATGGACATGACATTAACAGGAATGTCAGAATAAATGTTTTGATTTTCATAATACTTAAATTTTAAGTGGTTAAAAATTTATTATTAAAATAATTTGGTTTAAAATCTAATACGGGTAATACCCTATAGTGCCAGAATAATTATCCTGGCAATTAGGGTTAACGAAGAACAAGGGTAATATGAGTCTGCTCCGGCATTCGGAGTAGAGTTGATAACGATGTATGAAGCTAAGGCAGGAGCTATAGCTTAAATTGAATGATGGAAGTCGAAAGACTGAATTGGTTTGTGGAAGGGTAGAGGTTTTGGTTTTGGTTGAAGAAAAACGGCTAAAAGCCAATAGCCAAAGGCTAGAAATGAGAGATTTTAGATTTTGAGAACAGAATTTACCCCCCCCCCGTTGCGGTTAACAGGGTGAGAGTCAATAAGATATGTGTAAATTCACTTCTCATTATTATTATCTTTTTGATAAAAATCTTTATAAATCTTGTATATAGTATCTCTATTGGTTTGCAAAAGTATAATTTTTTTTAACACAATGCCGAAAAAACTGTTAAAAAAAATTAAGACACCAAGACACCGAGACACTGAGACATCGAGACACCAAGACACCAAGACACCAAGATTCGTGTTTATTAGTGTCTTTTAGTGGATGGTTATTTTCGTGGATGATTATTTTCGTGGATGATTATTTTCGTGGATGATTATTTTCGTGGATACAAAAAAAATCCCGTCTCGAAAGAAACGGGATTTTTTGTATAGATAGCCAATGACCAGAAGCCAAAAGCTAAAAGCCAATATCTTATCCTAATTTTACGCGGTTGAAAGCTGTAACTGTAGCTTCTTTATCACCAGCTTGGATATATTCGCGAACTGTTTTAGGGTCAGCGATGAGTGATATTTGGTCGAGTAAGCAGTTTTCTTTGAAGAATTTAGCGAGGCGGCCTTTAGCGATGTTTTCTAACATTGCTGTGTTGAGGTTACCAGCTTTTTCTTCTGCTACTTGTTCTTTAATTTCGCGAGCTTTAGCAGCGTCTTCTTCTGTAATCCAACCTTTAGCCATGTTTGAGTTGATGTGGTCATCACTGTCAACGTGAGCTGGGTTGATACCTGCTTTTCTCAATGCAGCTTCAACTGCTTTTTGAATTTGCTCTTGTTTTGTCTTTTCGATAGCGACTTTGTATTCGTTATCTTTTGTTTCTTGTGGAACGTCGTTTTCATCGATAGCGACTGGATCCATAGCAGCGATTTGAAGAGCAACTTCGTGAGCTACTTCGCTAATACCATCGAATGATTTGTTGAAACCAACGATAGTAGCGAGGCGGTTACCTTGGTGGTTGTAGTTTGTTGCGTATTCAGCTTCGATAGCGAAGTATTTACCAACTTGAACTTTTTCACCAGTTTTAGCTGTGAGGTCAGTTACGATAGCTTCAAGTGTCATGCCGTTGATTGTAGCAGCATTGAGAGCTTCCATATCTTTAACTCTGTTTTCTACTGCGAAGTCGAGGAGTTGTTTTGCTGTACCAACGAAGTCAGCGTTAGCACCAACGAAGTCTGTTTCACAGTTTAACATAATAACAGCAGCGAATTTGTGATCTTCAGTTGCTTTAGAGATTACACAACCTTCAGTAGCTTCGCGGTCAGCTCTTTTCATAGCGATTTTTTGACCTTTTTGACGGAGGTAATCGATAGCAGCTTTTTGGTCACCATTGCATTCAACGAGAGCTTTTTTGCAATCCATCATGCCGGCACCTGTTATTTGTCTAAGTTCGTTAACTTGAGCAGCTGTAATGTTCATAATAAATTGTGTTTAAGATTTATTTATTTTTTGTTAACGGCTTTACGAGGTCTTCTTGGACGTCTTTCTTCTTTTTCTTCGTCTTCGCCCTTGTTTTCCATTACGTTTTCATCGTCGATCATTTCATCTTCAATGATGTCTTCTTTATCGCGTGAATTTTTACGTTCTGTCAAACCTTCTTCGATAGCTTCGATCATTTTGCTGATGATGAGTTCGATTGATTTTGAAGCGTCATCGTTTGCAGGGATTGGGAAGTCGATGAGGTTAGGGTTTGAGTTTGTATCAACGATAGCGAAAGTAGGGATGTTAAGTTTTCTAGCTTCTGCTATAGCGATATGTTCTTTAATAACGTCAACAACGAATACTGCGCTTGGGAGACGGTTGAGGTCAGCGATACTACCTAAGTTCTTGTTTAACTTTTCGCGTTCACGTTCGATTTGTAAACGTTCACGTTTTGAAAGGTTGTTGAATGCACTGCTTGCCATCATCTTGTCGATGCTAACCATCTTGCGAACTGCTTTACGGATTGTAGAGAAGTTGGTGAGCATACCACCTGGCCAACGTTCTGTTACGTAAGGCATGTTAACTTTCTTTACGAGTTCAGCAACGATGTCTTTAGCTTGTTTTTTTGTAGCAACGAAGAGGATCTTTTTGCCTGATCTTGCTAATTGACGTACTGCATTAGCTGCTTCGTCAATCTTGGCTTGTGTTTTATACAAGTCTATAATATGGATACCATTACGTTCCATGAAGATGTAAGGAGCCATGTTTGGATTCCACTTTCTTCTTAAGTGTCCAAAGTGACAACCTGCATCTAATAATTGTTCGAATGTTACTTGT
>JAFYUH010000068.1 GCA_017549605.1 Bacteroidales bacterium
AATGCTAACTACTTAAAAGACAGATTGAAAGATTATTATCCAATCCTTTATACCGGTAACAACGGTCACGTTGCACACGAAATGATTCTCGATATCAACGCTATCAACAAAGCTACAGGCGTTGCTGCTATCGACATCGCTAAACGTTTGATGGACTACGGTTTCCACGCTCCAACAGTAGCGTTCCCAGTTCACGAAACATTGATGGTTGAGCCAACAGAAAGCGAACCATTAGCAGAATTAGATCGTTTCGTTGACGCTATGATCAAGATTCGTCAAGAAATCGCTGATATCGAAAGCGGTAAGGCTGAAAGAGGCAACAACGTTATCTCACACGCTCCTTACACAGCAGAAATGTTGATGGCTGACAACTGGGAATTCCCATTCACACGTTCAGAAGCAGGTTTCCCTAACAAGAGCGATGTTCAAGATAAATACTTCCCACATGTAACAAGAATCGACGATGCATTCGGCGACAGAAACCTCTGCTGCAGAATTGATTAATCGGTCAACAGACTACGGACAACAGACGACAGTCTTTGTCCACGATATAAACGACGTCACTAGCTAGTGGCGTCGTTTTTTGTTTTTTAGACGCCACAGGGGTGACGTCTCTACAGGAGGTAGCATGAGTTCGGCGCTTCGACAGGCTCAGTGACCTTGCTTAATGCTAGTTGCTTGGTATTTGGAGCCTCCAAGCGTTAGGGATTGGAGCGGCATCCTTTTGGAGCAATGGCAGGAATTGAGATTCGGGAACGGGAATGTGAAATTTGGAAGAGATTTTTGAGCGGGGAGAAATGATGCGGAAAAAGATATAGCGGAAAGCCCGACGGCTTTGCCGAACGCCCAAAGAAAGTTGAAAATTGAAAATTGAAAGTTGAAAGTTAGCGGTCGGAGTCGGAAGACGGTGTCGGAGTTCTTAATAAATATTAACATAAAATTCTTAATTTCATTAACGTTTGTGTTAAAAAGTGTTAAAAACAGAAAATACTACCTTAAAACACTTGACAAAAGCATGTTAAAATTCTTAATTTTGAAGAAAAAACGCTTTTGATTTGTTAGTAAAAATACTATCTTTGCAAAGGTTTGAAGGGAGGAAATGTGGAGAAGCTAAAAACCAAGACAGTGATTAAAATATTGGAAGAAGATGGTTGGTATTTTGTGAGGCAAAAAGGTAGTCATAGACAATACAAGCATCCTACTAAAAAAGGAACTGTTACTATAAATGGTAAAATGAATGAGACTCAGGATCAAGAGTTATTGATAAGTATTTTTAAACAAGCAGGATTGAGATAATATGAAAAAGATTTTGGTTAATATCGTATGGAATGATAATTATGGAGCGTATTCAGATTTGATTCCGGGATGTGTGGCGACGCATGCGACAATTGATGGAGTAAAAGAAGCGTATAAGTCGGCATTGGAATTTCATATTGAAGGTTCTGAAGATGAGGATCTTCCGGAATGTCTTAAAGAAGAGTATGAATTAGAATATGAGTTATCGGTATCAGCTTTGCTTCATTATTATGATAAGATATTGACAAGAGCGGCATTAAGTAGGATTACTGGTATTAACCAACGTCAGTTGGGGCATTATCTAAATGGTTATAGAAATCCTCGTAAAGATAAAAGAGAGCTTATTATTAACGGGCTGCATAAAATAGGGCAGGAGTTTTTGAGTGTGAAGTAAGCTATCAGCTATCAGCGGTCAGCTATCAGCAGTCTGTGTCAGTGTCAAAGGTCGGAGTTAACAATTAATAGGTTGATTTTAATGCAAAAAGAAAAAATCGAATCTCATCCTTTGCAGCCGTTTCTTCCGGAGAATGCCAAGATTCTTATGCTGGGCAGTTTTCCTCCGAAGAAAGAGAAATGGTCGATGGAGTTCTTTTATCCTAATTGGATAAACGATATGTGGAGGATTTGGGGACTTATATTTTATAATGACAAACATTATTTTGAGGTAAAAGGTGAGAAGCGTTTCGATAAAGACAAGGTCATTGATTTCTGTAAGGAAAAAGGTTTTGCTTTATATGATACTGCTTCTGAGGTCGTTCGCCTGAAAGACAATGCTTCTGATAAATTCCTTGAAGTCGTGACGCGGACGGATGTTAAGGCATTGTTGAAGTCGCTTCCGGAATGTGAAAATATCGTTACGACAGGGCAGAAGGCGACTGATATTATCATTGATATTTTCCAATGTGAAGAGCCGAAAGTGGGAGAGAAGACAGAGATAAATTATAAAGGAAGAACCATCAACTTCTGGCGTATGCCGTCGTCGTCAAGGGCATATCCTATGAAAGTGGAGGAAAAAGCGGATTTTTATAGAAAAATCATCTTGGTGACTAGGTGACTAGGAGTCTCGGTGTCTTTAAAAAATCTTTTGTCTTTAGCCATTTGTCTTTAGCCTTTTATTATCTTTGTACAAAATCTAATATTATGAATAATTTCGTTTATAACATACCAGTAAAAGTATATTTCGGTGAGAATCAGATGTCTCATCTGGGTGAAGAGTTGAGCAAATTCGGAACACGCGTCCTTATGACTTACGGCGGCGGTTCTATTAAGAAGAACGGTCTTTACGACAGAATTATGGATGAGATGAAAAAGGCTGGTCTTGAGGTCTTTGAACTCTCAGGCATCGAGCCTAATCCTCGTATAGACTCTGTTAGAAAAGGTGCGCAGATCTGTAAGGAAAACAACATCGACGTCTTGCTTGCTGTAGGCGGCGGCTCGACAATCGACGCTACTAAAATCATGGCGGCTGCGGCTTGCGTAGAGCACGACGCTTGGGATTTCATGAACGAGAAAAAAGCTCCTATAAACAAAGCGCTTCCTATCGTTACGATATTAACTCTTTCGGCTACAGGTTCAGAGATGGATACAGCAGCGGTTATCAGCAATCCTGAGACCGACGATAAAATTGGACGCCTTGATCCAAATCTCCTTCCAAAAGTTTCTTTCCTTGATCCAACATTGACATATTCTGTAAATCAATATCAGACTGCTTGCGGCTCTGTCGATATCATGTCGCATATCATGGAGGTTTATTTCAATATGAACAAAGATCTTTTCATGCTTGACACTTTCATGGAAGGTATGTTGAAGACTGTGGTGAAATTCGCTCCAGTGGCAATGGAAACTCCTGATAATTATGAAGCTCGTGCTAACCTGATGTGGACTTCATCATGGGCTATCAACGGATTTATCAATGGTGGCAGAGCTAAGGCTTGGAGCTGTCATCCAATGGAACATCAGCTTTCAGCTTATTACGACATCACTCACGGTCTGGGTCTTGCGATCCTCACACCACGCTGGATGGAGTATTGCTTGGATGAGACTAACGTTTCAAGATATGTGCAGTTTGCTGTCAATGTGTTTGGAGTAGATGCAAATCAAGATGATATGGCGATAGCAAAAGAAGGCATTCAAAGATTGTACGATTTCTTCTTCAAGACATTGGGACTCAAGAGTACGCTGAGCGAATTGGGTATCGGCAGAGAGCATTTCGCAGATATGGCAGAGAAAGCTTGTGGCGGCAGTGTCTTGAAAGGATTTAAGCCTTTGACAAAAGAAGATATTATGAATATTTATGAGATGTGTTTGTAATCAATAAGATATAATTATGAAGAAGATAATTTTCGTGTGTTTGGGTAATATTTGTCGCAGTCCTATGGCGGAATTCGTGATGAAGGATATCGTCGAGAAAGCTGGATTGGGACATGAATTTGAGATCGCATCAGCGGCGACATCTACATATGAGATAGGTAATCCTGTTTATCCGCCAGCACGTCAGAAACTCGCTGAGCACGGAATCGATTGCAAAGGCAAGACTGCTCGTCAGATAACAAAGAGAGACTATGATTATTACGACTATATCGTCGCGATGGATCAAAGCAACATCCGTAATCTTAAAAATATGTTAAACAATGATCCTCAAGGAAAGATATCTCTCTTGATGGATTATACTTCTCGTCCAGCTGACGTGGCAGATCCTTGGTATACTGGTGATTTTCAAGCTACATGGGATGACGTAAGTGAAGGTTGTAAAGAATTATTAGCGTTTATTCTTAAGAAATAAAAATTAAACAATACTATGAAAAGATTTTTGACATTGGTTTTATTGGCATTCGTTTCTTTGACATCGTTTTCGCAGATAAATGTACTTTTGAAACAGGAGACAGGTCTTACAGCGCGTGCTAATTCAGATGAATTGATTTTAAAGGCGTCGGTGCAATATAGAGGTTCGGAAGACTCTGTCAGTTTGCAGTCAGTTAAACTTAACTTGAATGGAACTACAAGTATTTCAGATGTTGATGAAGTAAGAGTTTATTCTACAGGTCTTAAGGATTATACCGACGGTAGATTCTTGGAGGCTGCTACTTTGCTAGGCAGCTGCTCACCATCAGAAGGCGATTTTGAATGTGAGCTTGAAGGATCTCTGTTAAATGGCATTAACTATTTGTGGTTGACAGTCAATGTAGATGCTAATGCTACTGAAGGTAATTTCATTGATATGTCATTGTTGTCTATCGTTGCTGGAAATGAAGAGTATGAATTAAAGAATCCTTCTCCAGCAGGTAGCCGTGAGATTATTTTGGCTCGTACTACATTGCTTCGTCCTGGTGATTATAATTCATCAAATTATCGTATTCCAGCAGTCATCACTGCAAAAGATGGTTCTATCGTTGCGTTTACTGACAAGCGTAAATATAACAATACCGACCTTCCTGAAGATATTGATATTATCTGCAATAGAAGTACCGACGGCGGTCATACTTGGAGCGAACCAATCACAATCGCTCAAGGTACAGGCAGATTCCAAGGTTACGGTGACGCTGCTCTCGCTCATTCTAAAGATGAAAACGGTTTGTTGGCTGTATTCGTAGGCGGTCAGGGATTATGGACTTCAACGCCATCTGTGCCTCAGAATTCTTATATGGTGAGAAGTAATGACAATGGTCAGACATGGACTGAACCTGAAGTGATTACACATTTTATCTATGGTAAAGATTGTACAGATCCAACTCGTAAGAATTGGTATGCTTCATTCTTCGGATCAGGAAATGGTTTGTTGACATCAACAGGCAGAATTATGTTCGTGGCAGCTATAAGAGAAAGCGGCAGTAACTATACATTATATAATTACGTAGTTTATTCTGATGATAATGGCGAGACATGGAATGTGTCAGGTCGCGCTTCTGTCGGCGGCGACGAGGCTAAGGTCACAGAACTCGTTGACGGACGTATCTTGATGAGCATCAGACATGGCGGAAACAGATGGTATAACATTTCAAGCGATGGCGGCGTGACATGGCAGGCAAATCCATCTACATGGTACGACATCACAGCTCCTGCATGTAATGGTGATATCATTCGTTATTCTTCAGTAAATGATGGCGGCGACAAAAACAGACTCCTTCACTCTGTTCCTGTTGGCACAGATAGAAAGAATGTCACAGTGTTTGTTAGCTACGACGAAGGTCAGACATGGCCAACATCTCGCTGCATAGTGCCTTACAGCTCAGCTTATTCTTCATTGTGCATATTGCCAGACTACACAATAGGCATTTATGTTGAAGAGGATTATTACACTGGAAAAGACAACTATAGCACAGTGTTCTATAACTTCAGTCTCGAATGGCTGACAAAAGGCGAGGATAAATATGAAAGCATAAGCGAACTTATGGATAAAGCTAATGTTGCTTCGTTGAATGTTTATCCAAATCCAGCAAATGCAAATATCAATATTGAAGCAGAAGGACTGAAAACAATTAACATTTATAACATACAAGGACAACTTTTATCTTCGTTATGTGTTGATAATGATATGATGACAGTTGATGTTACTGACTATGAAAGCGGTGTTTATTTCATCGAAGGTCTTGATGAACGTTTCTGCAGAAAAGTAGCACGAGTTATTGTAAAGTAATGTGTGCAATAAATGTTTTAATCGTTAGTTGATATTATTATGAAAGCTAAAAAAGTAATTTATTGTTTGATGGCATTTTGCCTTGTCGCTTTGTCATCATGTGGACCTGACAATACTGATTATGTGGAAAAGGTCGTTGGTGAGTATAATATTAAAATAACACCAAGTATCAGTGTTAAGTACGGAAATAGCACCTTGCCAATAACGGTAGAGACTATTGAGACTACTGCTGTCGTTACAGCTACAGACGATGCAGCTGGTGAAGTAACGATGCGGATAAATGGCGTTAATGGTGAGATAAGCGAAATGTTTTTTGAAGGATACTGCGATGGCTTAGGTCTTAAGTTGCAGAATAGTCATTATGACGGTGTGTTTTATTCAACAGAATACGGAATTATATATTGTGATATAGATTTGAAGAATCCTACAGTGTCAATATATAATTCAAGAATATTGAGTTGGAAATCCACTTTTACGACAGGTACTTGCGGCGTGAACATTTCAGGATTGGATACTGAAAATTATAATGTGAGCGGAAGCATCCAATTTGAAGCCACAAGCAAATAACAACAAAAAAAACTGCGGGAAACATTCTCGCAGTTTTTTTTAACGCCAACAGCCAACAGCCAACAGCCAATAGCCAACATCCAACAGCCAACAGCCAAAGGCTAGTTACTTCCCACGTTCTGCCATCAGAATCTTGATTTCGTTTTCGTTGATGCCGACCATTGCTTCGCCGAGGTCTTCGCTTAACTCTGCCAAGATTTCTGGGTTATTGTAGTTGGCAACGGCTTTTACGATTGCTGTCGCTCTCTTCATTGGGTCGCCGCTTTTGAAGATGCCGCTTCCAACGAATACGCCTTCTGCGCCGAGTTGCATCATCAAGGCTGCGTCAGCAGGAGTCGCTACGCCGCCGGCAGCAAAGTTTGGAACAGGCAATTTGCCGTTGTCGTGTACGTATTGTATCAGTTCAAAAGGAACTCTCAATTCTTTCGCAACTTCATATAATTCATCTACATTGAGAGAAACGACTCTTCTTATTTCCGATTGCATCATCCTCATGTGACGTACTGCTTGGACGATATCGCCGGTGCCAGCTTCGCCTTTTGTTCTTATCATCATCGCGCCTTCGCTGATGCGACGTAATGCCTCGCCTAAGTCACGAGCGCCGCAAACAAACGGAGCGTTGAATTGTCTCTTGTTGACATGGAAAACGTCGTCGGCAGGAGAGAGGACTTCGCTTTCGTCTATATAGTCGATGCCGATGGCTTCAAGGAT
>JAFYUH010000069.1 GCA_017549605.1 Bacteroidales bacterium
AAAAAACAAAATGCGCTACTCATTTATAAGAGATATATTATCTCAAGCCTTCATGATTGAACCAAGTCTTTTGCCAATCTACAATGAGCTTTTCAGAGGTTTACTGATGGGTGCTCGTATGGAAGATGAAAAAGAAGTGCTTCAATCAACAATTGAAGTTAACTCTAACAAAAACAACAAGAAATCCGTCAATGTTGTCAATCTTAAAGGATTGATGACCCGCCACGACGGAGAATGCAACTATGGAACAAGAACCATTGCCAGACATTTAAGAGAAGCTGACGAAGATAAATCCGTTATTGGACACATCATAGTTATCGACTCAGGCGGTGGTGCTGCCAACTCTGTTCCTGACCTCGCCGAAGCAATCGAAGCTTTGGAAAAACCTTGTGTTGCTTTCGTCGATGGAATGATGTGCAGCGCTGCCATTTATGCTGGCAGTTACTGTGACTACATCATAGCCAACCGTGAAGATGATCGTGTCGGCTGTGTAGGCACGATGATCCAAATCGTCGATTATCCTAAATCCGGACAAATCTCCACTGGAGAAATTAGCGTAAGAGTTTACGCCGATGGTTCCGAAGAGAAGAACCAGGACTATGAAGAAGCTTTGCAAGGCAACATTCAGATGATTAAGGACGATGTTCTCAACCCTCTTAATGCAAAATTTGTAGAGGCAATGAAAACAAACAGAGCTTTGTCGGACAACACTCTTCTAAAAGGCAAAACTTATTTTGCTAAAGATGTTGTAGGAACATTGATTGACGAAATAGGAGATTTCAAAACAGCTATGGACAAAGTTGTAAGTCTCTCTAAAGAAAATTCTAAAACTCAAAATATCTCAAATATGTTTGATAACCTAAAAACTATCCAATCATGTTCAGTTATAGAGGAAGCATCAGACAAAACTGTTACTCTATCAACAGAACAGCTTACTGACATTGACACTGAGTTTGGCAAGTTGAACACTCAATTAGCCGACGCTCAAAAATCAATTACCACTCTTAACAGCTCTTTGACCGACAAAGAAAATCGTATCAAGGAGTTGGAAAAAGCCTTGGAAGGAGTCGACAACAAAACTGAAGTCGATGAAAAATACCCACAAGGCAACTCTGACGACGACTCTTTGGATCATTCAGAAAAAGATTCATTAACCTATTGTACTAACTATCTTAAACAATTCTCTAAGTAACTATGGCTACTAATAATTCAGCTTTACTGTTCCGTAACGCATTGGTCGACTCCGGACACCAATTCGCTAAAGACTTCCTTACTATGCCTCAAGCTGTGCTCGCAAAGAGTTTAAAATTCCTAAACAAAATCGCTGGTGTTCACGGCAAGATAACCTTTTCCAAATTAAAATCAGGAGCTCGGTGGAAGCCTTATAAGTATGGTGAATTCAACCCATCAAACAGCACATCATTTCATCCACGCACTCTTGAAACCTTTCATCTAGAGTTAGACGAAGAGTTTGACCCTGCTAGTGTTTATAGTACTGTCTTTGGTAAGGTTTTAAAAAAAGACAGAACTTCATTAGAAGTAGTACGAGCTGCTGTAGCAGAAATGGCTCGTCAATCTTCTGGCAATCTAACAAAAACCATCTGGACTGGAGTAAGAAATGAGGATGGAGAGACTTCCTTAGATAATTTTGATGGTTTTGATACCATCATTGCCAAGGAAAAAGTTGCAGGAAACATCTCAAGAACTTTAGGTAACTATTTCCAGTCAGGAAAACTTACCGAATACAACATTGGCGACAAGCTCATGCTGTTATGGAGCACCATGACACATCTTCTCAAAGATAACGAAACTTTATATCTCTACATGCCTTCTAATGTAAGAGAAATGTACGACAAATGGTACAACAACAACTACAATGGAGCTAACTACACAAACGAGTACAACCAAAGAGTTCTTGTAGGTACTAACCAACGTTGCGTTATAGCCGACATGGCAGGAATGGATGACGTCAAACATATAATTTTCACTACTAAAGACAACATGATTGTTGGTTTTGATGGTGAAAGCAATATGGAGCGTTTTGAGTTGCGTGTTCCTAATAATCCTAAAATGGTTCAGGTCTTTGCAGAAACATGGATGGGCTGTCAAATTTTAAACCTCGAAAAAGAATGTTTCTATTGCTCCAGCTTCACAAGCGAGTTTGATATTCCATACATTTCTTACGAACCTGAAGAAGTTGATTTCGGTGAAAAAGCAACAAATTCTACAACTGTAGAAAACGTTCATATTGAAGGTTTCTCACTCACTTCATCTCTCGAAGTAACCGTTACAGGAACTGCTTTCACTACAACAACTACTACAATCACTGCAGCTGCTGCCAAAGCTGGAGTCGATATTCCTATCACCTTCAAGCCAACGGCTAAGGGGAATTATACCGGCAAGCTCTCAATCTCTTCGTCTACAGATATTATCGAAGTAGATATTCCTTTGACAGGTAAGTGTGTTTAAAAACAATGCCATATCGACAGCAATGCCGATATGGTATTTTAACAATTAAAAAATAGAAAAAATGGAATTAAAATCATTAGATTTCAAAGTCGGCAGCTCTAACGCAAGCGGTATCGCCGATACTATATTCTACGCTCCGAAGTCAAGCATCCAGCAATGGCCTGCCATCATCGACGAACTTGATGAAGCAATAGAAGACGATGCCATGGACAAAGACGATTATGTCGATTACGATGGTAATTTTACCATGGTAACAGGCAAAAAATTTCTTTCCTTGTACAACACACAAGGTAAAGGCAAAGTTTCATCTAGCACAATAGGCGAAGTGGACTGCAAGATGAACCAAAATACTTTGGAAATCAAATTTCCTCGTCTCACACGCGAGGCAAGAGTTTTCTGCAAAGCTGCCGCCAATGGCGATTTTGTATTCATCATCAAGCATGACAAACATTATTTTGTAGTCGGCAATGAAGATTACAGAACAAACATCACCATTGATGGTAATACAGGCGACAGTGCAGGTTCAGACAAGGGCTTCACTATTAAAGCCGAAGTGCCTGACACAACAGCGTTCCCAAGATATACCGGAACACTTTCTACCGACAAAGGTACGTTAGACTGCGCTACTGGAAAATTCACTCCAGCATCTTAAAACAATAGGTCATGAATGAGGTTAGATTATATTTAGAAAAAGGCAATGTAGATTTCGCCACAGGATTCGCATTATTAAAAAAATACTGCGACAACGAAGGAATCATCTCTCTCGTTGAAAAAAGAAAAAATCTGCAGTACCTGACCTTCGAGTTAAAAAGACTCGCAAGAATACCTCATCTTAAGCCTAACAGAGGTTTTGTTGACTTGAATCGTCCAATATCGGATGGTTCAAGTCTTGACAAACCACAAGGTGCAGATGATGGTCCTGACAATGGTGACCAAGATGACAACATTGTAGATTGGCATAAATTAAAGCACTATCAGAATACCAAGTATGAAGACATGCCTAACGATTTATGCAAAAAAATCTACAAGGAAAACATGGACCTCTACAAAGAGCTTCAGCACAACCATCAACAGATGAAACAAGCCAACAGCGATGAAGGCAGAGCTGCGTTCCGTGCAGAAGTTCTTCGTCTCGATGAAGTCATATCATCCAACTGGAAGATAATCGACAACGAGATTTCATCATTGGACGAAAACGTTGTAAACATTCCTATGGCAGATGTCAAGGAATCTACACTCCGCTCACGTATCACGAGGGCATTGAACAAAGAAACTCTAAGCAATGAAGAATTGATTCAGTTGAAAGACAATTACGCCATCGCACTACAAAAAGAACTGAAATTCTCTGAAGAGACTCTTGCAAAACTCAAAGAACTAGGCTTAATTGATGGATGATAACTTTATCATTCCATCTCTGCACATAGGCAGAGTTAATTCAATGAATCTTTTGAAATTCATTGTTTCCGCCGCAGGCATCGGCTGCTCTCTCACCATTTTCAGTTATTCCATAACAGATGGATGGATGCGCCAGCTGATGAACCTGCGACATCAGTTTAAAATATCAAAGATTATAATGGTGCTCGACAGAGATGTTATAATCAGACATAGAGAGAAACTCAACCAGCTGCAGTTTATAGCAGACGAACTGTATCTGACGGATAGTCACGCCAAAGTCTATATATGCAGCTCCAACAATTGTAAAATCGCAGTTGTAACATCTGCTAACGCAACTCAAAACTACCGCAATGAAGGATATTATATCACCGACAGAAACGAAGAAGTCAATGCCATCGAAGCAGATGTCAGAGATATACTTGGAGAATCTTCAAGAATCATCTAAAGAAGAGCAAGTATATGAATTGGCTTCTATGTTCTTTTCTCCTTCCGAAATTGCCTATTATGTCGGATTGGACTGTGATGAATTTATTGAGAACATTAAATATTCAAAACACGATGCTTATGCTGATGCTTATAGAAGAGGGGTGATGGATACCAGAATAAAACTCCGTTTCGATACAAAACGCTTCGCACTTTCCGGAAGTCCTGAAGCTGTAAACAGCATGAAAGACTATCACAGCAAACAATCAATATCTGAAATCATATAGTTATGCCACGCCGAAATTCCATGGACCTTATAAAATCACATCTCTTTTCAGACGATGATGATTTTCAGAAACTTTCAAAATCGGACCAGCAGCTGCTGATTCAGATAAGAGACTGCTATACGGTGTGGATAAACAACCCTACTTATACCAATGTGCAGATGAGAGATTATCTCATGCACAGTTACAAGATTGACCAGCAGAAAGCATACTCTATCATTTCCAAAACCACAATGGTTTTAGGCAGCGTTGAGATTGCTTCCAAGAACTGGATAAAGTTCGTTATAAAAGATATTCTTCAGAAGGCATTTCTCCTGGCAGAGAAAGACCAACTCAAGAAAGCAGAAATATACACTAAGATAGCCCAGACATGGGCAAAGGCGTTCAACACCGCTTCTGACGATGGCGAAGTTCTCAACGCCAAGGAAAAACTCCATATCGACAATGTAATCATCGTAAGCAACCCTTCAGATATCGGAATCGTTCTTAACGGCAAGGAACGTAAAGACATCCAAATGATGATGAAGAAATACGATATACCAGCAGACATCATAGATATTGAACTTATAGACATTGAAGAAGTACATGAATAGAATATATCTGCATAAAGGTCAATATAGGTGGTTCCTGGTCTCTGCTAAAGAATCTATCAATATCTGTTCACGTCGATGGGGAAAGTCATATCTTTCCGGACTCGCAATCCAGCGCAACGTTCTTGAGATGCCTAAATCTACAGGTGTGTTCGTCGCTTCTTCATTCCGTCAGGCGCACTCAAGAACACTGCCTGCAGCACTCATGGTTCTTGACCAGCTCGGATGGAAAAGAGATATCCATTACGTTATCGGACATCGACCACCGAAGAACCTTGGTTTTGATACGCCTTACTTCTTGCCTAACGACCTTCATGATGTTGTCTGGTTTGCTAATGGGACTATCATGGTAATTGTATCTCAAGAAGTGCCGTTATCAGCCAACTCAATGACCATTAACTGGCTCATAGGCGATGAAGCTAAAGGTTTATCATATAGAAAACTCAATGATGAATTGTTCCCAGCAATGGGAGGCAACAGTTTTCATTTTAATTCAGTAGAGAAGTACCCTCACCTATGGGGCAAGGACTTCTTTACTGATATGCCTGTAACCAAAGACGGATTATGGCTGATTAAACAATACGAGAAGTACAAGGATGAAGACCTATACAATCTTATTATGAGATTGTTGCTTCGCAGAGATAAATTGATGGCAAACAACACCACTTATTCAGTCCAGGAACTATCTCGACTCAACAGACAGATTGCTGTTCTTAGAAACAAGTGCCTCTATTATCAAGAAAGAAGCATCTTTGACAACATCGAGGTTGTCGGCGCCGACTACATCAAGCGGATGGAACGCGACCTTACCTCCGCTGTGTTCAGAACTGAGATACTTTGCAAGAGACTTACAGAGACTGAAGGTAAGTTTTATGAATGCTATGACCCCGAGAAACACACATACGTCGCAAATAATAACGAAAAACTGAACGACTATCGACATCAACAGTATGATTGCCTCCTCGATGCAGATTTAGATCTTCACAAACCCATTGCCGTATCATTCGACTACAATGCTAAAATCACATGGCTTGTTGCTGGACAGATTCATGGCAATGTTCTCCGTACAATCAAATCTTTCTATACCAAATACGACCGACGCCTTAGAGAAGTAGTTCAAGACTTCTGTAACTATTATCGTCATCATGTAAACAAGACAATCTTTGCTTACTGTGACGCAACAGCTCGAGGCGTTAACTATGTAGAGCACGACCATGATGCAATCTATACGCTGACCGATGAATTTAACAAACATGGTTGGACAGTTGAATTAAAATACCTTGGCACTCCTATGAGACATAGCGACAAGCATCTTATAATAAACAACGCCTTCCAAGGTCAGGAAAAACTATTTCCTATGTTCAATCGAGACAACAATGTTGATTTACTCCAGGCAATACCATTAGCTGCAGTAAAGTTTGGAAATAAAGGTTTGCAAAAAGACAAGTCAGAGGAAAAGAAGCTGGAGACCGCCGAGTCTATGCCTTACGAGCTTCGCACCGATGGCACCGACGCATGGGACAGTCTTTTTCTTGGCTGCTTGCTCTATCCATACGATGATCATAGTTTCGTATGGATTCCACCAACACGATAATACAAGCCACCTTCGGGTGGCTTTTTTTGTTATAGGTAATTTGTAACCGGTTACAGTAACCGTTACAAATTGATATAGTCAACGGAATTTTTAATTCCGCTCACTCGTTTTCATCATTTGTTTTTGTCTATTCCCTCATCTCTTTCTGTTCCGGCTTTTTTAACGGCAAAGGTAGTTTCCGTGATTATCTGCTTTGCAAGGTCAAGCATTCTGTTTCCAAAAAATTCTCCATCCCTACGGGTAGTAATTTTTCTCGAAAACCTTGCAAAGCTAATCACTACTACTCTTAATGCCGTACAAAAGCGAAACGAAGAGATGACGGGAATGAAACGTCAAAAAAAAAATTCAACGAGTGAAAATTAAATAAAAAGCTCACTCTCAGAATCTAAGAATAAAAATGATTAACGAACTAAACAAATAAGAACTATGTCAGACACTATCAACCACAGAGATTTAGCATTCAACAATATTCAAGGTTTAGATTATGAAGAAATGTTGGAATTGCAAGCAGAAACAGGGCTTTCACTCGCACAAATGGAATTTATGTATTACAAATTTAACAACTAAACATAGGAGATAAAAACAATGAAAAAAGACCCAAACGCAAGGCGTGAAGAGTTGCGCCAGCTCTCAAAACAACTCAAAGACTTAAACAAAATAGCAGTTGCACGAGGTGTAAGAGTGAACGATTTACTAATCGACTACTACAACGAAGCATTTAAGACAACGGAGTTAAACACTTATGAAGAATGGAAAAACAAAGGTTTCCAAGTCAAAAAAGGTTCTCAGTCTTATATGGTATGGGCAACCCCAAGAAATATTAAAGTTAGAGAGAAACGATTGTCGGACAACACCGAGACAGAGAAAGAAATAAAAGACTATTTCGCTGTGTGCCATCTGTTTGATGTCTCGCAAGTCGTAAAAATAGAAAATCAACAAAACTAATCAACCCCATTTATTAACCATTTAAAAATTAAAAGTTATGTCTAAAAAAAATCAAAGCACAGACAACACCCAAGTTTTGGGCGACGTAATCAACCAAGTTTTAGCAGGTAGCGAACAAATCCAAACGGAGATTGACGCAAAACAAATCGAACTTGAAGCAAAGCAAAAGGAATTAGAAAGATGTCTTGCAGTCCTGGAGCGCAAAAAAGAATTGTCAATGAACCGACAGAAGTTTTTGAGTACGGATGGAAATTTACAAAAGGTTTTGGAAGCGTTGGAAATAGATGATTTTGAAACACCACATTTTAGATTAAAGTTGTTCAATGTTGAAAGTTCATACAAAGACATCGAATTAACATCTATCAGCAACACGGATTTGATAAAAGAGTTTGTTTTGATGTTAAGAGAAAAGATTGCTTCTAAGATTGTGGAGATTGAAACAGAATTGATTAACTAACCGAGCAGGGAGGGGAAACCCTCCCCACTTCTAAAACTGCATCACCTATGAAAGTAAAAGAGTATTCATTGAAATATAACAAAACCGGTATAGATACACGGATAATAAGGAACTCAACAGACACATCAGAAGTTTTGAGGGAAGTTTTTGACGCAGACGAAATCAATATATATGAATGTTTTTATATTCTGTTGTTGAACAATTCGTTAAAGGTTCAAGGATATGCAAAAATAAGTCAAGGCGGAATTACACACACAACAGCAGACACAAAACTAATCGCCAAATATGCGATTGACTCGCTCGCTTCTAATGTAGTGTTGGCACATAACCACCCATCAGGAAACACCACCCCAAGCGGACAAGACAAACAACTAACGGATAATATTGTTAAGGCGTTGCATTTGCTTGAAGTCAAGGTAATAGACCACATCATTTTAACGGATAGCGATTATTTTTCTTTCTCTGATAGTGGGTTATTGTGACCCACTGATATTTTTTAAGCACTGACGGCATATTTCGCAATTGAAAAAAGTGCAATCGCAAAAAAGAAAAGAGGGCGGCGCGGGGTCTTGAGACACAAAAAATCTCCTCCGTCGATTTTTTGTGAGTGTTTTCTTTTGATTTTCTTCTTTTTATGATTTTGAAAAACATAATTCCTAAATACAAAATTTTCGACCGCCTCACGGCGGTCATAGTGCTGCTGTTTTGTCACTTTTATGTTTTTCCTCAAACGTAATTTTGTTAAAAAATTAAAACCATGGCTAAAATTCACGAGTCACAGATTTTTGAATATACGCAATTGAATAAGAAATTTTCAATCACTTGGGTGGCTGAAGACGGACGAAAGATTTTTGTCCCTGAAGCTGCAATAACTTCTTTTCACTCCAGCGGCAAAACTCTTAATATAAAGTGCCTTGCTTCCGGACTAATAAGAAAAGTCGTAAGACTTACAATCATAGAACTTAATGGAATGGAGGTAATCAAATGAGCAAGGTCGAGAATGTTAACAATGGTAGTGTTTGGCTGTCCAATAACTTCTGCTATCTACAAGAAGCACAAGCTGTGCTAGCAATCAATTCATCTAATGAATTCGATGATAAAAATCTATCAAATATTACACTTGACAAATACACTGTAGCACCATGGGGTGCTGACAATGCACTGCCTCAACGCGTTCTTGCAAAGATGGACCAAGCAGAAATTGTTGGTTCTAATGCTAATTTCAACTGGCAGGTCGCTTTTGGATTGGGTCCAAAGCTCGTGAAGCTCGTAAGAAATCCAAACAACAACCGTGTTGTAGACTACTGGGAATTAGACGAAGGTCAAGAATTCGATTGGTTTGAAACCAACGATATTTCTTTGTTCCTGATGGAAACGCTGACCGACCTATCATATTTTGCCAACGCCTTCCCTATCCTGGTCTTCGATAAGAAGTTCCAGAAAATACAAGCTATCAGAAATCGTGAAGCTGCATATAGCAGATGGGGAGTCAACGCCAAGAGTGGTGCAATTGAACGCATGTTGTATTCATCTCAATGGGGTACATCTGGCGTTGATGACATTACGCCATACAGAGTTATCGATGAATACAATGCAATCGCTGACGTTCGCTATTTCATGGCCAAACGTGAAAAATCCGTATGTTATCCAGTGTTCATGCCTTCGCCTGGAAGACCCTACTACTCCTACCCTTCATGGTATTCCATATTCCGTTCCGGTTGGTTTGATCAGGTCGCTTCTATTCCTTCATTAAAAAGAGCTATTCTCAAATACAAGCTCGGAGTCAAATACATCATATACATATCTCCTAAGTTTTTTGAAGAAGCGGAAAAAACAGAAGGCATCGATCGTAATGATAAAAAAGCCCAAAAACAACTTCGTGATAAACTTGTAGAACAAATCAACGAAACCCTCGCTGGCGAAGACAACGCAGGTAAATCCATCGTATCGATTAAAAACATCATACCAACAGGCAATTCTGTAACCGAGGAGAAATTGATTTCTATCGAGACAATCAAAAACGATATCTCAAGCGAATATCTTGACGACTACGAGACAGGCGCGAATGTGATATCCTACGCTATGGGGGTCCATCCATCACTCATCGGCGCAGTACCAGGAAAGAATAGCAACTCGCTATCCGGTTCGAACATCCGAGAAATATTCCTCATGAAACAAGCTCTATCATTCCCTATGATAGATAGAGCGCTGCGACCTTTCAATATCATCAGAAAGATAAATGAATGGGATAAAGATGTTCGAATTGTGGTTCCTGAATACATATTCACCACTCTCGACCAAAATAAATCAGGGAAACAAGAATCAACAAACGCAATATCACAATGATAGTAGATCCTAAAAACATAAGCCAATATCTTCCTTCCATCAACTTCAAAGTCGAGCCGAAGAGATTGATTTCTTATATAGTAGAGGCACAGAGGGAGATAACAGATAGGATTCTCGGTTATGACATCGAGGAACTATTAGTGGAAAACTCTGATGATAATCTCAGCGAGTTGAAAAACCTCGCCTGTCGCGCCATCAGCATAACCGCATACCTCAACGCAATTCCGGAAATGGATCTTCAGCTTTCAGAAGCTGGTTTCGTGGTAGCTTCCAACGAAGCTGTCAAACCTGCTTCAAAAGAGCGCGTCGAAAGACTCATGGAATCATTACGACGCAGGAAGTCATCTGCACTCGACAGTCTTCTTGTTTTTTTAGTTCATAACTCCAAGGACGACGCTTCTCCAGTTAAAGACTGGAGAGGCAGTCGCCAATTCGCTTACTTTTCTCAAACCCCTGTGCTCACAATGGCAGAATTTGAAAGGTTTAATCTCATAGATAAATCAATTGACTTGTCATGGGATAAATTCTACTCATACATTCCGATTATGAAAGGAAACCTTTACAGCACTGTTGCCTACTACATATCTGGCTCATATATTCGTGATGTAATGGAAAGGATTCGCGACAATGAACCAATATTAGATAATGAAAGACAGGTTCTTTCTCATATAAGAGCCTCCATTGTCGCAGGTGCTATGGAATATAGAAACACCATGATAGACGAAGCTATTACAGCACGAAAAATCATGGTCGACAACATACAAGATTTTCCCATTTTTTATAATTCCGCCTCCTACCAACTGCCGACAACCAGCATTGCCGGCACTGGAGGAGTCTCTAATTTTTTGATTTAGGTACTCATAATCTTTTTGTTCCCCGATGTTCGGCGTAACCTGTAACAAAGGGGAACTTTTTAAAACATAAATATGAACATCAACATAACTGCACCTTTGTCCTGGAATGAATTATCGCTTCGCGACCTCAAGCACGTCGCCCAAGTGATGATGTTGCCAGAACTTGACAGAACTCACGCTTCAATATTGTTGTTCTGCAAACTTGCAGGACTCAAGATGAAAAAGAACATCGCAGAATCTGTCTTTTTCAAAAAGGGCAAACTGAAATTCATTCTCGAACCATACCAGCTGATGGATTTCTCGCAAAGATTCAATTATATCTTTGACGAAAAACCATGCGATATCGTCAACCCGACTAAGATAGATACTCACCTCATCGATGTGAAGTTCGGCGACTACTATTTCGCCAATGCCATGATGATGCGTTACCAATTTACCGGAGAAAGGAAGTTTGTCCGCCATGCACTCAAAACGCTCGGACAAAGAAGCATCTACCTTTCAAAAATGAAAGGTCAGATGATATGGATATGGTGGATGGGAGTACAGTCATATCTTCAGGAACTCTACCCGCTTGTCTTCCCCAAAGGTGGCGACAACGAAACTGACAAGACATCTTATCAAATACTACAGGACATTTTCCTGATGCTGAACGAAAACAAACCTCAAGACAACAAAGAAATTGCACAGGCAGAACTGCACAGCGTTCTGTCAGCCCTGCAGAATAAAATCGAGCAATACAACAGAGAAAGGGAGTCTCTGAAGAAATGAAAAGAATCTATGTGAAATCCAACTGGAAGGGATATCTCGCCGTACATGAGACAATATCTGGTTTTCAGTTATTCCTATGCAACGACGAGGAATATGCTCGCACAGCATTGACAATAGACCGTATGCAGTCACTTGAGCTGTCACACCCTCGCAATTATAAACTTATCTACAAATCACGTCAAGAAGCAGATGATGTCCTTGCGCACATCGCCAGACTAAACAAGTTTTCTGAGGTCCTGAGATAAATGCCCGTAAACTTTTTTCTTAATCTATTTATACTTTAATTTAGTTCGTTATTGAGTCGCCTTCTCCCCGTTGTGCGACTCAACTTTTTTTGTTAAAAATTGAAAAAAATATCTTTTTTTCTTGCTTGGTAATAGATTTTTGTCTATTTTTGCAATGTCAATTAAACAAATTCCTCATGAGAACAGTTGAATTGAAAAGGAAATTACAGAAAGCTGGATGTTATTTCCTCAGTGAGGGAAAAAACCATGAATGGTGGTTTAGTCCGATAACGAATCAAAAATTCCAAGTCCCAAGGCATGCAAGTGAGGACATCAGGACACCCCTCAAAAAACAAATCAGCAAGCAGTCTGGGGTTAATCTTTAACCCCGGCTGTTCTTTGAAAGACAACTTAAAACTTAAAAATATGAAAACAGTTAAAGTCATTATCGAACGTAACGACAACGGAAACTATCAAGCAGTACCACAAATGAACGAAAACATCGCATTCTTTGGAATGGGAAAAACCGTTGAAGAAGCAATGGAAGACCTCCATAACTCCTACATGGAAGCTAAAGAAATGGAACCGGAACTTCCAGAAATGCAATTTGAATGCATGTACGATACTGCAAGTTTCTTGCAAATGTTTAAAGGAAAAATGAACTTAGCTGACCTGCAAACCATAACTGGTATAAATCGCAAGCAGCTTAACCATTATGTTACAGGTCACAGCAAACCATCTCCTAAAACCGTGCATCGCATCCAAGAAGGCATAAAAAAATATGCTGAAGATTTGAGCAGAGTTGTGCTTGTATAAACAAGCATACAACTTTTCTTCCAACTTTTCATACAACACACAAGCGGTCTCTTCGACCGCTTTTTTTATAAAAAAACTCTTGACATTTCAAAAATACTTCGTATCTTTGCAACGCTACACACATGATGGTTAGTCTATCCTGCAGGGGCAGCAGTAACAGCCCAAAGACATATTGAGGGCTTTTTTTATGCCCTTTCATATAAAGACCTTGCGGTCGCCTTTCGTACAATATGCCCCATGCGGTGGACAATCATGTTGTGTAGCAGCGAAACGGTGACCGCTTTTTTGTTGCCCTAACTTAAATGCTACACAACGTATGGAAAAAGAAAACACAGCTGGAAAAACAGCATTCGTCATCACTGACGAACAAGAAAGAAAATTGATTGAAACAACAAAGGAATTATCAATCGTAAACAGAGTTCTAGAAAAAGTTTCCGACAATTGCGGATATAAAAGATTCATTGTATTCTGCACTGGTCAAGATAGAATCGCAGTTTCCGCAAACCCAAGCATTGAATACTTTGACGAAACAGGCAATCGTCTTGAAACAATTTTCGAACCACAGCTTTTTGAATTACTTCAAAATTATTTCTACGAGAGAAAATTAAGTCTCCTTGAAGAAATCTGCAACATCTATCAGAAAGGAGGTGACAAATGATTACCGATATTATCTTAGGTTTCGAAATCGTCGAAGAAACATCTTCATCAGCTAATGAGAAAATGAATGAAATTATTTATGTTTGTGGTTAATTATGGTAAGCTGGTTATGGATTTTTTATGGTTTCTAATTTTCTTATTAGACAACCCTTTTAAAAATAAAAAAAATATTGATTTTCAATCACAAATAAAAGCATCGGATTTACTTTGCAAAGAGACTTCACACCAGAAGTCTCTTTTTTTGTCGTCTCATTGTCTTTCTGCAGACGTAATTTCGCAGAAAAACATTACTATGATACAACTTACAACGCTTAAAACATGTCTCCAAGGCATTATCGCCGACACCAAAAAACAGGTCGTCACCGGAGCAGGATACAACGCCATCATTGAGATGGTGATGACCCGCCAACAAGACTTCCCTTGCGTGGTTCTCGAGGAACAAGACGGAGGCGTTCTCTCAATCCAGCCAGGAGGCTTCGATCAATTTCCTCAGTCGATATGGGTGCTCGACCGCTGCTCTTCGACCGAGAACCCTGAAAAATACTACGCCACGACCAAACAACTTCTCAAAGAAGTTGTTGCCTCGCTCAGTCGCAACCGCAGTTTCTACCCCGATATCGAGAACATAGACTTCACCCGAATGCCGTACATGAAACGCCAGGGCGGAAACGAGCTTTACGGCTGGGAAGTTATATTGACAACACAAGAAGACATCGACCTATCATGAGCGACGACAACTACAACGACCTTCAGAAATTTGCCGATATCACCATCGAACGATGGATAAACCGCATCTACAGTCTTAACATTCGTGAGACAGGCGAACTAATACGTTCATTCGACTCACATGTCCGCTACGATGCTCAAGGCAAACCCGAACTTGTTGTCTTCACATATCTGTATTACGGTCTCTTTCCCGACCTTGGCGTCGGTACTGGCGTAACGATGGACATGGCTCCGTCCGGCAACAGAAAGATTAAAGCCTGGTTCAATAAAATATTTTGGAAGCGACTTCAATGGATTGCATATCGCACCGCTGAACAATACGGAATCGATGCCGCAGAACAAATCAAGACTATTATAGAAAGACACTAAAAAAGTATCTATTTATAATAGGATTTTTCAAATTTTATTGTTATATTTGCAGTGAACTAAATTAAAGGAGGTCGTTATGATTTTATATGTGCTTTTCATGGTTGGTGTTTTTTTTGTAGCAAAGTTTCTTTTAAGACTCCTTATCTACATTATTACAGACGGTAAAGATCCGAAGTACGATAAACACTGGTTCTAAATATAAATTAAAGAGATTTCATGTTATGAAGTCTCTTTTTTTTGTCGTCTCATTCTTTCTCTGCAGACGTAAATTCGCAGAAAAAAAGAATAAACATGGCAAATAACGATGTAAAAACCAATGTTTCCATCACCCTTACAGGCAAGGAAGCCGAAAACCAGATAGAACACCTGAAGTCAAAAGCTGATGAACTCAGAAAGAAACTCGAGGCAGCACAGAAAGCACTGAATCCTGATGCAAAAGAAATCAAAAGACTGAACAGCGAATTGAAGTCTGTGGAAAAGACTTTGAACACAGTCACCAAGGAATCCAAGAAATATGAAGACGTCTTGAAGAATCTCAGTGGCAGTACCATCAAGCAGCTTCGTCAGGCGCAACGCCAGCTCAATGCAGAAATCCAAAAGCTCAAGCCAAACACCGAAGAATATATCAATGCCACTAAGGATTATGCTACCATCACGCAAAGACTTGAATCTTTGGAAAAAGGTTATAAAGGCGTTGGATTCAGCATAGATAGAACAAGTCAACTATTACAGAATTTCACTGTAGTTGCTACAGGCTTTTTTGCAGCATATACCAAAGTTCAAGATTGGTTTCGTAAGAGTTCTGAAGCAGCAGCCAAATTAGATGACACCTACAGCGATGTAATGAAAACTACCGGTCTTCTCAAGGATGAAGTAGCAGAACTCGACAAAGAACTTCTCAAGATAGACACACGAACATCGAGAGAGCAGCTTCTCAACCTCGCTCGAGACGCTGGCAAACTCGGCATCACAGGCAAGGAAGAAATACTTGGTTTCGTCCGTGCTGCCGACCAGATACAAGTTGCACTCGGTGAAGACCTCGGCGAAGGTGCAATCAAGAACCTCGGCAAGATATCCGACGTCCTCGGCTACACCGAATCCATGGGAATCGAAGACGCATTGCTTTCTATAGGTTCAGCCATCAATGCAGTCGGTCAGGCTTCAACAGCAAGCGAATCTTATATGGTCGATTTCGTTCAGCGTCTCGCAGGTGTCGGAGCGCAGACAGGCATTTCTGCTGCCAACCTCATAGGCTTCGCGTCCGGACTCGACCAGTCAGCCATGAAAGTTGAAATGGCAGCCACTGCATTTCAGAACTTCATCATGAAACTCTATGAAGACCCAGCCAAATTCGCTGAATACGCAAATTTGGAAGTCCAAGAATTTACAAATCTCCTTCAGAACGATGCCAACAATGCCGTCATCACAATACTTGAATCACTCAACCAACAAGACGGTTTCGCCTCACTTGTCCCGATGTTCCAGGATATGGGTCTCGATGGAGCGCGTGCCGTCAGCGTTCTCGCTGCCATGGCAACCAACATTTCAGCAGTCACCGACGCACAATCTTTGGCAAATACAGAGTTTGAGAAAGGGACTTCTGTACAAACAGAATACGAAACCAAGAACAACAACCTTCAGGCATCCTTGGAGAAGTCTCGCAAGGAATTTCAGAACGCAAGAATAGCACTCGGTCAGAACCTCAATCCTATATTGCTGAAGAGTACAAATATTCTCACTTATCTCACTAAGGCACTTGCCAACCATGGTAAGGAATTGGCAATATCAACCGGAATTGTCATAGCTTTGGCAGCAGCTTATAAAGCCAAAGTTATATGGTTAAAACTCGTTGCCGCATGGAACGCCACAGTTCGTACAGGTACAATAGCACTTTCTGCAGCAAAGTACCTTCTTACAGGCAATATAAACAGAGCCCGTCAGGCATGGCACCTGCTGAACCAAACCGTTAGGCTATCCATCTTTGGAGCAGTTGTAGCCGCCATTACAGCCGTCGTCTTCGCTGTTTCCAATTGGGTCAAGAAATCAAGAGAAGCTAAACAAGTAACAGATGAATTGGCAGAGATAGAGAAAAAAGCGACAGACAAATTCAAAGACGAGGAATCACAAGTCAGAGCACTCACCGCCATTCTCTACGACAACAGAATAGCCATTGACAAGCGCAAGGAAGCACTCGCCAAACTCAAGGAAATCGTTCCTGGATATCATGCCGACCTCACAGAAGAAGGCCGTTTGATAAATGAAAACAAAACTGCCCTCGACCAATATGTGGAATCACTCCGCACAAGAGCAAGAATTGAAGTATTTGAAGAAGAAATAGCAGCACTTGAGAAGCAAAAGATAGAATATGAAAGAGCTATCGAGGATGCTCAGAAAAAAGCGGATGAAGTGAAATCAAAACATGGTGGACATGAAACGGTAGTTCAATATGGAATGTATGGTGCTGCTTCTACAGTTCTAACAGAATATGGCAAAGCAATGCAAAAAGTAAGAAAGATTGAAGCAGAATACAATTCTGTAAAAGAAGAACAGACTAAAATACTTGAGCATTTTGCCAAAACAACACAACAAGCAGCTCAATCCACTTCAGGTAGTGGCGGTGGTGGTGAACCACCTAAGACATCTTACGAAGACGCTTCCAAAAACCTTGAGAAGCAACAGCAAGAAGAATTGAATGCGCTCAAGCAATCTCTCATTGACAAAGAAATTACAGAAAAAGAATACACAGAGAAGATAAACAAAATTACTTTATCACATCTTGAGCAAAAAGTAAACCTTGCCAGAGAATACGGACAAGATGAAACGGCTGTACTTGCAGCTTTCCTTGACGAACAGGTCAGACGCATACAAGCAGCCAACCGAGAAACAGAAAAACTACAAGAAGAGCAACGCAAGAAAGAAGAGAAAGAACAAGAAGAGGACGATGCAAAGAAACAGAAGGAAAAAGAAAAGCAACTCGCCGACGAACAAAAGCGCCTCGAAGATCTAAAACGCTTAGCTGAACGTTTCAAAAGAGAACTCCTCTCCCCTGTTGACTTATACAACGAAGAGAAAGCAAAACTTGACGAACTCAAGCAACAAAATCTCATTACTGAAGAAGAATATCAAAAACTTCTTCTCGAACTCAAAAATAAGTATGCAGCGCAATCGGTAAGCAACATCGATAGCAATAACGAACTTGGCATTTGGGAAAAATACCAACTTGAAAAAGAAGCTCTGCAGCAGTTCTTTGAAGAAGGTGAAATGGGATGGGAAGAATACGAAAAGTCCGTCAAGGATCTTCGTCTAAAATATACCCAACAAACAATCGAATCTATCTCTTCCACCCTCAACACCGTTGGAAATCTTGTATCTTCGTTGCGAGACATGGAAATGGCGCAAGCCGAAGCACAATATCAAGCAGACTTGGCAGCAGCTGGAGACAATGCTGAAGCTCGAGAACAAATACAAGAACAGTACGAGCAGAAAAAACTCGACATCCAAAAGAAATATGCCAATGCTGACATGGCTATCAACATTGCGAAGGCAATAGCAGCTGGAGCATTGGCAGCAGTCCAGGCTTTTGCGCAATTGGGTCCAATAGCAGGAGCTGTTTTCGCTGGAGTAATAGCAGCTACAACAGCAGCTGAAGTAGCAACGATTGTAGCGCAGCGCAATGCAATCATGAATACAACTGTTTCCGGTGGAAGCGGTGGCGGTTCCAACAACACTCCTTCAGGTTCTAGAGTCCCAACACCTGATGGGTTCAGTGATGGTGGCTTTACTCCTACAGATGATGACGACAATACTCCAGTTGGCATTGTTCACGCCAACGAATGGGTCGCACCATCATGGATGATAAAGAAAAACCCTGTACTTTTCGCCAATCTCGAAAAATACAGAGTCATAGGCAGAGTGCCTGAAAGCAATCCATCTAATCCTGGATTCAGCGGTGGAGGTTACACCTCGCCAGCATCTTCAGCGCAGATGCCTAATTTCGACAGCATTGCACAGTCGATTGACCGTCTAAATAAGACCATGGACAAAATAGACAAAGAAGGCATACAGTCATATATGGTTTACAACCAATTCAGAGACTTCCTAAATCAACGTGAACGCTTCAAAAAAATGACATCAAAATGAAACTAACAACCCATAACGGAGAATTAGACCTCCCTGTAGACTTCTCTTTTGAAGTTGAACTTAACAATCCTTTTTTCTCAGACGAAGGCGATGCCACCATTCCTGCAACGATACCAGCAACACCTAACAATCTGAAAGTGCTCGACAACATCCATCGTGTTGACAGAGCAAACAGATTCATGAAATCAGTTCCTGCCACACTCATGGCAGGAACCATACAGAAACACGGTCAACTGATAATCGACACCTTGAGCATGAAAGACGGCATCGCTGTATCATTGGCTATTGAAAATTCCGACCTTTATTCTCAACACAAAGAAAAATCTTTAAAGGAAATATTTGCCTCCAAAGTCAGAGACGATTGGAATAGAGATATATCAGCTTTGGCAAACCATCTTCTTGCAGTCCGCTTTAATCGTAAATTCGACGACTTTACAATCTTCCCTGTGGCAGTTGCACCGTATGAAGAAAACGATGCCAAAATATATCAGTACAACAATGAAGGAACAAACTACCTTATTTGGCAAGCTCGTACAGTTAGAGAAGGTGACTTGACAATGAGCGTTACAGATGGTTATGGACTTTCTCCATTTCTCTATCTGTATAGGATGATAAATCTGCTATTTGAGCAAATGGGTTACACTGTAATATACAACTGTCTTGACAGAGAACCATACCGTGACATTGTATTACTGAACAATTGTTCCGATACTATTGTCAAAGGTATTATCAATTATTCAGACCTTGTGCCATCTTGCTCATTATCCGAATTCATCGACTTCTTGCACAACAAATTCGGAATACTCTGCCGTGTTGATTCAACCTCCAAAAGAGTTCTTGTAATCATGCTTCAAGACATACTTTCATCATCTACACCCGACATGGATATTACAGCCAAAGTCGCAGATGATTTTGACATAATTATAAATGACACTTCAAGAGTTGTCTTGAGTTCAGAAACCTCCATCGACAACACCGCTCCAGCTGCTGAAACCTTCGACAAACTCATCGAAAAATACGGCTATTATATAGAAATAACCGAAAACCAATATAACAATATATTAAACGATATCCCTATAGGTATAAACGATTGTATTGTGATGCGCCAGGAAACAGGGCAATTCTACGAACTACGTCGTAATATTGGTTCCGACAAAATTACACCTGCATACATTGGAACAAATAATTTCAAATACGACAGAAACAACTCTTCCACCCAAGAAAGTTTCAGTTCATCAGACGTAATGCCTGCTATCATATATGACAGACAGCCATATATGTACATAGGTGACAGATTGCACAGCAACACGACCTATAACTCATCTGAAGAATCAACTGAGCAGCCGATAATGATAGCATGGAAGACGGTTGCTGTCGCTGGCAGTTTTGCCATGGCTTTCGGCACTACGCAAAAATATTTCTATAGCCGTAAAATCAAAGATTTTTCACTGACAACATACGAGATGTACGACCATTTTTGGTCAAATTATAACAATATCTTACGCAATGGAAAAATAGCCCTCAAGGGAACTGTCCTGTACGACATTACAGATATTGCCTCTCTCGATATGACTAAGATTAAGGTCTATAAAGGTCAAAAATTGTTGCCTCTAAAAACAACTTATGAAATTTCCGACAAGTTGAAAAACAAAGATTCAGAGTTCTTCCTCGTAAAAGATTTTTCAAATAGCGAAAAAGATATCAAAATCGTTCCGGCTACAAAACAAAAATACAAATGGGAAAGTATCTTAAATGTTCCGGACAATTACATTAATAGTCTCAAATCTCATTATCCAATTTACTACAATGGAATGGGAATATATGTAGGTCAAGGTGCTTCTTTTAATATTCAAGATTATAATAATGGATGGAACAGCAACGAAGATGCTAATCCAATGGATGTATATGTTCGTTTCGCTGTGTTATATAACGGATACACTTTGAGAAGCAATGTCGAAACTGACATATACATCGGACCTCCACTAAATAATGGAGAAAAGTCTATCTGTTATGAAACTGAAGCTACGCTCATTTCAAAAGAAGAACTTCACAGTGTAGATTTATATGGCAAGATTGGAGGAAAAACATCCAGTTTGTTAATTGATTCTACTCCTGAAGAAATAGCATGCAAATTATATGTACAATATCACTCTGTCCCTATATAATTTGTCACCGTTTGAATAATACCACATCATAATTTTGTATCATTATGTCGATAATATTAAGAAACGCACCTAAACAACAAGGATATTATACAATTCCTGACCTTCCGGTTTTTCGCTTGCGATGCACGCTGCCAATGACCGCTGAAGTCGGCTATATTCATAATGGCAAAGTCAATAATGTATTCTCAAGCTCTTATGTTCCTGGCATAGATTACAACATCGAAATCAACTTCAAGGATATATTACTCACATTACTATCATCAAAAGAACCTGATTTCCACCTCAGTAACATAACACAAAATAATTTCATAAAAGAAATACATGTGTTATTTAAAGATGATGACGGACAAACCGAAAGAACATTCTATATTCTTAATATCAATGCTACTACCTCATCTTCTGATATCAACGTCATCAGCAAAAGATTCCTTACATTACAACCAGATGTAAAGGAAGTAACCGTTGATTCTCCTGAATTTCTTACATATTTTTACATAGGAAATGTAAAAAAACTTATTGCGAAATTCTATGACATCAGCGGATCTGCTGAAATTGTCACATTATACACATGGAAGGGAAACGGAGTTTCTGCAATTACACACAATGTCAGTTATAGAGAAGTGATGAAATACTCCAACTCTGACTCAAGCAGCAAAAAACCATTCTATGACATTTACGTCGTTGATGAAAACAACCAAAGAATTTCCGTTATCCAACGCTACGTTTTCAGGGAATCTACAGGCAGAGAAAACTACTATCTATTCTACAATTCTTTGGGTGGGTTGGATACATTCATCACTACTGGAGATAACATCCAAGAACCATCAATAACTTTCGATATCGCAAGAACATCATCCGGATTGATACAGCTCGACAACACGGACGACCATATATCCTACAACCAGAAATCCGGTTATTTCTCAATAGAAAATATTCACGTTGTTACAGATTTTCTCTTTTCTAAAAAAGATAAATACATATTCAACACCGACAACCTAAGCTGCAGCAAAATAGTTGTAACCGAAAACGATGCTTCTTTCAATAAGAAAGATAGTTTTACATCATTTTCGTTCACCTATCGAAAAATGCAAGATATTCCGGAAATAGAGGATACCATTATCGAAGTCCAACAGCTGATTGTTGGCAGCGGATCTGCTCAAGTGATGCCATTAGAAATGCCAAAACGCGGTGTGAATGTACACGAAAATGGTGTTTCATGTACATCTGACCCTATCGAATGTACAATGAACAGCGTTTTAATGTACATAGAAACAAATGGAATACTAACCACTTTTATATCTTCAGACGCAGAAACATGGACTAAAATAGATGAGGTAGTTGTATATGGAAACACCGGAAGAGTTTACGAAAACCTTACTATCGGTTCATATATCAAAGTGGAATCAGAAACCCCTATTATTAACATAGATACGCTATTTTCAAATGCTCAAGACAATTACTAACATAGTAGCTAACCCCAAACTCCTCATTGTTAAAACCATGATAGGTGCAACATTAATTCATTACATGGAAGATTTGCTATTACTGGCGCTGCAATATATAATGCCAACAATATTAGCCATAATAGCAGACCTAGTATGGGGGCTGCAAGCCGCTAAATGCAGAGAAGAACGAAGGACACCGACAAAAGCAATCAGAAGAACAGTCAACAAATTCATTGGTTATTCTTGCTGGATATTGTTTTCCGCATCTATTGGCATAACTTACAATTATCCCAAATTGCCTGCTATAATGATGTCTATAGTATTCATTCTAGAAGGATCAAGCTGCATAAACAATATCTTAGAAAAGAGAGGAAAGCAAATATCAATAGAAGGCATATTATCTCTTATAGGCAAGAAAACCAATCATGAAGGTTTAGAAGATGTAATAGAAGATATAGATAAAAAAAATAACCAATAAACAATTAAGTTATGGCAGATTTACAAATAAGCTCAGACGGTTTGTCCGTCAAACCTTTCCAAATTAAGGAACATCAAAGTTTCCCTCAAGTATATTTGGAAACAAATGGAGAAGCAACAGTTCAGTATCATCGTTCAATTGATGGCGTTACTTTTACTCCTATCCAAGAAACTGTGACTTTTAATCAGTATCTCCACGACCCTCTCTATGGAGTTAAAGTTGGAGAGTTCATCAAAATCACATCAAGTACACCTTTGTTAAACGCTAAAATAATCTGGTAAAATGACAGACTTTTCAGGCAGAACATTAAGAGTTAGAGAACTTCATAATGATGTTCTCAATCTCATCGACAATAAAGTCGAAAAAGTTATTATCAAAGCATCAAGTAAAGAAGGCTTTATCAACGGCTTGTATGCCACCGTCAATGTTGTTGATGAAAATGGCAATACAAGAAGTTATCAAACACCTTTGATATTAGATAGTTCTCAAGGTATAGCATATTGTTATGTAAAATATGGTCTCAGCTATGACGTTGAAGTCCAGGCATACGGAGAAACAGTTCCTCCATCACAACATTTTGTGTCAGATAGATCTGCAAGAGATGTTGAATTTTACTACAATTGTACAATGAGTCCTCTCGGCACATGGATAGAAGCAACTGACGGTTCTTTGATTTCTTCAGATAATTGGAAGACAGAAGGAGCAGGTAAAACAGCTCAATCCGTTGTTCTTATAACGGCAGACCATCAATTCCGTATAGGACTCCAAAATGCTTACTCATCAACTTGTGCTTGGGGTGGTTATGGAACGGATGTAACAGGTATCGCTAATAGAACAGCATGGACATCTGCCATTACTGATTTCAACGCTAAAGAGAATACTGATGCTATCATTGCCGCGCTTAATCCTAACTGGAAAGGGGAAGCATTGACCGATGGCAAAACATCTGGCCATATTGATGCTTCAACAGTTGTTTATACTGGAAGTTCTACAACCAAGGGCGCACCTGCAGCTGAAGCATGTCGTTTGTATTCTTCAGGCAACATCGCTGCAGGCAAATGGGATTTGCCAGCTTTCGGTCAAATCTATCTCATGTATTTGAACAAAGCTGCCATCAATGCTTGCTTGACAGCCTGCGGAGGAGCGCAATTAACAGCCGACTACAATTGGTCTTCAACTGAGTATACCAGTACTAACGCATGGTATCTAAACTTCGCTGCCGGAAATCAGTACTTCAATTCTAAGTACACTACCTATTACGTCCGTGCGGTTTCGGCTTTTTAATCACACTGATATTTATAATTTAAAATTTATTATTTTTGTGGACTTAAAAGTAGCGGCGAAGCCGCTCGATTTTTGTAAAAAATTAATTATGAATTCAGGTCCGCAAGATAAATACAGAAAGTCAAAGCCTCAGTTGTTACTTGACACTGAGGCTTTGGCTGTTATGCTGGATGACTTGCAAAACTACTATACTCACCGCTATAAATACGGTTACGGCAACGACATTCAACATTTGCTAAAAGACATGCTTGAATGTTATCATGCCTCACAAATACTTGTTGATTTTAATCAAAGATCTTTAAAACTACAAGTATTCCTATACAAATTAGATACACTATTTTCATTACTCGAGCTTCTTTCTGTGAAATGCGGATTGCCTGATGATAAATTAAATTTGATATATCGGCAAACGGACAAAATCGCAAAGCAGGTTAAAGGACTTCGGTCTTATTTTGCTTCACAAGCAGGGCAGAACCAGGTTAGAAGATAAACTTCACAATCCTTGGGTGACCCATTCAATTTGATTGAAAAGGACTTCCGGCTTTCATTTAAAGCTAAGTAAAACATGGAAGAATTTAATGAGTATAACAGTAATAACGCATGGTATCTAAACTTCGCTAACGGAAATCAGAACAACAATAATAAGAACAATACCTATTACGTCCGTGCGGTTTCGGCTTCTCAATTAAGTTGTAGCGGTTTTGTCCTGTCCGATGACCAACGAAATGAACTTGACACCGAATTTAGATTAGCTTATAACTCATTTATCAAAGGTAAAAAATCCTCTAATAGCGTAGCTGAATTTATCCCACATCACGAATACAAGCTAATTCACCTGGTTGATTCTATCATTGCCGGAACATACGTGCCTGAACCGTTACGCGTCTTTATCGTTTTTAAACCCACAGTAAGAGAAATCTTTGAATCTGTTGCTATAGACAGAATAGTAGATACTTGGATAAGTTTTAGATTGGAGCCATTGATGGATAAAGTAGTGCCTCGCAACGCGCCAGCTTGTCGAGCCGGATTAGGAACCAAAGAGGCAAATAGACAATTAAAAGAAGCCTTTGAACAATGTTCTGAGAATTATACCAAAGACTGCTGGATAATGAAGTATGATGTTCAATCATACTATATGAGCATCGACAAGCACAGACTTCTATCAATGATTCTCGGACTCATAGACCTTTATTACGAGCATTGGGACAAGGATATTCTCAAATGGTTGATTACTGTAAGATTGATGACTGACCCTCGCAAAAACGTAATAAGACGCTCCCCAATAGAATATTGGAAATATTTGCCACCACATAAAAGTTTGTTCAATCATCCTGAATGGCAAGGAATACCTATCGGTCTATTGCTTACCAATGAAAGCGCCAATTTATATCTTGCACCTATAGACCACTACATAATACATGAACTTGGATACAAATACTATAGCAGGTCTATTGATGACAGCTGGTATATGCACCAGGATAAGAACAAAATGCTTAATGATATGGCTCTCATAAGGGCTAAATATGCTGAATTTGGTCTTACCTTACACCCTAACAAATACTATTTTCAACACTACAGCAAAGGAGTAAAAATACTAAACGTCTACCAAAAACCAGGTAGAACATATTCATCAAACAGAAGCATTACCAACTGCTTCAAGAAAATTCACTGGTGGAACAAACAAGCCGACGGAAATGTCGCTTTCCAAATCCAGAATTGTGAGAAATTTGCAGCTACAATTAACAGCTATCTTGGAATGCTGCAGCACCTTAATGAATTTAACAAACGAAAAGAAATTTGCGATAAAGTCTTTTCTGTATGGTCTAAGGTTATGTATCCAGACCGCCAAAATTTCAATAAAATGATAGTGAGGAAAAGATACAAGACCAAAGCAAAAATCAAAAGGCGCATACGCAGGAAAAGAAAGCTAATTATCAACTATGTTAAAAGTATTGTTATGGCTACAAAATCACAACCTGTAAAGTCCTTCGGACCAACAGCAAAAGCAATTGCTAGAGAAAAAATCAACAACGAACAATGGATTGGCAGAGCCAATATTCAAGACTATGTCGAGACTATTGGAGAGGGCGATTCTAAAGAATCAAGAGTTGTAGAAGGCATGAAAACATGGACTGAAGCAATTTATGACCATGAACCTACAGCTGCAGAGCTCATGGAACTTGCCAACTTTGAACTTTAAGTCTTAAAGGTGCGTCTGCACCTTTTTTTGTCACCTTGATTATTTTTGTTGCTATTAGATTTGCAAAAAAACAATCATGACAAGATCTGAAATCATACCACAATTAAAAAAGTACTTCAAGATAAAAGAGCTTGTTTGTCCTCACACATTCAAAAGGCATGCTGATAAGTCTTGGATGTTTCTGGATACAGAAGCTCTTCACACATTACTGGTTCTTCGCTGTGATATTCTGCAAGTTCCTTTGATATGCAACGATTATTCTGCCGAATTAACACAACGAGGGTTACGCTGTAATCTTTGTGAGTTAATCAAAGACAAGACAGACAGAGACGAATTGTCTTTAACAGCTCATTCCAACGGTAAAGGCTGGGATTTGACAAGTCCAGAGATGACTGCTGAAGAGATGAGAAAGAAGATAGAAGAAAAACAAGACCTTCTTCCTTATCCTGTCAGAATTGAACTGAAAGTGAATTGGCTTCATATCGACTGCTATGATATGGGCAATTCTCAAAAAATCACTTATTTCAATCCTTAATCATGAAAAACTACTTTTCATTCTTTTGTTTGGTTATACTACTTTTATTTTTAATCTCACTCTTTGCTCCCAGCAAGAGTGGGATTTTTCTTAAAGAAGAGTATCGAGACACAACTATTTTCAATGTTACATACAGAGATACTACCATCTACAACATTGAAAATAGAGATAGCATAATCTATACATACCAACTTGTTCCTGTAAAAGACACCGTCAGGATAAACGACACTTTATACATATCGCTTCCTATGTCCTGGTACTGGTTCAAAGACGAATATGCCGATGTCTTTTGTACTGGTTACAATGTCAGTCTTGATAGCGTTAATTATCATTTTCGTGAGGTCACGAAAATGGTAGAGAAAGAAATAACCATCAAACCTAAAAGGTTTACAGCTGATGCTGGGCTGTCAATGGGAAAAATGATGTCATACTACTATATTAATATAGATGTGGCAGCTCGAATTTCAATAAACGACCAATGGTCGCTCTCAATGACAGCCGGATTAAACTCCGATGGAAAGATGATATCACCATACGGAGAGCTCGGCATCCGCAAAAGACTACGTTAAAATTTGGGTGCATTCTGGAAGATAGTCTCATTCAAATTAGGGTCATAATGATTCGTATAAATAGCTTGTATAGACAAATCACTATGGTCAAAATGATGCTGAACTGAAAGTTCATCAACGCCAGCATGAAGCAGATCGATCATGCCAGTATCGCGAAGACTATACAGCTGCATCTCTTGAGGTAGGTCTAAAAACGTCCTCATCTTATCCCATTTTTTGCGAAATGCCGAAAGTGCGCAGCGCTTGTCTGACGGCAACAAATCCTTATTCATACCGAAAAGATAAAATCTTCCTGGATAGTGCATAAATTGCTGAAGATATTCCATCACATCAGCCGTTATTGTGGCGCATCGAGATTTGCCATTCTTTGCATTAGTATCTCTCACAACAATATATCGACGCTCAAGTCTGATGTCTTCTATCTTCAAATTGGCTATCTCTTTCGGACGCATTGCAGAATTATAAACCAACTTGCAAACCAACAACATCTGCATATTCTTATCCTTAAAGTATTCTGCAATCTTCCTTCTGCTTGCCTTGTCGATAACGATACGTTTCTTTGCTTCCTTTGTTTTAGTTTTGATGTTCGTGAATGGATTTTCCTTACAGTAACACTTCTCTATTGCCCATGAAAACAATGCTCTCATCATTTTGAGAGTATTGTTATATGTTCTGTTAGTACAGCCTTTCTCAAGAACATAATCCATATAACAGACTGCATCATAGCGAAGAAAATTGCCAGTCACCTTCCCAGTTCTGTTGCTACTCTCGATCCATTCATTGAACATTTTAGTCAATGAAGTATAAGACATCATAGTCGCTTCGCGCACATCGCACTTCTTATCATTAAGGTATATTTCTCTGAGTTTCAAAATGGGGGTGTATAATCTTTGGTCTTCCGTTTCAAATGCTGGTGTCCACCCATTTTTCAATTTATCGTTGAGTTCATGGACTATTCTCCTGGCATGATTAAGTCCATCACTCTTTTTGGTGTATGAATTTATCACACGATTGATGTAGAATCTCTTACGGACAAGTTGATTCGAAATCTTGTCTCTGTAATGATATTCTATCAAATAACCCTCTGACTTGGTATTTTTTAAAACAGCTGGAATAAAGTCAATCAGGACGTTCTTTCCCTGACGCTCGAGTTTGTCATTTTTGGTGTTAGACATTTTTTTTTTGGAAGTTGTTGAACAACAGTCCAAAACCTCTAAAAAAGAATTACACCGGATTTATGCCGGAGTTTTTAACTCATTTTGACATTAAATCAGGTGTAAATCATTGACAATCTGTCTTATTCTTTAAGGAGGGTGGAAGATGGGACTCGAACCCACGACCCACGGAACCACAATCCGGTACTCTAACCAACTGAGCTACATCCACCGTCTGAATTCGAATGCAAAGATACAACTTTTTTCTTACGAAAATCAAGTCCGACAATATTTTTTTTTATTTTTGTTTTTCAAAGGAAAAATAAGATGAATAACAACGAGATATTATCCCCCAACAAGATCGCATTTCAGCGTTTCAGAAAAAATATCACTGGAGTGATATCATTGATTTTTATCATCTTATGCGGATTTATAGCTTTATTTGCGTATTTTATAATTCCAGACAAAACTCCTTATTCCAACACTCAGATTTTAGAGATAAGCACTCGCAAACCCGGCTTTGAAGTCGATATGCTTCTCGTTCCGAAGCAAAACATAGTCGAAAACGAAGGATTTTTATCACAATTTCTCTACGGAAAGCCTTCTTCTTATCGTCAGATTCCATTCGATTCGATTGAAGTCGACAAAGAAAAAACCACGGTTTACGTATATAATCCAGACAAAAACTGCCGGAACAATGCCGAGATTATTTCAAACAGCGAACTTGCTCCAGAAATGACATTCAACAACGACGAAGATGCTTCACATTATATAAATAGCAACTGCGTCGAACATAGAAAATTCATCCTTGGTACAGACCAGTTCGGACGAGACTTTTTGAGCCGTCTGCTTTTAGGAACGAGAATAAGTTTTTCTGTCGGATTCATCGCCGTTTTCATGAGTATATTAATAGGTATATTCATCGGCAGTCTCGGCGGATTTTTCAGAGGCAGGGTCGATGACGTCATAGTTTGGCTCATCAATGTTGTATGGTCTATCCCCACCTTATTAATAGTAATTGCCATCACTTTTGTTTTAGGCAAGGGCGTGGTTCAGGTCTTCATCGCCGTCGGTCTGACGATGTGGGTTGAAGTCGCCCGTGTCACCAGAGGGCAGATTTTATCCGTAAGAGAGACCACATTTGTCGAAGCTGGCAAAGCATTAGGATTCAATAATGCGAGAATCATTTTACGACACATCATACCCAACATCATCAACCCTATCATTGTAATCTCTGCTGCAAATTTCGCGTCAGCGATTCTATTGGAAGCAGGATTGAGTTTCCTCGGCATCGGAGTTCAGCCGCCTATGCCGTCATGGGGCAGCATGATAAAAGAGAACTATGCGTACATCATCCTGAACGACGCTTATCTGGCAATATTACCAGGCATTGCCATAATGCTTTTGGTATTGGCATTCATGCTTTTAGGCAATGCCTTGCGCGATGCTTTAGATGTTAAAAAGAACTAAAAAATATTTTCTCAAAAAACTATTTATTTTTCAAAAAAAATTGTATTTTTGCACCTCCTAACGATTCAGGCGGATGTGGCGTAATTGGTAGCCGCGTCAGACTTAGGATCTGATGCCGAGAGGCGTGGGGGTTCGAGTCCCTTCATCCGCACACAAAATAATATATTATACATGAAAACTACACAAACATCAAAAGGCGAACTTCTCGCCGGCATTCAAATTAGTTTACTTAAAGAAGATTACGAAGCTGAAGTAACAAAAGCTTTAAAAGATTATCAACATAAAGCTACATTGCCAGGATTCCGTCAAGGTAAAGTTCCTTTCGGCATGATCAAGAAAATGTACGGCCAAGCTGTTCTTTTAGAAAAGATCAACCAAAAAGTTTCTGAAGCTCTCAACAATCACATCGTTGAAAATAAATTAGACGTCATAGGTTACCCTCTTCCAGATATGGATCAATCACAACCTAACGATCTCGACACACAAGAAGAATTAAACTTCTTCTTCGAAGCAGCTCTTAAACCAGCTATCGCTGTTGAACTCAAAAACCACAAGATCAACGATTTCAACATCAAAGCTTCTGCTGAAGAAATCGACAGAACTATCAAGAGCATCCAAACAAACAATAAAGTAGAAGATAAAGAAGCAGAACTCAACGAAGAACTCTTCGACAAAATCTTCCCAGGTCAAGAAGTAAAAGACATCGAAACATTCCGCAGCAAAGTAGCTGTTGAAATGGAAAAACAATATGTTCTCGAAGCAGAAAGAATGTTCTACAACAAAGCTGTTGATCAGTTAGTTGAAGAAATCAAATTCGATTTGCCTGACACATTCCTCAAACGCTGGATCGTTGAAAACAGCGAAGGTAAAATCACTGCTGAAGACGTTGAAAGCAACTACGACAATTCATACGTTAAGTCTCTCAGATGGCAACTCATCGAAGAAGCTCTCGTAAAACAAAATCCTGAATTGATCATCAAAGAACAAGAAGTTCGCGACTTCGTAAGAAGCATGTACTTCGGTCACATGGATATCGAAACATTAGACGAAGAGACAAAGAAACGTTTAGAAGTGCTGTCGTAGAACATGATGAGGTTGTCGAGTCCGAGGTGTCCGGCGATGCGTCCTGCGCCCTGTGAGATCTCCTCTTGGATGCCACCATCAGAGATGAAGGCGTAGATGGTCTGGCTCATCACGTCGCCCAAGCGAGCTTTGAGGAACTTTGCGGCGATGGCAGCACCTACAGCGTAGGTATGACCTTGGCCGAGGGGACCTGATGAGTTTTCGATGCCGTGGGTGAGGTCCACTTCGGGGTGTCCAGGAGTGACGCTTCCCCATTGGCGGAACTGCTTGAGGTCGTCGAGACTATACTTGCCTGCCAATGCCAGTGTGGCAT
>JAFYUH010000070.1 GCA_017549605.1 Bacteroidales bacterium
GCTATAAGCATTCTGTAGTAATTAGTCAAAGGCTGAAGCAGTTCACGCATCATATCATCATGGCTCAACTCGCCATTGACTTTTGCCAATAGGCAACAATTAAAGGGAGTATAACCAATTTCAGATAGCACAGAATCAATCACACCTTCCGATAAACGCTCTCTCCCCATTCGTTCTTGTGCCACGAACAGAGCCGCGGCAGATGGAAGCATTTCCTTCAATATATGCAATGAAAAGGTATCATAGAATGGTGCGCCATAAGAAGTAAAATGCTCAGAAAGACTATTACCGGTTCCTACCACGATGGGAGCATTCTCCTCATAAATCATTGCACGAAATCTGAATTGTTCTTTTTCTGATATACCAGCCACAAACAAGTCCATTCCGTCAAGCAGCCAAACCACACGTCGAGATGACTCGTTTTCACGAGCAATCATCCAATCAACGCTCAGCGCAGGATTCAGCAAACAATCCACATAAATAGGTTCAAACTTATCAGCTTCATTCAGGTAAGAGTTAATCTGCTTAAGAAGTGCTGTCTTTCCGTAACCTTTCTTTCCCACTATATAATGACACTGAGGCACGCTTCCGACTCTTTCAGACGAAACGCTTCTTATCAAATCATTATATAAAGATTCATGGACTATCATGGCTCACTTACTCTACTTTACAAATTTATTATACCAATACTGACGAATGATAGGCGATCTGAAAACAATGTCTCCTTGATTAGATTCCATTAAATATCCGTCATTGTCAAGCATCTGCCTTAATTCAGCATAAACTTTGCCGACATCTTCCATCTGCTCACATGCCGGATAAATGACCGTCTCCAGATGAGATCTGTCGGATCTATGATTCGGCTGGCATAGATAATTAAGGAGCAGCTGAGCTGGCTTTTCATATGCACCATATCCCGACAACCTCTCACTCCATGTCGCAATCTGATGCTCTCGTATGATAATACTTACTATCTCATCCACAACCTTATCCATTGGCTGACCTTTATACGAAGCCTGATTCTGAATAAAATTCTTAAAGAACAGCTGAATAAAGAACGGCAATCTCCATCCTATTTTCTCAAGGATTACATCAATTTCGTTATCTGCGAAAACCTCGATTCCTTGACCATAGCACAACTCCTTTAAGAGATATACAGCCTCGTCATACGCCATTTCTCCCAATGGGAAAGAAGATATATCATTGATGGTATATGACATATTATGACGCTTCACAAAATTTGTGATACTTACTGAACTGCAGTACACCCACACAATCCTTCCCTGGTGGCTCTGACGAATGTTTCTCAGCCAGTTCATCAGGTTTTCTGCTGCCTCTGGACCTTGTGCAGTTGTTATATGCTCAAGAAATACAGCTAATTCATCCACAACGATTAAAGCTCGTCCCTCAAAGTCCATCAACTTCTCGACAGCAGTATAAAATTTCTGCGGATTGTCTTTAAGTTCAAAGCCAACACCCTTAACTTCAACCTTTCTAATACGGTTTAGAAAAGACTCCACCTTGTCCTTTAGTCCGACTGCCTTAGATGATTCTTCTCTGATTTTTCTAAATGCATCAGCCATCCTGTCACCAAATTCCTGTTCGGTTCTTACACCTTGAAGATCAACGTATGCAGCCAGCACTCCCTCACGCCTAAACATCTCAACCAATTTCTTAGAAAAGGATGACTTGCCCACACGACGAGGTGAAGCCAACAACAAGGAGTTTCCTTGACTAATCATACGAACAGCCTCAGCCAATTCTTCTTTTCTACCAACAAAGTCCTCACCCACTACCGGAGGTCCAACAAGATTCTTTACCATAACAAACAATTTTACGCGAATATATAAAAAATTTTATATATAACAAATCTTATATATAATTAAAATTATACATACCAATAATACTCCTACTCCAACAGCGAGACAGTCTTACGGTTTGTATCCTCGTCAATTTTGCGGTAGCGGTTGAAGGCCTTGCTACCTTCTTTGTGACCGGTGAGTGGACAGATCAGGTTAGGGTCCTGAACCTTATCGTATATATTTCCAGAAAAGGCCCTTCTCGCAGAGTGAGATGACAGGATATCAGAAATCACGCAATGCTCTGGTTCTCCGGTCGTAGGGTTTAA
>JAFYUH010000071.1 GCA_017549605.1 Bacteroidales bacterium
AAAAAAATCCTTGTCAGGATAAAAAAAAGATGTACCTTTGCAATCGCAAAACGGAGATAAAAAACGTTGCAAACGCCTCCTTAGCTCAGTTGGTTAGAGCATCTGACTGTTAATCAGGGGGTCTCAGGTTCAAGTCCTGAAGGGGGCGCAAAGAGAGATTACAAAGTGTAATTTTTTTATGTTTCATGTTATTAATTGAAGAAGATGGTTGCCTACAAAATAAGCAATCATTTTCTTTTTTTATATACTTCGTTAATCAGATAAATTTGCCTTGAGCTATGAGCAGTGAGCCACGAGCCTTGCTCACCACCCACAGCTCACAACTCAAAGCCAAAACAACATCATTATGAAAAAATCAGTAGTAGGAATCGGTAGCGCATTAGTCGATATACTCACCCAGATCAACGACGACAGCATACTCGAAGAATTAAACATCCCTAAAGGTTCGATGCAATTGGTTGATGAAAACTCATCAGCGATGATAGAAAACAAGCTCTCAACTTACGAAAGCTCTATGGCCCCAGGCGGTTCAGCAGCCAACACCATTCACGGCTTAGCAAAATTAGGCATCGAAAGCGGATTCATTTCATACGTAGGAAAAGACGAAACCGGCAAATTCTTCGAAGAATCGATGAATTCAGTAGGAGTGAAGCCATTGGTATTCCACAGCGACATAGCTTCAGGCACAGCACGCACCATAATTTCAGCCGACGGCGAACGCACTTTCGCCACCAACCTCGGCGCTTCATTAGAATTGAACGAAAGTATCATAACTCCAGAATTATTTGCAAACTGGGACTACTGCTACGTTGAAGGTTATCTCATCGCAAACAGACCGCTTTTCAAGAAAGCCATCGCCACAGCAAAGGAATGCGGATGCAAAGTGGTTTTAGACCTCGCAAGTTTCAACGTCGTTGAAGACAACCGTGAATTCTTGAACGAGTTATTACCTCAGATAGACATCCTTTTCGCCAACGAAGAAGAAGCCAAGGCATTGACACAGATGAGCGCAGAAGACTCATTGCATCATATCGCTGAGAATGTGGAGATTGCAATCGTCAAGATAGGCAAGAAAGGCTCTTTGATCAAAAGAGGTGAAGAAGTCGTAACCATAGGTTGCAACAAAGTTGACGTCATCGATACCACAGGCGCCGGCGACATGTACGCTGCAGGTTTTTTATACGGTTTGATCAACGATTACAACCTGGAAAGATGCGGAACCATCGGCAATCATTTAGCAGAAAGCATCATACAAGTCATCGGTGCTAAAATGGATGAAAATAGATGGGAAATGTTTAAGAAAAATATTGGATTATTTAATTGAAATATGTATCTTTGCACACCAAATTGGGAAATCCCCAATTTTCATTTAATGAATTAATTTTAGTATAAACATGAAAATATTCCAAACAGAAGACATCAGGAATGTTGCCCTCATTGGAGCAGCTAAATCCGGTAAGACAACGCTTGCTGAAAACATGGTTTTCGAAGGTAAGCTCATCAACAGAAAAGGTACTACAGAAGGTAAAAACACTGTATCTGACTATCGTCCAATCGAAACAGAACGCGGTATCTCTGTAAACGCAAGTTTGTTACACACTATCTACAACGATAAAAAGATCAACATTTTAGATACTCCAGGTTTTAGCGATTTCTCAGGCGACATCGTTGCTTGTTTAACAGCTGCTGACATGGCTGTATTCACAGTCAATGCTCAATCAGGTGTTGAAGCTACATCAGAAAACGCATGGAAATATGCTACAAAGACAAACAAACCTGTTGTGTTCTTCATGAACCAATTAGACCACAGCAACGCTAACTT
>JAFYUH010000072.1 GCA_017549605.1 Bacteroidales bacterium
TACGAGGTCGTTGTTGTTGAATGCTGACAAGTCGATGTTGAGACCGCCTTCGCAGTTAGCGAATGTCATGTCTAATAATGTAGTGATCAAACCACCTGCTGATACGTCGTGACCTGCAACGATGAGACCTTCTTCGATGAGTTTTTGGATTGTGTTGAAACAGTTTTTGAAGTATGCTGTATCGTTGACGTCAGGAGTGTTGTTGCCGATCTTATCCAATACTTGTGCTAAGCTGCTGCCACCCAATTCGAATGCGCCTTTTGAGAAGTCGACGTAGAGCAATTCGCTGTTGCTGTCTGTTGAAACGACAGGTTTAACAGTTTTGCGTACGTTAGAAACTTCACCAACAGCTGTAACGATTACTGTACCAGGAGATAAAACTTTTTGACCGTTAGGATATTTTTGTGTCATTGACAATGAGTCCTTACCTGTTGGAACGTTGATTCCTAAACCGATACAGAAGTCGCTTAATGCTTTAACAGCTTTGTAGAGACGAGCGTTTTCGCCTTCGTTCTTAGCAGGCCACATCCAGTTTGCACTCAAAGAAATACCTTTGATGTTTTCTTCTATTGGAGCCCAGATGATATTTGTGAGTGATTCTGCTACTGCCAAGCGTGAACCTTTTGCTGGTTCTGCGAGAGCTGCTACTGGAGAGTGACCGAGAGCTGTACCGATACCTTTAATGCCTTGGTAATCTAATGTGCTAATACCTAAGTTGTTTAAAGGAAGTTGGATAGCACCAGCGCATTGTTGTAATGCGATACGTCCTGTTACAGAACGGTCTACTTTATTTGTTAACCAATCTTTACAAGCGACAGCTTCGAGTTGAAGCACTTGTTCAAGATATTTGTTGAATTGTTCTTTCTTATAGTCGATATCATTGAAGTGATATGGTTTGTCAGTGTCGTGCATAACAGTTTTAGGTGTGCTGCCGAAGAAGTCTGACAATGTGAGGTCGATAGCGTTTTCGCCGTTTTCTCTCACGAAACGTAAACGTTCGTCGTTTGTTGCTTCACCTACTTGGAAGTAAGGAGCGCGTTCTCTGAGAGCTGTCTGTTTGATGATCTCTGTGTTTGCTTTGTTGACGAGAAGACCCATTCTCTCTTGTGACTCGTTGCCGATGATTTCTTTATCTGACAATGTAGGGTCGCCTACAGGAAGGTTGCCAACGTTGATGACACCGCCGCTCTTGTCGATAAGTTCTGAGAGACAGTTGAGGTGACCGCCAGCGCCGTGGTCGTGGATAGAACGGATAGGGTTGTTGCCGCATTCTGTCATAGCGCGTACTACGTTAGCGACGCGTTTTTGCATTTCTGGGTTAGCACGTTGAACAGCGTTAAGCTCAATAGCATTGCTGAATTGTCCTGTGTCGACACTTGATACAGCGCCGCCGCCCATACCGATGCGGTAGTTGTCGCCGCCCAATACGATGATGAGGTCGCCTGGTTCTGGATCTTCCTTGATGCTGTCTTCTTTTCTTGCGAAGCCGATACCGCCAGCGAGCATGATGACTTTGTCGAAGCCGAATTCTTTGCCTTCTTCTTGGTGTTCGAAGGTGAGGAGACTACCGTTGATCAATGGCTGACCGAATTTGTTACCGAAGTCAGAAGCGCCGTTAGAAGCTTTGATGAGGATGTCGGCTGGATCTTGGTATAACCATTTACGTTCTTCGAAGCCTTGTTCCCATTCGCGAGTACCTTCTGTACGAGGATATGATGTCATATAGACAGCAGTGCCAGCCAATGGAATGCTGCCCTTACCGCCAGCGAGACGGTCGCGGATTTCACCGCCGCCACCTGTTGCAGCACCGTTGAAAGGCTCAACAGTAGTAGGGAAGTTGTGTGTCTCGGCTTTCAAAGAGATGACAGTGTCGATGTCTTGGACTTGGAAGAAGTCAGCCTGATGTTGTGTCTTAGGAGCGAATTGCTCTACTTTAGGACCTAAGATGAAAGCGACATTGTCTTTATATGCAGATACTAATCTGTTAGGATTTTCTTTTGATGTCTTCTTGATGAGAGCGAAGAGAGTGTCTGGCATCTCTTTGCCGTCAATGATGAAAGTGCCGCCGAAGATTTTATGACGGCAGTGCTCTGAGTTGACTTGTGCGAAGCCGTAGACTTCACTGTCGGTGAGAGGACGTCCGATCTTTTCGCGGATGCTCTTGAGGTATGATATTTCTTCTTCGCTTAATGCAAGACCTTCCTGGATGTTGTAAGACTCGATGTCATCGATGTTCTTGATTGGTTCTGGCTTGCGGTCGATGAAGAATAAGTTTTGATCTAAGTTATTGTATTTTGCCTGAAGCATTGGGTCGAAGCTGTTGTCATCTGAAGCTACAGGGATGAATTCCTCGATGCGAGTGATTCCGCTGATGCCCATGTTTTGTGTGATTTCAACGGCGTTGGTGCTCCAAGGTGTCACCATTTCCTTACGAGGACCGAAGAAATAACCTTCGATGGTAGGAGTTAACAACTGTTTTGCTTCACCAAACAACCATACGAGTTTGGCAATTGATTCTTGATTTAAACGTTCTTGGCTTTCTAAAGCGATAATGTTACGTTGTTTGTTTTCGAAGAATACTATCATAAGTATGATGTTTAAAAATTTAATTTGCAAATTATTAGACGGAAATCGGCCTTTATTTGTGTTGAAAAAGACCGAAAATCCTACAATTCCGCAAAGGTAATAAAAATATGCTTTATATTATAAGGTGTTGAAAAAAAACTTTGAAAAGACAACGGTCAACAGTCAACGGTCAACAGTTGATGATAAAAGTGTTCAAAATCTGTTGTCTGTAGTCCGTTGTCTGTTGACTTATAAAAATATTTTTCATCTCCTTGATTTTGTATTGAAAAAAGTTGTACTTTTGCAGTCCGAAAAAATAGAAATTAATTTCAATTTAAATTTAAAGAATGTACGCAATTGTAGAAATCGCAGGGCAACAATTCAAAGTAAGCAAAGGTGATCAAATCTATTGCAATCGTTTGAATGGTGAAGTCGAAGGCACAATCACTTTCGACAAGGTGTTGTTGATCGAAAA
>JAFYUH010000073.1 GCA_017549605.1 Bacteroidales bacterium
AATGAAACTCTCAGAACGCGGCGACAACGAAGCTATGTTCATCGACCAAGACTTCTTGCGCGCTATGGAATATGGTATGCCTCCAACATCAGGTATGGGCATCGGCATCGACCGTCTCGTGATGTTACTCACAGGCCAGCTCGCAATCCAAGAAGTTCTCTTCTTCCCAACAATGCGTCCTGAAAAAGTTAAGAAAGTCGCTACAGAACAAGACTTCATGGCTATCGGCGTTCCTGAAGTATGGGCTAAAGTCCTCATCAACGCAGGTTACACTGCAGTAGAAATGCTGAAAGCTGAGAAACCAGCAGCTCTTCGTGAGAAGTTAAACGGACTCCGTAAGAAAAACAAAATGGATGTCCCTGCTCTTCAACTCGAAGAAGTGACACAATGGATTGAAAACAATGCATAATTCTTAATGCATAATTCATAATTAGTAGCTCCAGTAAGTATGTTGTTTTCTCAGATTATTGGTCACGAGGATATCAAGAAAAAACTCATCCAGAGTGTAAAGGAAAATCGTGTTGCCCATGCGCAGTTATTCCTTGGTCCGGAAGGAACAGGAAAACTCGCATTGGCAATCGCCTATGCACAATATATCAACTGCACCAATAAAGGAGAAAACGACAGCTGCGGAGTTTGTCCTTCTTGCAAGAAGTTCAACGCATTAGCACATCCAGACTTACATTTCATATTCCCTTCCACTACAAATAAGACCGTCAAGAAAGATCCTGAATCGGATTTGTTTCTAACAGAATGGCGCGAATACTTAGAGTCATGCAACTGCTACGCAAGTCTCTCCAACTGGTACAACGCCCTCGACGTAGAGAACAAACAAGGCGCTATCAACGTACGCGATGCCGCTACGATAATGAGAAAACTGACTCTCAAAGCCTACGAAGCAGAATATAAAATAGCAATAATATGGATGGCAGAGAAACTTAACGTACAAGCCGCCAATAAGTTACTCAAACTCTTAGAAGAACCGCCAGAGAAAACCTTATTCATCTTAATATCGGAAAACCAAGAAGAACTTCTCATGACTATACGTTCACGTACTGTCCTGATGAAGATTCCTAAACTCACATACAACGAAGTGCGCAACGCTCTCGTAAAGAAATTCGACTGCGGAGCAGAGAGCGCTCACAACGCCGCTGTATTGTCTGACGGCAACTGGATCATGGCGTCTAATAACATCGACAATCCAGATGAAGAGAAGATTTATTTCAGCTGTTTCCAGAAATGGATGCGCTACTGCTTCAAATTCAGCGCGTCTGAACTCATCGACTTCATCGCCAACGACATCAAGCCTCTCGGTAGAGAGAAACAAAAAGAATTCCTTTCGTATGGACTCAATATGTTCCATAATGCATTGTTTATCAACAGCGGATTGATAAACAACGTATTATTGCCAGAAGACGAGAAGAACTTCTTGAAAAACTTCGCTCCTTTCATCACAAACAATAATATCGACTTAATATCAGAGCTCTTCGAAGAAAGCATCAACCAGATAGAACGTAATGGCAATGCTCAACTGATATTCCTTGACGACAGCTTTAAAATATTTAACTATTTCAAGATAAAGTAATGAAGAATATTACCAAGATTTCTTTGGCTTTATTGAGCGGTCTCTTGATTGCAGCATCATGGCCAACTCATGGTTTCACCGCTTTGATATTCATCGCTTTCGTGCCGTTGATTTTTCTTCAAGACAACAGACAACAGACAACAGACAACGGTCATAGAGATAATATCTTCTGGCTTTCGTTTCTGACGTTTTTAGTTTGGAATTCGCTCACGACTTGGTGGGTCTGGAACAGCACGCCAACAGGTTCCATCGCTATGATATTGCTCAACAGCACTTTCATGGCAACGACATTCTGGCTTTATCATTTCACAAGAACAAAAGTATTTCACAATAAAGGTGGATTCTTCCTGCTGATATTGTTTTTCCTAGCCTTTGAATATCTGCATCTTAACTGGCAGCTCAACTGGCCATGGCTTAATATCGGCAACGTATTCTCCCACAAGCACACCTGGGTGCAATGGTACGAATTCACCGGAACAGCAGGCGGCACGATATGGGTCTTACTTGCTAATATATTAGCTTATAAATGTCTACAGACAACAGTCAACAGACAACAGATATTGGTGCCTGAGCCTGTCGAAGGCAAAGACCAAAACCTCGGCACTTCGACAAGCTCAGTGACCGAAAATCCTCATCCCCTCAATTCCTCAATTCCTCAACTCCTCTTGTTCCTCGCTGTGGTTTTCATTCCGATAGTCGTAAGCAAGATCATGTATCACACTTACGAAGAGAAAGGCGAGACTGTTGAAGTAGTTGTCGCTCAACCTAATATCGACCCTTACAAAGAAGAGTTCCGTCTTAGCGCTGCTGAGATTCTGAATCGCAACTTCGGCGTAGCAGAGCCATTGATAACAGAGAACACACGCTTTGTCGTGAGTCCAGAGTCATCTATCCATGAGAGCATCTGGTTAGAGAAGATCAAGTTCTATAGATCTATAAATGAATCGAAACTCTTCTGTAGAAACAACAATGTTTCATATATCGTAGGCGCCAGCACATTAGGAATGGCATCCGACAAGAACGACTTCGCAGCGCGTAAGTTCTACGACGCCGACGAATATTATTATTCATATAACACAGCCTTGTCTATCAACGACACATCCGACATCCAAATACATCAGAAGTCGAAGCTGACACCTGGCGTTGAGATGATGCCATCGTGGTGGTTCATGCGTCCTATTAAAAACCTTGCCATCGACTTAGGCGGCACGGTAGGAACATTAAAGTCGGAAGACAAGACAACAGTATTTGATCACGGAAGATATCAAGTCGCTCCATTGATTTGTTACGAGTCAGTCTTTGGCGGTTATGTCACTGAGTTCGTGAAGAATGGAGCCAACATCATATTCGTCATCACCAACGATGGATGGTGGGGCGACACCCCAGGACACAGACAACATTTCGAGATGTCGAAGCTAAGAGCCATCGAAAACCGTCGTGGCATAGCACGTTCTGCCAACACCGGCATCTCAGGCTTCATCAACCAAAGAGGCGATGTTGTTGAATGCAGCAACTACTGGGAGCCAACAGCTTTACGCAGCACTTTGAATGTCAACGATGACATGACATTCTATTCGCGTCACGGCGATTATCTTTACAGAGCTGCTACTTTTGTAGCATGTCTGGTTTTATGTTTCAGTTTTGTAACATCAATTTTAAGAAAGAAATGATTACCTTAAGTTTAGCGCCATTTCAAGGCATCACCGATGCGGTCTATCGCAACCTTTTCAAGGAATATTTCAGTGGAATCGACAAGTTTTACACTCCATTTTTCACGGGGATACACAAAGATAACAGCAGAAGCCTGAGGGGCGAGGAGATCGACATCAAGTTCAACGACGTCAACACTTTAACGCCGCAGATACTCGGCAACGACGCTGACGAGATAATACGTTTCGCCAACCAATGCCAGGCGATGGGCTATAAGGAAATCAACCTCAATATGGGCTGCCCTTTCCCAAGAGTCGCCAATAAGACAAGAGGCTGTGGTCTCATGGCAGAGCCTCAAAAGGTAAGAGAAATATTTGATAAGGTATTCAATAACATAGAGATAAAATTCAGTCTCAAATGTCGTCTCGGTTATTTCCAAGACACTGAAATCAACGAACTTATAGACAGCTTCAACGCTTATCCTTTCAGCGAGATCATCATCCACCCAAGAATAGGAAAGCAACTCTATACCGGCAATGCCGATGTCGACAGATTCGCTGAGATAGCACCGATGATAAAACGCCCTTTGGTTTATAACGGCGACATCTTCTCAGTGGAGGACTTCAAACGCATCAGCGAGAAATTACCTTCTGTATCGATGTTCATGCTCGGCAGAGGCTTGTTGACCAATCCTTTCCTCGCCGACGAGATCAAAGGATCAAGCTTCGACTACGAAGAAAGAAAGAGAAAGCTGCATCATTTCATAGTATCACTCTATCTTGAGAGATTACGTCACGCAGGCGGAAGTCCTAAGATTATAGGATGCATGAAAGAACTCTGGTCTTATCTGATGAACTCCTTCGAAGACCCACAGAACATCTGGCGTAAGGTCAAGAAAATAAACAACCTGGAAATCTATGAAGAAACAGTCGAATTGATTTTCAGAGACGAAAAACTTAAGATTAATTCATAATTCATAATGCATAATGCATAATTAAGGTTTGTAGAGATGCGTCAATGTAACCTTAAAAATAAACACACATTGACACGTCTTAAAAGTTCAAAGTTCAATCATGAAAATCCTCGTAATTCGTTTCAGTTCGATAGGTGACATAGTGTTGACGACACCTGTGATTCGTTGCTTGAAGAATCAGATCAGCAACGTAGAGATTCATGCGATTACCAAAAAGAAGTTCAGCGGACTGTATAAGACCAACCCTTATATTAATAAGGTATACGAATACGATGATTCTTTAAAGAAAAACATAGAAGAACTGAAGTTAGAGAATTACGATTATATCGTTGACTTACAAAAAAACAAACGAAGTTTAAGAGTTTGCCGCGCCTTACATCGTCCGCATAGCTCTTTCCCTAAGCTTAACTTCAAGAAATTCTTGCTCACGACTTTCAAAATAAACCTGATGCCCGACATTCATATCGTCGACAGATATTTCAAAGCCGTCGAGAAATTAGGCGTTAAGAACGACTGTCAAGGACTTGACTTCTTCATCTCAGAAAAAAACAATTATCCTTTAAGCGAACTCCCAGAGAGTTTCCAAAACGGATATCACGCCATCGTCATCGGCGGAACATATAAGACAAAAATATTACCTGCCGTAAAAGTCATCGAAGTCATAAAGAAATTAAACGAGCCTGTCATTCTCCTCGGCGGACCAGATGACGTGGAGAGAGCGGAAGAAATAATAAGACAACGGACAACAGACAACGGACAACAGACTTTGTCCACATCTCAGAATCTTAGCATCTTAAATTTAGTCGGAAAGATAAATTTGGAGCAGTCGGCTTCAATCGTAAAAAATGCGAAGTCTGTCTTGACTAACGACACAGGCTTGATGCACATCGCTGCGGCATTTCATAAAAACACCGTCTCTGTCTGGGGCAACACCGTCCCTGCCCTCGGCATGTATCCTTATCTTCCTAATGAGAAAGAGAAATGCCATATAGTGGAATGTCAAGACGTCAAATGCCGTCCATGCAGCAAGTTAGGATTCAAGGAATGTCCGAGAAGACATTTCAAATGCATGATGGAGATTGACTGCGATGCTATCGTGGAAGGGCTATTATAAAAATTCAGAATCTCAAAAACTCAGAAACTCAGAATTTTGAGATTTTGAAGTTTTGAAATCAGACTGGATTTTCCAATCTTATTCTTTAAATTTTATTTCGCAATTGTCGAGGCTTTCGATGATAGCCAGAGACTCAACATGAATGCCAGCGTTTCTAAGGAATTCGCCGCCATTCTGAAAAGCCTTCTCAATCAGAAACCCCATTCCTACTAGTTCCGCACCAGCCTGCTCAACCAAGTCAATGATTCCTTTGCCCGCATTGCCATTGGCGAGGAAGTCGTCGATGAAAAGCACCTTATCGCCTGCTTGAAGATAATCCTTGCTTACACATATGTTATATGACTTATTCTTGGTGAAAGAAAACACCTCTGTCACCAACATATTTTCCATTGTGCTTGGCTTGTTTTTCTTGGCGAAAACAACTGGCAACCCAAGCTGATATCCTAGCATGATTGCTGGAGCGATACCGCTTGCTTCAACGGTGAGAATCTTGTTGATGTCGGTGCCGGCAAAACGTCTAACAAACTCGTCAGCCATCGACATCATCAGCATAGGATCCATCTGGTGGTTGATGAAATTGTCTACTTTCAACACTCCGCCAGGGAAGCATCTTCCGTCCTTTAGGATTCTATCTTTAAGCTCTTTCATAGGAAATCAATTGTTATTCAAGAATTATATCAAATAAATGTGACGTAATATTTTCAATCACAAATATACGGTTTATTTTTCTAGAAATATCTATCGTACCTTCGGCACTTTTATAATATCGTATCATTTTTTGCAGGGGTTCCGTGCTTCGCACTCCACCACCTGCCTGGGAACTGACGTCCTTTCAGGACTTTTTTGAGTTGAAAATTTGCTATGAGCCGTGAGCTATGGGTTGTGAGCATTTTTGCCCAAAGCTCGCGGCTCATTGCTCATAGCCCAAAGCGTTAGGGATTGCAGCGGCATCCTTTGCGAGCTTTTCGGGAACGGGATTCGGGAACGGGGAATTGGGTGAGATTTTTTTGAGCGAGGAGAAATTAAGCGAGCAAAGATAGAGCGGAAAGCCCGACGGCTTCGCCGGAACGCCCAAAAGAAAGACACCAAGACTCCGAGTCACCAAGTCACCAAGTTGATGAGTCACTGAGTTCTTAGCATCTCAGATCCTCAATTCCTCAAACCCTTAATTCCTTATTTAACTCTGCTTGTTCTAAATCCGTAGATGAAAATCATCACGAAGCAGATAAATGGGAGTATGAATGAGAAGTTCACTGCTGGGAGACTTCCCACTGTTCCCAAGTCGATGATCATACCTTGAAGCGGTGGCATCAACGCGCCGCCGACGATAGCCATGACCAGAAATGCTGCGCCGAGAGAACTGTCTTCAAGGCTGACGTTTTCCAATGCGATACCGTAGATTGTTGGGAACATGAGCGACATGAAGATCGAAATCGCCATCAAGCAGTAAAGTCCTAACACTCCGTCAATCAATATTGTTCCTGCTGAAGCGAGCATCGCTCCGATGGCGAAGAACATCAATAATCTGCGTGAGTTGACATATTTCATCAAGAAGGTGCTGATGAAACGGCCGCAGAGGAACATACCCATCGCGATGATGTTATAAAGCTGCGCTGTAGCCTTGTCGATACCTAGACGATCGGCATATTGGATGATGAAAGTCCATGTCATGATCTGAGCTGCGACATAGAATAACTGTGTCACGACACCTTCACGATATACTTTATTAGAGAAAAGACGTTTTAAAGTGCCTTTGCTGTTAGCATTTTCTTTTGTTTCATTATTTTGATTTTTCACGAAGATAGCTATAATGACGAAAACGAACAACACCACGCAACCTAATGCTACATAAGGATTTCTGATGATATCCAAGTCGTGTTCGCGTATTGCGAGTTTTGTCATATCATCGAGATTAGAGAAACCCACTTCGCGTACCGCTGCAGTGTCAGATTCAAGTTTAGCGAGCACTATTCTTGAAGCGACGAACATACCCATCAAAGAGCCGATTGGGTTGAAAGCCTGAGCGAGGTTGAGGCGGCGTGTGGAAGTCTCTTTGCTGCCTAATGACAAGATATAAGGATTTGCTGTTGTTTCGAGGAAAGCGAGACCGAAAGTGAGGACATACAAGGAGATGCAGAAGAAACCGAACTCCTGACGGTTAGCGGCTGGGATGAACATAAACGCTCCGATGGCGTAGAGGATAAGTCCCAACAAGATGCCTTTCTTATAGCTGTAGCGTCTTGCGAAGAGAGCTGCAGGTATCGCCATTGTGGCATAGCCGCCGTAGAAAGCGAATTGCACAAGCGATGCCTTTGCGGCGGACAACTCCATAACTGTCTGGAACGCAGCCACCATAGGGTTGGTGATGTCGTTAGCAAAACCCCATAAGGCAAATAATGAAGTGATCAAAATGAAGGTCAAGAGATACTTCTTCTCAACGAGTTTCGATTGTAATGTCTTTGTCATAATGTTTTACTTTGAACTAAGAACCTTGAGCTCTGAGCTTTGAGCCAAGGTTGCTAAATTAATTTTCACAAAGATAGTAAAAGACTAAAGGCTAATGACTAAAGGCTAAAGTTTTTTTTAAATTCATAATGCATAATTCATAATTCCTAACTGAAAAGACGCATCAACGACACATTGTTTATTTTATCTGTGTCGTGTGATACGTCTCTACAATACTAACTGCTAACTGCTGAACTCATAACACCAAATAAAAAATCCGAGGAAAACTAATTCCCCGGATTTTTTAATTACTCAAGACTCAGAGCCAATTATTCCTTAACGAATCGTTTTGTTACAACTCCATCATTTGTCTTTATCATGACGAAATAAACACCGCTGTTTAAATTTGCCACATCTATGCATGATGACTGTTGTCCATTGACTGTTGACTGTTGTCTTCCATAAACATCATAAACGACAACTTCTTCAATCTCGACTTCTGTTTCGATATATAATTTGTCGCTAACCGGATTTGGATAGACGTTGAATGAAGCTTCGAATTCTTCAATGCCTTCACCTGGATTTTCCGGTTCTGCTTCCAATGTCTTAACCACTATTGCTTCCGATTTCTTTTCTTGTTCACCACGTACTGCAGACACTACGAATGTGTATTCTGTATCTGGATTCAAATCTGTAACCATGAAGCTTGTTTCTGTCACGTTTGCGAGCAATTCTTCTCCTTTGTAAACATTGTAGCTCAAAGCATTTTCAACAGCATCCCATGAGAGAGTTATTGAAGATGAAGTTATTGAATCAGCTTTCAAATTTGACGGACTTTCGATAGGAATACCGACTTCATAATAGAACACAAATTCCTTTGCTGTGATAAGCAACTGTGGGTCATCGTTAAACACCAAATATTTGCGAGGTATCACCAAGGCATATTTACCGAACTCTGTGATTTCTGTCATCTCACCTGCTTCGATATATAAACTCAACTGTGTAGGTTGGTCCTCAACGGCAGCGACTCTAACACCAGCTATTTGCTCTAATGAGTTGTTTTCATCCACAATTGCGATATAAGGCATATAAAAATATGAATATTCATCAACAACGACAGACTCTACATTTTCAAATGTCACGGTGAATTCATCCAATTTCCAGACTACACCTTCTTCTGGGTCCGTTGTTGCTGTGACATCCAACAACTCAACAGCTGCTCCTCCATAAAGTTCGATGTTATCAAGAATCAAATGTTCGCAGTTTTCAGAACGAAGACGGAAAGCAATATAAATTTCTTGTCCTGCATAATCGCTCAAGTCAATGCCACGAGTTTTGAAGTCTGCTGATTCATTGACATATTCTTCTTCAGTGAAATAATACCAAGTGTCGTTGCCATTTGCAGAAATCATCACGTAATAAGTCTCAAGGAAATAAGGATTAAATGAAGCCACGTCCCATACGAGATATGATTCTTCTGTAGGAGCAAACGGAGGCAAGATACACCAGCGGTCTGCACTCTCTGTTCCATCGAGCCATGATGTTCCAGCCAAAAGATGTTCTCCATAAAGCTCGTGCTCTCCGATATTAAAGATACCCCAGCCATATTCATTAAACTCTGCTCCTGCTGATGGATTCACTGTACCATTGTCTTCGACACAGAAACTGAAGTCGGCAGGAACATTTCCATCTTCAAAGTCCCAAGCTAAAGCTGGATTTTCCAACACTTGGAATTCTAATGACTGATTATTGTTTTCTGTATCGGCATCATCAAGAACTAGTTCTACAGATACAGTATGTTTTCCTGCAGCCAAATCTTTTAAAGCACCGCTTAAGACAATATCTTTAATCTCTTGACCAGCTGTAGTTACATCCTCTTCGTAAACTTTTGTCTCGTCTATCATGACACGAACTGTAGATGTAGTTTCTGCAATGCCGAGGTTTCTAATCTTAAAAGCAATATCTTTGCGGCTTCCTTTATGAACATATTGTTGTGGATCGGTGATTGGAAGCACTGCCATATCAATAGATTCGACATCGACTTTTTCAAACACCACATCATCGACGCAAAGCCAGTTCTCGTCTTTATCGCTGAAGGCATAGAAACCGATATAGATGTCTTGAGGCTGATCAATGTAGAAGATATTGATAGACTCTTCATATTCACTTCGAGCGAAAGGAGCATATTCCACGATTTTGTTTGTCATGCTTTCTGGTGCAGCTGCGTTGCCATAATACACGCCCAGCTTCTCTGGATGTGAGTCATCACCTGAGTACCAGAACTTCAGCACATAATAGCCAGGTTCAGACACTGTGATTGGTTCAAGAATTGCCCAGTCATGACCACTATTATATTTGTCGTAATTATATGCTAGGCAATAGTCGCCAGTATGAGCCAAAGACCACCATGGGTCAGTATACAAATCCCAAGTACCATCATCTTCATTTAAGTTAAAGAATGTGATGCCATCGGTATATTCGTTAGCCTCGAATCCCATTGCATAAGGCACTGATGCAGGAGCTTTATGAAGCACTGTTGTTTCACATGCATTATTAGTTACGTTCACATCATCGGCATGTGTTGTCCATGCTTTCAAGTTGAATGTCTTACGAGGCTCAGAAAGATCAGCAGTTGCTGTGAAAGTATATAGCATTTCGCCGCCTACTGAAAGCAATTGATCTACAGTCTCCGTAGCGATTACATTTCCATCAACAGAGAAGGTAATCTCAAATGAATTTACATCTACATTACCTGTATTTTTCACTTTAACAGCAACTGTCTCTTGGTCAAGACCGAAGTCTGTCACTGGAGAGACAAACTCAGCTGCTTGTATATCGACAGGATTGTTGGTAACTTCAACATTCACATCACAGAGGTAGAGACGCCATTTATCAGCATCGCTGCAAGCGTGGAATCCTATATAAATAGGTTCGTTGGCGTTTACGTTAATTAAATAAAGGTGTGCTGTGATTTCATTGCCCAAAATCATGACTTCAGACAGTCTGTTTGTCATTGCCTCTGCAGTCTGTTCATTGCCGTAAAACACCTCGATTTTCTCGACATAAGAACTGCCTTGTACAGAAAAGCTTAAAGCTACTGTTCCTGTCTCAGCAGATGTTATGACTGGAGAGATAAACCAGTCGTCGGCAGCATTAGTTGGATGATAGTTGTAAAATACACGAGAAGGTTCTGCGTAGGGGTCATAGGTCCAGGAAGTCCCGTCATTGTTATTATCAACAACGACCCATTGTTGAAATTCTTCTTCTGTTTGGAAATTTGTTTTGAAGATGTCTTGTGCGGAGGAGATAGTAAGAGTGCACAAGAATGCGATTAGGAGTAATGATAATTTTTTCATAGTTTTTTTAGTGGGCTCAATAGTTAGGGCTAGTATTTCAGGATAGAGCCCTTTAATCCTTAGTTAGCGTAAAATTAGGCAACAAACATAAACATTTCAATTTTAAAAAACAAGAAAAAAATTTCCACCGCCACTTTTTTTAATTTCCACCGCCAAAAACAAAAAAGGACGCGATAATAAATCGACGTCCTTATAATTCTCAATTTCTAATTGATTAGACGTGTCAATGTGTGTTTATTTTTATGGTCACATTGACGCGTCTCTACAATCATTCCTAATTCCTAACTCCTACCTGAACCAAAATATTTCCCATTGCCGTGGCTTCAACTTCGCCTTTGACGACTTCGCATCCTGTGAATTCTGCAGTGAGTCGGTTTAACAGCTGGTTTCTTGAACCGCCGCCGACGATGTAAATCTTGTTGATTTTCTTGTTAGTGCAACGTTCCATCTGTGCCTTGACTTCAGCATATTTCTTCGCTAAAGAGATGCAGATACATCTCATGAAGTCGCCTTTGGTTACAGGAATGTCTTCATTTCTTTCTTTAAGATAAGCGACTATCGCTTCCGACATCTTCTCTGGATTCATGAAGCTCGCATCGTCAACATCGAAATATGACGACAATGTGGATTGCTCAGCTTCTTTGACCAACTCTGAATAATCGCATTTGTAACCTTCCTGCTCCCACTCTTTCACGAGTTGTTGTATGAGCCAGAGTCCTGTTATGTTTTTCAGGAAGCGTATTCTTCCGTCTGTCATGCCTTCGTTGGTGAAAGCAGCATCGAAAGCCTCTTGTGAGATGATAGGCTCTTTTGTAGGTGTTCCCATGAGCGACCATGTGCCGGAGCTGATGAACGCCCAGTCGTCGGAGGCGTCACTGATGGAAGCGACGGCACTCGCGGTGTCGTGCGAGCCGACAGCGACGACATTAGCATTGCCGCCCACTTCTTCGGCGAGCTCATCGGTGAGTCGTCCTATCACTGTGCCTGGATAGACAATATCCTGCATCAAGCGTTTAGGCAATCCTAATCTATCGAAGATGACATCATCCCACTGATGTGTCAAAGAATTTAAAAGTTGTGATGTTGAAGATATGGTGAATTCGTTACAACATTTTCCTGTCAAGAAATAGTTAAACAAATCCGGCATGAACAGCAGTTTTTCGGCAGATTGTAATTCAGTAGAGACGTCACTCCGTGGCGTCTCACTACTATCATCATTTGAGACGCCACAGTGTGACGTCTCTACAATGGCACTCAACAACTGAAACGCTGTGTTGATCTCCATAAACTGATTAGCAGCATGTTGGAAAAATTCTTCCTTTGGCAGTTTTTGAAATGCTAACTCTAACATTCCTTTTGTTCTGTCATCGCGATAACATACTGGCGTTGAGATAAGCTTTCCGTCTTTATCCAAAAGTCCGTAGTCAACGCCCCAGGTGTCGATGCCGATGCTTTCAATCTCGTCACCGTACTTAGCAAACGCCTTTTTCAATCCTGTCTTCAACTCATTGAAAAGCGCATAGAAATCCCATCTCAGATGTCCGTCAATCATCTTCTGATTATTCTCAAAACGATGGATCTCTTCCAGTTGTATTCCCTCTGCCGATGATGTTCCTACGATGACACGACCGCTGCCAGCACCGAAGTCTGCTGCTATATATCTTTTCATCTTATTTTTTCTTTCCTAAAACGTAAACGTCTAAATCTTCTATCTCTTCTTGTGTCAATGTAGAATAGTTGCCACCTGACTGTACTATTATTCTGCATGCCATCTCGAAGAACATAGCGCGTTCAAAGACCTCGTCGAAGTTCTTGCCGCATACCACCTGACCGTGGTTTGTCATGAGACATGAGTTATGGTCTTTCATCGCTTCGAGTACAGCCTTTGCCAATTCTGGAGAACCTGGTCTGTAATAAGGTATCACCGGAATCTCTCTTCCAACGTGGATTGGAATCTCAGCTGTGACGTTGAAGTTTGTTGGTTTCTCTTTCATGCAAGCTATCGCTGTGGCATATTCTGATTGGAAGTGGAACACCACATTGACATCAGGACGTTGACGCATGATGCCGAGGTGGAAAGTGCTTTCCATTGATGGCTTAACGCCATTGATGAATTCGCCAGTTTCAATGTTGCAAAGAGAAATGTTTTCTTCTTTTAATGTTGGTACCCATGAACCTGTTCCTGAAACGAGAGCAGCATTTTCGTCGATACGCCATGAGAGGTTACCGCTGCTACATAAAGTCAACTTAGCATCACCATAACGATGAGCCTGTTTCAGAAATTCTGTATAATGTTTTTCGTCTATGATACTCATGATTTTATTTAATTAGGAATGTGGAATTAGGAATTAGGAGTTAGGATAAGTTCGCACAATTCCTAATTCCTAACTCCTAATTCCTAATTATTATTTATACATTGGTCCGAAGTTAGCGCAAGCTCTGAAGTCTTGACCTTCTTTATCCATGCCGAAAGCGTTCCATACTGAAGGACGGAAGATCTTTTCTTCTGGCACGTTGTGCATTGATACAGGGATGCGTAACATTGAACATAATGTGATGAGGTCAGCGCCGATGTGGCCGTAGCTGATAGCTCCGTGGTTTGCGCCCCAGTTGTTCATCACTTCATAAGCTGATGTGAAAGCACCTTTGCCTGTTGTGCGTGGAGCGAACCATGTGCAAGGCCATGTGTAGTCAGTACGTTTCCATAATGTGTCTGACACTTTTTCTGGGAGGTTGACTGTCCAGCCTTCAGCGATTTGGATACATGGTCCGAGGCCTTTGACGAGGTTGAGACGGATCATTGTGACAGGCATTTCTGCTTTTGTCTCGAAACGTGATGAGTAACCGCCACCACGGAAGTAGCCGTAGTCTGCAGAACACCATTCTGTGGCGTTCATCATTGCATCTTGGTCAGCTTCTGTGACATCCCACCAGTGTTTCATTACGTTGTTGCCGTTTTCATCTTTGCAAACGCCTGATGCGTCGACGCAGCAAGCACCTGAGTTGATGAGGTGGATGATACCGCCTGACTGTTGTGCAACGCCTTCTAAGTCGTAACCTGTTGCACCTTTCACTGCTTCTGGACTCCAGTAAGTACGAACGTCAGCGAACATCTGTGGACGGTTTGTCAACAGTTTCATGAACAACATGCCGATGCCGTTGAGGACGTCGTTTTCTGTTGCGAGGATATAAGGCTCACGTGCGCCGTTCCAGTCGAATGATGAGTTGAGCATTGACTCAGCGAAGTCGCCGTTTGGATAGAAGTCGGTCCATTGACGTTGGCCTTGGAAACCAGCAGCGATGGCGTTATGACCTACCATTTCTTCTTCGCAGCCTTCTGGGAGGTTAGGATTGCCGTTCATCATGTCTTTGATGATAACCATCATCTTAACGACGAATTCCCACATCTCTTCTTTTTCAGCAGCTGTCTTCTTAAGATGTTCTGGGTTTTTGTCGAGACCTTCGATACATTTAGCCTTGGTCCAAGCGAGAGCTTTTTCATATTCGTTTTTATCGTAGATCTCGTTAGTCATGCGGCGGATGATTTCCACTTCGTCGACTGACTCGACGCGCATTCCGAGATATTCTTCTATGAAGTTAGGGTCGATGATAGAACCGCCGATACCCATACAGATAGAACCGATTTGGAGATATGACTTGCCACGCATTGAAGCAGCGGCGACAGCAGCGCGAGCGAAGCGCAAGAGCTTTTCTTGTACGTCAGCAGGGATTGATGTGTCGTCAGCGTTTTGTACGTCATGACCATAGATGCCGAATGCTGGCAAACCTTTTTGTGCGTGTGTTGCGAGGACTGAAGCGAGGTAAACAGCACCTGGACGTTCTGTTCCGTTGAATCCCCAAACGCCTTTGATTGTCATTGGATCCATGTCCATTGTCTCAGCGCCGTAGCACCAGCAAGGAGTGACTGTCAATGTAATATCGACGCCTTCTTTTCTGAATTTGTCAGCACAAGCAGCAGCTTCTGCAACGCGGCCTATTGTAGTGTCAGCGATGACGACTTTAACAGGTTCGCCGTTAGAGTATTTCAAGTTTTCTTCAAAGAGCTTAGCGGCAGCTTTTGCCATATTCATTGTCTGATCTTCAAGAGATTCGCGTACTTTAAGAGCACCACGACGGCCGTCGATAGTTGGACGAATTCCGATAACAGGATAATCGCCTATAAGTCTGTTTTTTGCCATATTATTTTGAGTTATTAAGTTACAATTTATTTAAGTCACCAAGACTCCGAGGCACCTAGTCGCCAAGATAATCGGAGTATGTAGACATCCACAAAGATATAAAAAGTCAATAGACTACGGACAATAGACAACATATTTTTTTGAGTTGAAAATTGAAAGTTGACAAAAGTAAAAAAATGCATTATCTTCGTGAGGTCCAAACTCACTTTGCCATGAAAAAACATTTACTTCTTGTCATCGCCTTATTATTAGGCTTCAGCATCATGCAAGCGCAGGTTCTTATCGACAACAAAGGCAACCGTAACCAGACTTATCCGTCCGTGACAGAAATAAATCCTAACATCGTGGAGATGCTCTGTCAAGTGGATACAGTCAATTTATACAACACCATCGACTGGATGCAGCAATACGTCCGCGACGCTACAATGCCTGAAGCTCTCATAACACAGAATTATCTTCTCGACAGATTTGAAGAAATTGGGTTGGAGACTTACATCCACAATCACACCGCGACTATCGGCGGAACCGACACTCTCGAAGCTGGCAACATCATTGCAGTACAACTCGGAACGGAATTTCCAGATGAATATATCATCATCTCTTCTCACTACGACCATCCTGACGGTCCTGGCGCCGACGACAACGCCTCCGGAACTGCAGGAGTTTTGGAATGCGCCAGAATTTTGAGCCAATATGAATTTAAGCGCACCATACTTTATATTCCGTTTAACGGAGAAGAAAGCTGGATGGTGGGAAGTTATCCTTTCGCACAGAGATGCGCTCGCGAAAACATGAATATCCTCGGCGGCTCGCCGCAGCGTCTAAATCCGCTAAAATTTCATTGTCTACGCTGGACAAAAATAAACTCGCTTCGCTCAAACAACATTTTTGTCTTAACCGCTTCAACAATGAAATTTCTTCACGCTATTTAGCCGAGGCGGCAGTTGAACCACGGAACTTCAGAGCTTCAAAACCTCAGAAACTCAAAATTTTGAGGTTTTTAATTTTTGAGATTCTGATTTTTTATAATAGCTTGGCGCGTTAGGGATTGCAGCGGCATCCTTTGCGAGATAATGGGAATTGGGATTCGGGAACGGGAATTTGGGAGCGGGGAAAAATTAAGCGAGCAAAGATATAGCGGAAAGCCCGACGCGTAGCGGAACGCCCAAAAGAAAAGTCACCAAGACACCGAGACTCTGAGTCGCCAAGGAATTGAGGAGTGTTTGTAGAGACGCGTCGAACATACCGATGAGATAAACAAGAGTGTTTGGCACGTCTTTTTTTGTAAAATTGGATTGGAGGAATTGAAACGTCAGAGTCAGCGTCGATAATCAAAGTTCTAAGTTCAGTGTTCAGAGTTCAAAGTTCTAAAATAAATTTTCCTTATTATATAAGATTCTCCACTAAAAAGTTTATTTTTGCAAAAAGAAAAATTTTAACATAAAAATATAAAACAATGGAAAACTTAGAAAGAGTACAATGTCTTATCCTCGGCTCAGGCCCTGCAGGATACACAACAGCAATTTATACATGTCGCGCTGACCTCAAAACTGTCATCTACGAAGGTCCTATCACAGGCGGTCAATTGATGCAGACAACAGAAATCGAAAACTTCCCTGGTTACCCACAAGGCGTACACGGTGGTCAAATGATGCAAGACATCCGTCAACAAGCTGAACGTTTCGGCGTTGAATTCCGCATGGGCTCTATCATTGAAGTCGACACAACATCACGTCCTTTCAGAGTAAAATCAGACATGGGTGATGAATTG
>JAFYUH010000074.1 GCA_017549605.1 Bacteroidales bacterium
CCTTCGTGACAACATCTTCATCGTCTGCAAGACCGAGATGGCAAAAAGTATCACCAAGCGCACTCTGCGTGGCTTCCGTCAGGTAAAGGTCAATGCACGATACTTTGAAGACCTCATCAATAAAATCACAAACCAGCCGGATCTGTTCATCACCAAAGTCAGCAGCGGCATCAATTATTGGAAAAACAACACACTAGAAGAAAACATGAAATTCAACGCCATAGTAGGAAATCCGCCGTATCAGATTGCTTTGTCCAACACTAGTGCTTATGCAGGATCAATTTATCAATTCTTTATTGAGATGGCTAGAAGGATTAATCCTCATTATATTTCCATGATTACCCCAAGCCGATGGATGACAAAAGATGGTCAAGGTATAAAGGACGAATGGGTTGATGATATGATTAATTCTAATCACTTTATCAAACTAACGGATTTCCTTAATGCAAGTGAGTGTTTTCCTGGAGTGGAGATAAAGGGTGGTGTGAATTATTTCTTATATAGTGATGGCTATGTTGGTCCATGCGAACATATAATACATCAGCGTGGCGGTGTTGTGAAGAAACATAGTGGACTTAACTCTCTGGGGGCAGGAATCGTTGTCCGCGATGTTTACGCGGAGTCAATCTTGGATGCTATTATGCGTGTTGAGGGTGATTACCTTAAGTTACGCTCCTTCTCGCAGTTAATAAGCCCGAGGGATTATTTTACTGCTAAGATTGATGGCGAGAGTATTTTAGGCACAAATTGGAAAGGATATGTTAAGGAAAGAGATGACGCCCATCCAATTAAATTTTATGTTAACAGACAAATGGACTCATCTGGCTATGGCTGGATAAGAGAATGTGACATTCCTAAAAATAAGCAGGCATTAAATATTCATAAAATATATATACCCAATGCTGGTGGTTCAGGTAATGATTCTGTTGTTTTAGGTCGCCCATTTTATGGTGAGCCTGGTTCTGTGTGTTCGGTTACATATCTCGTTATAGGGTATAATGGCGAATTTTCTTCTAAAGAAGTTGTTGAAAACGTGATTTCCTATATAAGGACATGTTTCTTTAGGTATCTTGTGTCGATTAAGAAGAGGACTCAGCATACAAGTCGAGAAGTGTTCCAATTTGTTCCCCTCCAAGACTGGTCAAAACCTTGGACTGACATCGAACTTTACAAGAAATACAACCTCTCCAAAGACGAGATCGACTACATAGAGTCAATGATAAAGCCAATGGGTGAAGACGCTCTCTTCAACACAGATGAACTCATCAACCCGGAATTCGCCAACTTCAACCTCCTTGAACACGGCGTATCCATCGGCGACAAGATCATCTACACCCCGAACGGCACAGAACTCACAGTAGCAGAAGACAACAAAGTCGAATGTGTCGGCGAACTCTACACCCTCGCGGAGTTCACAGCCAAACACATGCCTCGCAACAAACGCAGCGTCTCCGGCCTCTGCCAAGGTCCGAAATACTTCTCCTTCAACGGCATCTCCCTCTACAAACTCAAAGAATCCTTCTTGAAGAAGAAATAGCATTCATTGAAA
>JAFYUH010000075.1 GCA_017549605.1 Bacteroidales bacterium
AAACACTGACAGAATTCAACAAAGGTTATCATACCATCAATGTCATTTGTGCCAGAATACAGATCGGACTTAGCATCACAGCCGTCAGCGTAAAAAGTGAGATGATGTGGATGGGTCTTGCATTCGCCTTTGTCGGCTTGTACCACCTACTCAACTCCTTCATATTCTATAACGCAAGAAAAGCCTATGAGTCTGAAAATTTAAATCAAGAATAACCATGAAACCATACACAACCAAACACATTCTATCAACGATTGGAGTTTCTCTCATAGGTATTCCATTCGGTTTCCTTTATGGATGGCAGTATTGTGTGCTGATAGCGTGTGCCTTTATCTGCTATTCTGTAGCTCTATTCTTCAAGAATCCGACACATCCTGTACTGTGGTTCGGTTATCCAGATTGGATGGACACAAAAACTGTATGGAAAAACATAGGTTGCAACCTGCTTCTGGCTATTGGTGTTGCAATAGGATGTACAGCTATAGCTGATGTGTCTGATATATTTATCAAGGTCATAATAACTTCTATCGCATGTCTTCTTTGCTTTGCGAGCGGTTATCTGACTCGTAAGGTCTGGTTGAGCAATATGCCACGATAATAAGAAATCAACTATTAATGATTCGGATATGAGAAATCAACTTCGTAACCCGAAGCAAGGAATATTACATTTGGTCCTTGCTGTATCATGGCTGCTTCTCGGCATATGGGAAATCGCTGATGATGGACATTCTGTAAGAGCATGGATCTACATCGTTACTGCTGTAGCTTGGCTTGTTGTCAGCATTTACAATATGAATTATAAGAAGAAGGAATAGCCATGAAAGCATTGAAATATTGCCGCACAGCTTCATTTGTGCCGATGATGGCGTTTTTGATTGTGTTTTTTGTTTATAGAACCTTGGATAAAGGATTTGACGGAATCCTTGCAACGACATTTGGCGTCATCTTCATCTTCGGTCCTGTAAGCTTTTATATACGTACTAAAAACGAGAACAATCCGGCATATCTTGCCAAGACAGAGAAGGGAATGATAATAGCCAACTTCGTCTCTATCGTACTTATGACAGCTTTGTCGATAGTCGGATTTTGCTGGGGAGTGGGAGGATATTTCAACTGGCTTTATCTGGCTATTGTATCAGGTGTAATTTATTCAACAACTAACAATATCATTCTATACAAAGCAAAGAAGGCTTATGACAACAAAAGCTAAAAATAACAAATCCTGGAAAGAATACTTGAAAAGACTGGCAGATGACAAAGTTTCAAATCTGCTGCTCTCGATAATGTTCCTGTTTGACGCACTGCATTTTGCATACGGGGGCGAAGGACGTATCCTTTTCTACATATCCCTATTGCCTCTGGCAGCAGACATCATATGGTGTGACCTGATTCTCTATAAACAAAAGGTTCAGTTCAGCAGCACTACAAATAAGATCCTGAAGTATTCAACATATGCTATATGGGCTGCAATAGCTGTGCTTGTAGTGATTGGAATAATCAGATAATATCTAAATGTTATGAAGACGCTTAAACTTTTCCGAACACTGTCTATGGCAGGGGGACTCACCTGCTTTATGATATCCTGTCTGCCTGACATTAAAGGTGAGAATGGTTATGACTGGATGATGATCGCAGCTATTACGCTGGTCTTGGTTTTCCTGCCGACGGCTCTGATAGTCAGGATAAAAAGGGAAAATCACCCTGAAACACTGACAGAATTCAACAAAGGTTATCATACCATCAATGTCATTTGTGCCAGCATACTGATCGGACTTTGCATCACAGCAGTCATCGTAAAAAGTGAGATGATGTGGATGGGTCTTGCATTCGCCTTTGTCGGCTTGTACCACCTACTCAACTCCTTCATATTCTACAATGCAAGAAAAGCTTATGAATCCAAAAACTAAAACTATCCTGAAGAAGATTCTGGCATACGTTCTGGCGAGCGTTGTGCTGATGCTGATATATTTTGTGATTGCTTTTGTCCTCGACCAGATATTCAATCTGTTTGGTGGTGAAGATGAAATCAGTATAATACCTACCGCTGCAACTTGCATATTCCTTACGGTGATATTCGTCGTGTGCGACATTATCAACAGCCGGAAGAAAGGTATAGATAGAAGCGATGACATCATCAGGATATGCCGTAGAATACTGACTACAACTACCGTTATGTTCGTCGGGTCGCTGGCGATGGAAGGGCTGATTCAGAGATTTTCCGACGATGATTTCTCTCTTGGATTGCTCCATTGGCTCTCATTTGCTCTTGCCGTAGCACTATTTGATGAGCTTATTAAGAAGAAGCAGGAGAAGAATACGCAGGAAGATGAGAAGGCACTTGTCGTAGCTGCCGAATGCGAAGATATGCAGACAGCAGAAGACCTATGCAACAAGCTTGAAAGCAACGGCATCAAGGCGATGATAGTTGAGAAGGACAGTCCTGTCTACATCAAAGGGAACGGCTCCCCTGTTCAGGTTCAGGTATGCAGAAAGGACCTTGAAAAATCAAAAGAAATAATTTAAGACTTATGAAAATATTTACAAAAGAAAGTGTACTCTTTATTACCGTAGCATTTATCATATGGATAATCCTTGAAATTATCTTTGATATGATCAGCGGTGTGACACTCAACGAGATGATGACCACAAGGTATGTTGCAGGCACCCTGATCAGCGCAGTTGTATTTGCTATACTATTGCTATTGTTTGAGCTTTGGAGAAACAGAAAGAAATAGATAAAGCTATGAAACGAACTTTCAAGATAATCCTCAAAACCATAGTATATCTGCTGGCAGTCATCGGAGCATCGACTGTTGCATTTATCATCTTCATCAACACATCAAAACTGTATTACGTAAGCATTAACTTCAATGAAAGCAACCTGGCTCGATTTGAGGAAAGAGTCGAACTGCTCAGGACAAGCGGTGCATACAGTCCTGACTCGACTTTCGTTGATATTGAATACGTAAAAGATAGTGTCCGGGCGAAGGAAATCAGGGATTATTTCCAGTTGGACACGCTTTATGACGCCTCAGCTTCAAC
>JAFYUH010000076.1 GCA_017549605.1 Bacteroidales bacterium
ACACACGCTCCTGAGAGCGTACACACGCTCCTGAGAGCGTACACACGCTCCTGAGAGCGTACACACGCTCCTGAGAGCGTACACACGCTCCTGAGAGCGTACACACGCTCCTGAGAGCTTGAAACAGTCGCAACCGTTGACACCATTTGTGCATAGTATACAAAAACCGACAGCGTGTTTTGTATAGAATGTAGAATCGTATGAAATTCACAAAAAACCCTTGCAAACGCTGTCAAAGTGTGCTACACTATCTATGCTGAAAGATGCAAGCAAGACCACAGCATCTTGAAGAAGAGATTCAAACAGCCACGCTTTACAGCGTGTAAGAGTCCCACAAGTTATAGAATATAGAGTGTCAAGCTTAGCAAGCCCACCACTCAGAAAAAGTAACAAGTAGCGTCAAGCAAAACCGAAAGCGTGACAGCCTGTGAAGTAGCTTGAAAGTGCTGAAAGTGAAAAACCTATAGCAAGTGCAGTTCTTTGACAATTAAATATTGATTTTTTAAAATGTCTGTTTAACGCTGAACCCTGAACGATTCACCCATACAACACCCCTAAACCTTAAAAAGTGATAGCGTGTAAAATGTAGCTTTTAAGCCTGACAGCCTGTCAACCTGTCTGTGTGTGTATCGTGAATACTGCTGTAGTACTCAAAGTAAGCAAAAAAAACAGTAACAGCCTAACCAAGCTAAAAGTTAGGTGCGACTCTTTCACTCACTCTCTGAGTAGCGGGTTCATATAAGTCCTCAAACAGCATTTGAAAGTGAGGATTTATTATGAAAACAGTTATAGTAGCAAGTTTGAGAAAAGGTTGGCACGAAGATTTTGACTTCTTTAATGAGAAAGGTCACAAGATTCTTGACAACGTAAACAATATTTATTTCTATGGTGCAGAGTCAGTCGATGAAGCAAAAGAGACACTTGATGCTGAGGGTTATTACTCCTATCTTCCCACCAACTGCGATATGGAGTCATTAAAAGACTTCTGCGAATTGATAAGAGACCTCAGCATTAGTGCAATACCTCTGATGGTAAGTGATTCGGATATAGAGTGCTATACAGTAATCACAGTAACGGATTCTTTCTACGAGACTCTAAAGAGCACGGATTTTGAAGACCTGAAAGTCAATGATATAAACACATTGGTTGAATTTATTGATATGATAAGATAGTACATAACTGTTTGAGGGCTTATACGAACCCACTACTTGAAGTGATAAAGGTAAACTTTATCGCTCCTTTTAAGCACATTACCCAAAACTAAAAAGCTTAAAGGAGAAACGCTATGATTAAGACAAACTTTACAGTGGGTTACAGACTGAACCGACAGAGACACCTTATACTTGGTGTGACTTCAATAGTCCCCAACCTGAATGGTGTCCTCTTCTTTACAGAAGATGGCAAGAACCACTTCGTTGAGTCGTGTGAACTTAGACACGACATTCTCGCAGGAATGTTTATCTCCTACGACCCTGAAGACGAGGAAGTCTTTGTTGACGGTGAGATAGTACACGACCACAGAAGGAAGTCCTAAGACCTTTAAGTACATTGGCAGAGATGCTAATGTGCTTAAAAGGGGTGATAAAATCACTACCTACAGAGTGAAGGATTTTAGAGTTTTACTCACCATATTTGAATGGCGAAATAATTTAAAAGAGTGAGGAAAACAAAATGACAACAATTCAGAACAAATGGAACGCAGATGCAGAAGCTTCTATGATGGGCTTCACAGTACACATCGAGAACGAGGAGCATTTAACTCACCTTGTGAAGTATGTACTGAACACCTTGAAAGGTGAGTACCACTATGACCTTGAAGAGAAAACCAAAGAGGTTGTTGAGAGTGCTACTCGCAAGTACAACAGTGGCAAAGACAAGAGTATCAAGTGGTTCACCACCAATGCTACACAGTTTGGTACTTGCCTGACCTTTGTAAGAGACAAGGGTACTCCCACAAAGAGAAACGGAGTACTTGCTTGGGTCGAGAACCTTGACTACCCTGATTGCAGTGAACTCGGCTATGTGTTCTTTGAGAATGTGAACGGCAAAGTTCGCAGAATTGCATAAGACTCACTCCCACACGAAAGTGTGGTGAGTAAAGCTCTAAAATCTAACACCTGTCAAAATTATTATTTAAAGCCGAAAGGCAGAAAGAGAGTGTAAACATTATGGCAAACATCACTGCAAAGACAAACAAGAAGGGTCTTATCGAGTTCATCAAGGAGTCTGTACAGACTGTGAAAGACGAGGGACTTCTCTCCCGAATCAACTACACCTTGAAGGGTGTTGAGAAGAACGAGGCAGAAGTCGCAAAGAGTGACCTCTATGACTTGGCGAAGGAAATTATGAGCTTTATTGCTCCTGCTCCTCAGCCTGCGGTAGAGAACAGTCCTAAGCCTAAGCTTGGCAAGAAGAAAGTTGCTGAGCCTGTGGCAGAGACTCCTGAAGAAGCCGAAGAGGAAGAGACTACAGAAGAAGCTCCTGCTGAAGAGGAAGCTCCTGCTCCTGAGAAGAAGACCAAGAAGGTCACTCCTAAGAAGGAGAAGAGCGAACCTGCGAAAGTAGTTGCTACTGATGGTCTCACCAAGAAAGACCTGCCTATGGCACGAATTTTCCCGAAAGAGATTGACCACGAGTCACTTGGCAAGCTCGTTGCTTGCCCCGACAAGTACCACACCATTCAGGAAATCCGTGAAGCCATCGAGGGCGACAAGAACCTCATCTTCGCTTGTTATTGGACTAAGAGACACATCAAAGAGTTTGCATATGGTCAGTCGTATGAAGTACCTGTTCCTAAGGGTGGCTTCCCTCACGACCTCGATACGCTTCAGGCACTTTATGTGTGCGAGGGTATTGACAGAATCTATGCACTGTCTACCTATACGGAAGCAATGTTCAGATTCATCGAGGAAGACCTTGTGCCTACTGAGTGCGAAGCAAACGATGGTAGCAAGTTTATGATGAGATACTCCGCAGGTCTCGAATTTGAGATTTACGAAGTGGTTGAAGCATAAGCAAAGTCTGAAAGGGGCAGTGAAACACCTGCCCCTGATTCAACCAAAAGGTTGTTGAGTCGAAACCCTGAAATGGGTCTAGCAGAATTGACCACCTGCTACTGATGAGACAGGTCAAAGTGATTTTAAGAGAGTGAGGAAAAGACAATGAAAAAAAGAAAGTTAAGACCTTGGGTAACAAATACGATAACCGCTGTGTTGGTTATAACAGTACTCATAAGCTTTTTAGCTATGTTACGATTTATGGCTTCCCTTGAAAGTGATTACATCACTTTAAGACAGTGTGGAGGAATAATAGTACCCTACTTCTTGTATGTATGTGGTGCGGCAAATATACTCCATAAAATTATAAAATATGAAAGGAAGTAATTATGAATAACAAGACACAAGAACAGGTTTCTAAAGTATCTGAGATGCTAAACAGCTTTACTTTTGACTATGAAGGTTTCTGCAAAGAGATGACCAAAGAGCATAGGACATTACAACAGTCCTTTACTCGACTCTGTATTCATTGGCTCTGCACCTGTGCGAGTGATGACTACAGATACGATGGTCGTAACGAAGCAAGCCACGAAATAGCCAAGGCACTGATAATGTCCCAAGATGCCGACTTTATTGGGCACATTCCTATGATTTAGTCGAAACCCTCTTCGGAGGGTAGTGTAGAGATGACCTACTACACCTGATGATGACAGGTCAAATATTTAAAAGAGAGTGAGAGAGAATTATGGCAAACAACATCAAATTAAGTCCCAAACACGGAGTCAACCCCACAATCCCTGTGTGTGCTTGGTGTGGAGAACCTAAGAACGAAATAGCACTGTTCGGTAAAATTGACCGAGAAGACAGTGAAGCACCTAAGAACTGCATCTTGGACTATGTTCCTTGTGAACACTGTGCAGAGCAGTGGTCAATGGGTGTAGCAATTCTTGAAGCAACGACTCAGAGACCTGAGCCGTACAGACCACCTATGCAACAAGACAAGGGTGTAGACATTTATCCTACAATGCGAATGGTAGTCATTCGTCCTGAGTCTGCAAGTCAGATATTTGGTCAAGAGATGAGTGCCGGGCAGAGAATACTGCTTGAAGACACTGCTTTTGAACAGATATTCGGTGAAGCATTAAGACAGCAAGGAGAACAGTGATGAAGTCAGCAAGAATGAAGGAAATCAGTAAAAAGACTATATTGGAAATAGAGCCTTACCCCGATGAATTTGATTGGGAAGACTTCTGTATAGCACTTGGTACTCTTGTGAAGAAGCGTTTCCCCACAGGGTATGTAATGTGCGAAGCAGAGAACCTCGGTTGGAGACATCTCAGTGGTTACAAAGTGTTCTATATCAACACTGAAGCAGATGCAGAGCGTGTAGGTGGTAGTTTCCTGACCAACTTTATGCCCGACTGTGAGTGGAGTGCTAGTGTGTACTCCTTGAACAGAGGTAAGGGACTGTATTTTAGTGTGTCACACCACGATGCACAAGGAGAATCCTATTACTTATCTCCCATAAGTGCAAGGACTTATGAGAGACTTCGTTAAACACCTTGCCACAGGACTTGACCTTACTCCTCACCGAGGTCAAATCTTACACAAAGTGCTTAACGGTACTTGAATATTTATGCAGAAATGCAAGAAAGAGAGTGAAAGAGCTATGGCAATCAAAGTAGCAAGAAAAATCCAAAGAACTCCCATAGTAGAGGAGAAGAAGCCCGAAGTAAAGAAAGAGGAGAAAAAGCAGTACAGAGAGCTTCCACCTGATGAGTATAAGGACGAAATCCCTCCAAGAGAGTTGGAACTCGATGAAACGAATAAGCTCGTCATAAGTGTAAAGCGTGGTGGTGAGTATGGACTTCCCCACGTTGACATAAGACACTATGTGACTACTGAAAGATTCACAGGGTTTACGAAAAAAGGAGTTAATTTTCCTTTAGAGTTCTTATATGAGCTTTTGGACACGCTTCACGATGTGTCAGATGAGTGTGATAGAAAGGGTCTTGAATAAGTAAAAATAAGAGGTATACAGAGAAATCCGTATACCTCTTATTTTTTTTGCATATAAGTCGGTATATAAGAGGTGTATATAAGGGTATATATAAGGTGTATATGAGAGGTGTTATATACCCGATTTTCGCTTAAAATTGAAGGTGTATGGTGATTGGAGAAGGAAGGTCTACCCCTATGCGAATTTGAAGATATTTTAAGAAGGTAAGTGTATGTAATGTGTGAATAAAAGTGTATGAGTGCGGTGTATATGTATGTATATGTGAATGTTTATATA